>JANLJK010000382.1 GCA_029255525.1 Pseudolabrys sp.
GTTTCGTCAAGCCCGCAACTGCCTTGCGCATCGCAGGGGCGTCATCGCTGAGCGTGATGTGAACACCAACGAAGGGTTGTTCAGGCTGCGGTGGTGCTTCTCCGGTGTCTTTCTTCAAGCACCTGATGGGACCGAGCGATTGATCGACAATGACTCCATCGGAGATGGAGTTCCTACAGGAGAAAATGATAAAATTGTTATTCATCTGGCTTGGAAAGAAAAGAAATTCCCAGTTGGAAATCAAATCAAACTCACTAGGCATGATTTAGGCGAGATATGTTTTGGCGTTCATCTCGCTGCCATTCATGTTATGAAAAAGATGCATGAATTCGCACTTGCGAATGGAATTCCGGATGTGGAATTGCAGAATTCAGTTCAGGCGGCAAAGGTCAGTATGCCGAATAGTAACTCACCAGAGTCGCTCGATAGAACAGATTAATGCACTAGGGTATCGAAGCGGACCGCCACGCCTGCAGAACACGGTCGACATGATCGACGGCGCGCTGGCGCGCTCTGCGTAAAAAAATGCCCCGCATTCGCGGGGCATGATAACCAGCTTTTTTGCGTCGGGCACCGTCTTGGCCGTTCATCCTTCGAGGGCCGCGCTATGCGCGGCCACCTCAGGATGACGGGTCAAATTCTTTGCCGTGCGCTTTCGCTTACGAGCTCAGAATAAAGCGGCGGTTGTCCTTCTGCGCCGGCCGCGCGTTCATCGGGAACAGCTTGGCGAAAGCATCGATGTCGGCGCGCGCGACCTGGACCGGCTCGCGCAACAAGAGCCAATTGACGACTTCGGTGCAGGGCGGCGTCGTCAGCGAGCCGGCATATTGATAGTAGCTGCGCCGCGCCGGCAGGAGCCCGTTCGAATCGACAGCGGCAACCATCTTCACCGGCTTGCCTTCGCTCGCCGGCATCGCCGCGGCGATCTTGCTGAAGGTCGCGTTGGGCTTGCCCGCGGTCATCAGCACGCCGACCACGGCAAGCGCGCCGGCGAGGTTGCGGTGCACGAAATGAACCTCCATCGGGAAGCTCTTGCCGCCGATGAGATGCTCGCTCGGGTGATGGAAGTGGAACTGGACCAGATCGTATTTGTCCTTGCCCACGGTGAGCGTGTTGCCCGGGTCGGCGTTGACCTGGATCGTGTGGCCGTTGTTGACGATCATGTCGGGCTTTGTGCGCCACGCGAACTGCAGCGGCGGCAGCAGCGACTTGATGCTGCCCTGAATGTCGACGGGCGATTGCTGCGAGCCGATCGTGCAGACCTTGCTGGCGGCGTCGACGTCGCCCCAATGTGACGGTCCCGTCGCGCCTTCATAGCTCCAGTGCGCGCCTTCGGCGGCGAAGCCGACCGGCGCGCAAATCGGACACAGCGCCAAGCCAGCCAGCGCTTTCAATGCATGACGACGATTCATCAAAGCCCCCGGGTAAGTAAGAACATGCGAGCGTCCGAGTTCTGAACGCATCCTGCCGAATCGCGGAAGCGCGCTCCGCGGTTAGCGACAGTCATCTTCCGCTTCGGACGCCCGAGATCTAGCGGAGATTCGCAACCGGTCAGTTAAGGCCAGCGGTATCTTCTATTGGCTCGCCCAGACGATGCGCGCCATCCACAACACGTCGGACATCGCGACGACCTTGTCGCGATCGGAATTGAGCGCCTTCATCTCGATCTGCTTGGTGGTCTTGCGCTTGAACTCGGCGGCGATCACCTCGCCGGCCTTGGTCTTCACGACCACGCGGTCGCCGCGGCGCACCGGCGTGGCGGGCGAGACGACGATGACGTCGCCGGCGCGATAGGTCGGCTTCATCGCATCGCTGGTGATTTTCAGCGCGTAGGCATGTTCGTCGGTGACCGTCGGCAGGTCGATCTCTTCCCAGCCGCTGCCGACCGGGAAACCACCTTCGTCGAAGTGCCCGCTGGCGCCGGCTTCGGCAAAGCCAATCGACGGCACGTTATAGACCGGCGGCTTGGCGCTGTCGGTGATCAGCGTCACGAAGGTATCGACCTTGGTGCCGGTCGCCGCCAGGGCCTTAGCCACCGATTCGGTGGAAGGCCAGCGTGAGCGGCCCTCGGGGGTGATGCGCTTCGACTTGTTGAAGGTAGTCGGGTCGAGCCCGGCTTTCTTGGCGAGCCCGGACGGCGTCAGCTTGTGACGGGCGGCCAGACGGTCAAGGGCGTTCCAGATTTGGCTGTGCGTAAGCATGGGTCGTACCGGCGTCGCGCTGTTGGAGGACGGAATTAGATGTAGGAATTATACCCTGCAAACACCCCTGCTTTGCAACAGCTTTCCTGCATTTGGTCTTGAATATGTTCGGTGGACGCCGATAGGGTCCGCCCGCACCCTCCCAGTTTCCGGAGCCGTAATTCGTGATCGGTCTGTTCGATCGGCTGTCTCGCCCGCTGCTGCGGGCGCTCGACCCCGAAGATGCCCATAATCTGGCGCTCAAGTCGCTGCGCTTTCTGCCGATCGCCAAACCGGCGACCGATCCGCTGGAACTGGCGGTGCGCGCCTTTGGGCTGAATTTCCCCAACCCGGTGGGCATCGCCGCGGGTTTCGACAAGAATGCGGTGGCGCCGGACGTCTTGTTGCGGATCGGTTTCGGTTTCGTCGAAGTCGGGACGATCACGCCCCGGCCGCAGAGTGGTAATCCGCGGCCGCGCGTGTTCCGTCTGCCGGCCGACGGCGGTGTGATCAACCGGCTCGGCTTCAACAATGACGGGGCGCCGGTGGTGCTGGCCCGGCTTGCCGCCCGGTCCGGCAATGGCGGGATCGTCGGCGTCAACATCGGCGCCAATAAGGATTCGACGGATCGCACCGAGGACTATGTGCGGCTGATCGAGACCTTCGCACCGGTGGCGAGCTATTTCACGCTCAACGTGTCGTCGCCCAATACGCCCGGCCTGCGCAACCTGCAGCAGGCCGAGGCGCTCGACGATCTGCTTGCCCGTGTGCTCGAAGCGCGTGACCGCGCCCATCGTCAGGCGGGCCCCGTGCCGGTGCTGCTCAAGATCGCGCCCGATCTCACTCTGTCCGATCTCGATGATGCCGTTGGCCTTGCCCGCAAACACCGCGTCGACGGCATGATCGTCGGCAACACCACGATCAGCCGGCCGGGCTCCTTGCGCGAACGCGAGAAGGCCAAGGAGGCGGGCGGCCTGTCCGGCCGGCCGTTGTTCAAGCTGGGGACGCGGATGCTGGCGGAAACGTATGTGCGCGCGGAAGGCGCATTCCCCTTGATCGGCGTTGGCGGCATCGATTCCGGCGCGACGGCCATTGCCAAGATCAAGGCCGGCGCGACCTTGGTGCAGGTCTACAGTGGGCTGGTATTCCGTGGCATCGGGCTGGTGTCGGAGATCAAGCGCGACCTGGTGGCGGCGATGAAACGCGGCAATCGCAATTCGCTCGCCGCGATGATCGGCGTCGACGCGGCCGAGATCACGGCGGAAAGCTGGCCTGGCTAGCCGATCACGCGAAGGGCGCGCGGGCCAGTGACGGATACCGCGCGGCCTGGAAGGCGCCGCGCGCGATGAAGAAGATCAAGAGCGCAATCCACAGGCCGGTGTTGCCGAGCGGCTGCAGCAGCCACCAGGCGGTGAGATAAGCCGCGAGCGACGCAATCATCAGATTGCGCATGTCACGCGCCCAGGTCGCGCCGATATAGATGCCGTCGTAACAGAAGGCCATGACGCCGCTGACGGGGGCGAGTGCGGCCAGCCAGAGGAACTGCCGCGCCACTTCGCGCACGTCAGGGCTCGCCGTCATTACATCGATCATCGCATTGCCGATCACTGCGAACAGCGCGGTCGCCGCCACGCCGAAGCCGAAGCCCCAGGCGACGACCAGCTTCACCGCGCGGGAGAAGCCTGCGCGGTCGCGCGCGCCATAAGCGCGGCCGCAGAGCTGCTCCGCCGCCGTCGCCATGCCGTCGAGGAAGAAGGCGCCGACCAAGGTGAAGTTATGCAGCACCGCATTGGCGGCGAGCGTGACGTCGCCGGCGCGGGCGCCGCGCGCGGTGAAGAACAGAAAGGCCGCGATCAAAGCCGCGGTGCGGATCATGATGTCGCGGTTGACTGACAGCATGCGCATCAGCCGCGCATGATCGAACAAGGTGGCGATACTGACACCGAGGTGGCCGCCAAGGATGCGCCAGGCGACGGCGAGACCGAGCGCGAGGCCCGTGGTCTCGGCGATTACCGAGGCGAGCGCGGCGCCGGCGATGCCCGCATCGAGGCCGAGCACCAGTGTGATCATCAGCGCCATGTTCAGGACATTGACGAAGATCTGGATCGCCATGCCGGTGCGGGCGCGGGCAAGGCCGAAGAACCAGCCGAGCATTACGTAATTGGCGAGCACGAAGGGGGCCGACCACAGCCGCACGAAGAAATACTGCCGGGCAGCGGCGGTGACCGCCTCGGTGCCGCCCATTGTGCCGAAGATCGCCGCCGCGAAGGGCACCTGCAATGCGATGAGCGCGACGCCGATGGCGGCGGCGACCAGCAAAGCGCGGGCGAGCACCGCGCGCTGCTCGGTCTTGTCGGCGGCGCCGAGCGCCTGCGCGGTGAAGGCGACCGTGCCCATGCGCAGGAAGCCGAACAGCCAGAACATGCAGTCGAAGGCGACCGAGGCCATGGCCACGCCGCCGAGCAGGTGCGCTTCGCCGAGCCGGCCGATAACGGCGGTGGCGACCACGCCGAGCAAAGGCGTCGTGACATTGGTGAGCATCGCCGGACCGGCGATGGCAAAGACGCGTGCGTGGGTGACCTCGACCGAGGCGCTCAACTCAGCGGCCGCGCGGCGCGTTGACGAGCCGGATGATGATCCACAGCGGGACGACGATCACCGCGCCGAGCAGGAAATAGCGCCACAGCCAGCGGAAGGCGTCGAAGCCCATCTCCCAGACCGAGCGGATGAGGCGCTCGATGCTACGCACGATATCGAATGGGTCGAGGCCGAGCGCGGAGAGGATCACGCCGACCAGGATGGACACCAGGATCAGCCGCCCCAGGACGGCCAAAGGCGAACCGCCGAGTATCCGGCTGGTTGTGTCATTGGCCATCGGCCGCTCCGTTCGCTCTAGATCATTGGGCATGATTCTTCCCGCGTGATCTTATCCGAAAACCGGTGTCTTCTTTTCGGCATCACGCGGCACACCTGACGCAAGATGGCTCAGCCGGTCAAGCCATTAGGTTGTCATTCTCCTGCGCGGCCTCCTACGCGGCCGCCTCGATTTCGCCACGAGGCGCGCGGAAGAACGGCATGCTTAGGTTGAGCAATCCACTCGGATCCGAGAAAGCCTGCCTTGTCGCTGCATCGCGCACATGTTGGGCGAGGACCGGCTCTGTGCCTTCAGCGCTAAACGCTGCCTCGCGGATTGATGACGCTCACGCCGCCTTGCGCGGATACAGGCTGTGGCAGAAGTCGGCCAACAGCTCCGCCACCTTGCGCGCCGCTGGGCTGGCGTTTTCCGACGCGATCAAAGCGATCTCCGTCTTGGTGATCGGTACGAAGCCGTCGGCGTCGACGATCCTGTGCTCGGCCGTGATGGCGACATCCGGCAGGATAGTGACGCCAAGCCCGACAGCCACCGCCGCCTGGATGCCCGGCAGATTCGGACTCGTATAGGCTATGTGCCAAGTGCGGTCCGCCGCCTCAAGCGCGTGGATCAATCGGTCGCGATAGAGGCAGCCTTGCTCGGCGACGGCGAGCGGCACTGGATCGCGCTTCAGATCGATCGGATGCTTGCGGCTCGTGACCCATTGCAGCCGCTCGGGCCAAGCCGCAATGCAGGGACCTTGGCCGGCGCTGCGTTTCACCAGCGCGACGTCGAGCTCGCCGCGTTCGAGCGCGGCACGCATCGTCGCGCTGAGACCGGAGCGCACGTTGAGCCGCAGCGTCGGCCGGCTGCGGACGTAATCGGACAGCAGCTCGACCAGACGATAGGCGGCGAAGTCCTCCGGAATGCCAAGCCGTACGACGCCGTCGACAACCGGTCGCGCCACTACGTCGCGTGCTTCCTGTTCAAGCGTGAGAATGCGCCGCGCATAGCTGAGCAGACGCTCGCCTTCCTCGGTTGGCGTTGCTTGCTTGCCGTTTCGCACCAGCAACGGCCGGCCGATGGAGTCTTCCAGCCGTTTGATCTGCTGGCTGACGGTCGATTGCGTCCGGTGCACCCGCTCGCCGGCGCGGGTGAAGCCCCCGGCATCGACGACCGAGACGAAGCTGCGCAGAAGCTCGATATCCAGCATGTCGGCGCTCATTCAGAATTCCACTGATATGAATTCTATCATTTAATTTCCAAATGGAAAGGGGTGGGCCTACCTGTCTGGGCGGAAAGGAACGCTGCCCATGTCCCAGCTCGCTCTCACCGCCTCACCCCCCGCCACGATCGCCAGCCGGCTGAAGCTGCCGCTGATGGTCGGGGCCTTCATCCTGCTGTGGAGTTCGGCTTTTGCCGTCGGCAAGATCGCCATCGCCGACTGTCCGCCACTCATCTTCCTCGCTATCCGCTTCCTCGCCGCAGGCGTGCTGATGATGGGCATCGCCGCCGTGAGCGGCATCCACTGGACGCTCTCCAAGCGCGACGTCGTCGTCTTCGCCGCGCTCGGCGTCGCCAACCAAGCGATGTATCTCGGCATCGGCTTCATCGCGCTGAAGACCGTGTCGGCCGGGCTCGCGGCGCTGATTATTAGCGCCAACCCGATCGTCGCTGCCGTCTTCGCCGTGCTGCTGCTCGGCGAGCGTATGTCCTGGCGCAAGGCGCTCGGCCTGCTGCTCGGCCTCGCCGGCGTCGCCTTCATCGTCAAGAGTCGATTGGCGCTCGGCACGGACCAATTGAGCGGCATCCTGCTCGCCATGGTCGCTCTGCTCGCATTCGTCGTCGGCACGATCCTGTTCAAGTTGTTCGCGCCGAAGGAGGGCTTGTGGATCGGCAACGGCGTGCAGAGCCTCGCCGCCGGCGTCGCGATTATGCCCTTCGCGGCGGGTTTTGAGAGCTTCGTCGACATCGTACCAACCTGGAGTCTTCTTGGCGCCTTCGCCTACAGCGTCCTCGTCGTCTCGGTGTTCGCTTATCTGCTCTGGTTCCGAATCCTGACTGTGTCGGGTGCTACCGCCGCCAGCAGCTATCACTTCCTGATCCCGCCGCTCGGCATGCTGTTCGGCTGGCTCCTGCTTGGCGAGCATCTCGCCGTCGCCGACCTATTCGGCATCGTGCCGGTGGCGCTCGGCATCTATCTGGTGACGCGTCCGGCATCGGCGGCCGGCTGAAAAATCAAACGAACGAAGGAAGTTGCCATGATCATTCCACGCCTCACCTTGATCGGTGGCCCGACCGTGCTGATCGAAATCGCCGGGTTTCGGCTGCTCACCGATCCGACGTTCGATGCACCTGGCGAATACAAGCTGCCGCATGTCACGCTGACCAAGACTAGCATGCCAGCGCTTCGCATCGACGACCTCGGCGCCGTCGATGCCGTGCTGCTAAGCCACGATCAGCACTCCGATAATCTCGATGACGCCGGCCGCGACTTCCTGCCGCGCGCCGGCCGCGTGCTCACCACGGAAGTCGGTGCCAGACGTCTCGGTGGCAATGCCGAGGGTCTAGCGCCTTGGCAGTCCGTCGAGCTGACATCGGCAGACGGACGGCGCCTGCGTATCACCGCGACGCCGGCGCGGCACGGGCCTGCCGGTATCGAACCATTCGCCGGCGATGTCGTCGGCTTCATGCTGGAGATTGAGGGCATGCGGCCGCTCTACGTCACCGGCGATACGGTCTGGTACGATGGCGTCGCCGAGGTGGCACGGCGTTTCAAGGCCGGCGTCATTGTGCTGTTTGCCGGCTCGGCACAGACGCGCGGTCCGTTCAATCTGACGATGAACGTGAATGATGCGATCGAAACCGCGCACGCGTTTCCGCAAGCGGCGATCGTTCCCGTGCATTGCGACGGCTGGGCGCATTTCACACAGAACGGTGATGATGTGGTGCGGTCGTTCAAAGCGCTCGGCATCGAGCGACGCCTGCGACTGTTGGAGCCCGGCGTTCCAACAACAATTGAGCCGATAGGAGCGGTGGCTAATCCCGCCTGAACACCACGCTGGCGAACCAGCCGGTGAGCAGCGCCATCATCGAAGTGGCGAGACCATAGAGCAGGCCGTAGTCGCGTGCGGCGTCGGCGACAAATTGCTCGAAGCCGGCCTTGATCACTTCCAACGCGGATGAGGTGCGTGCGACCAACTGGCCGCCGGCGAATAATTTGACGTCGATCGGATAGCTGCCGGTCGGCACGTTTGACGGTAGGGGGATCGACGCGCGGAACACGGTCGGCGTCAGGAATGTCACCGCGGTCGGTGATTGGCGGTAGAGGCCGTATTGCTCCTCGAGCCGAACGAAGGCCGAGCGGAACGGATCGTTCGGCACGGTGTCCGCGGTGTCGGGGCCGATACGTTGTGGCAGCAGGAAGTTGTCGAGGCCGACCTGCAGCCGCCGCAATATCTCTGGCGTGCTGATGGTGTCGACCGGGCGGTTGCTGAGGATGGCGAGATAGCTCGGCACCCGCTCAAACTCCCGCGAATTGACATTCACCCAGATGCCGAGCACCCGCTCCTTGCGCCGCGTACGCAAGGTCTGGCGCGGGCCGGTGACCGTGACGACGAGATCGTAAGCGGGCCGCAATCCACCGCGCGGCTGGTCAGGCTCGATGGTGCCGAACAGTACCAGCTCCGTGCCGGTGAAGCTCGACGTCACCGCCACGCGATGGTTCGACAGCGACACCACCAGCTTCTCGGCGGCGGCAGGCGCTGCGCCGAGCATCGTTACCAGGAGGATGAGGGCTGCCCGCCGCATCAGTCGGTCCTGACCATGCGCAGGGAGTAGAGATCGTCCGGCTTCACCACCAGTTCGTAGGCAAAGCGCAGGCCGACCGCGAAAACGAGCAGGCCGAGCAGCAGCCGCAAGCGCTCGCCGCGCATGCGCTGGCCGGTGCGGGCGCCGAACTGCGCGCCGATCACGCCGCCGACCATCAGGATCAGCGCCAGCACGGCGTCGACCAGATGGTTGGTGATGGCGTGCATCACCGTCGCGGAGGCCATGGTGATCAGCGTCAGCACCATCGAGGTGCCGATGACGGTCGCGGTCGGCACGCGCAGGAAGTAGATCAGCATCGGCACCAGGAGGAAGCCGCCGCCGATGCCGAGGATGGCGCCGATGAAGCCGATGATGAAGCCGATGCCCCAGACGGGAATGGCCGACACGTAGATCTTGGAGCGCTTGAAGCGCATCTTCAGCGGTAGGCCGTGCACCCAATTGTGGCTGCCCGGCCGCCGCAAGGTCGCCGGCATGCCTTTGCGTGCGCGCAGTTCGGCGCGGATGCTTTCCCAGAACATCATGCCGCCGACCGATGTCAGCAACGTCACATAGGACAGGCCGATGACGAGGTCGAGCTGGTCGAGCGCGCGCAATAGCGTGAATAGCCAGACGCCGCTGAAAGTGCCGAGGATGCCCGCGCTCAGCAGCATCATGGCAAGCGCGATATCGATCGCGCGCTTACGCCAATAGGTGAGGGCGCCGGTGAAGGACGACGCGGCAATGTGACTCGTCACGCTCGCCACCGCGACGGCGGGCGAGATGCCGATGAAGATCAGAAGCGGCGTCATGAGGAAGCCACCGCCGATGCCGAACATGCCGGAGATGAAGCCCACTGCCAGCCCCATCCCCAGCACCAGGAAGATGTTGACCGGCAGGTCGGCGATCGGAAGGTAGATTTGCAAGCGCTTATGTCCGGCGTTCGAGGCCGCCCGGGGGCGTAGGTCAGATCAAACCCCGATGCGGACGATCAGCCGGGGGGCCTCGCGACCGGCGGCAGCGACGTTGGCTCGGAGCTCAGATCGATCTTAGCCATGAATGCGCGGGCGAGCACAACGTCAAATGACACGTCGTGTTTGTTCACCGCTTTCCGCTGTTGAGCGCGCCGAGCGACATCGGCATGGCCGACTTGACCTTGCCCTGCGCGCCGGGGGTGCTGCCGGCATTGTCCCATCCACCGGACGGCTGGGGAGCACTGACGGCGTCGTGCGGCTGCCGTTCGGGCACGAAGGAGGAGACCGCTTGCTGGGCGGCGGCGAGCGTCTTGCCGTCCATTTGGCTGGCGACTTCGTCGCGCTTGCGCGCGGCTTCCTTGTCGCCCTGCGCGGCGGCGAGCGCGAACCACTTGTAGGAGTCGATGAAGCTCTTGGGTGCGCCGAGACCGCGGGCGGCCAGCACGCCGAGATTGTACTGGCTGTCGGGAACGCCGTGCTGCGCGGCCTTGGTGAACCACTGCGCCGCGGTCGCGTAATCCGGCTTGCCCTCGATGCCCTCGGCGTAGAGCACGGCGAGGTTATGCATGGCCTTGGCGTTGCCCTTGGCGGCGGCGGCCAGATAGAGCTTGCGCGCCTGGGCTAGATCCTTGCGCACGCCCTGGCCCTTCTCGAGCAGGCTGGCGTAGCGGAACTGCGCGGGCGCGAGGCCCTTGGCGGCGGCGCGCTCGTACCAGCGCGCGGCTTCCTCGAAATTGGCGGGCACGCCGCGGCCTTCCGCGTAGCGCATCGCGATCTCGTAGGCCGCGCCGCTGTCGCCGGCCAGCGCCGCGGTGCGCAGCTTCGGGCCGCCGATCGCGATCGGCAGGCGGTCGCTGTAAACCGCCGGTCCCGTTTCCGGTGTGCGTGCGACAGGTTGCTTGGCGGGCTGCTTGGAGATCGAGCCGGTGACGTCGTTCGCGGGGACCGGGTTCATCGCCGGCGGGCTGAGCAGCGACGGCATGCCCTGGAGGTTCTGGTTCATGTTGAACGGCGGCGGCGGCGTGCCGATCGACGGCGCGGCGGGCTGAGCCGGCGCGGTTAACGGCGGTGTACGGTCGACCGGCTTCGACGGCGCCAGCACATTGGCCGGCGGCGCGTCGGGTGCGTCATCCTGGTCGTCATTGACCAGGGAGTCGTTCTTGGTCGCGCTGGTCTCGGTGTTTTTGAGATCCTTCGGCGTCGGGCTGCGATGGACCATGCTGCCCATGATCTGCACGGTGCCGACGACGACCGCCACGATGCTGGCGGCGATGAACAGCGACTTCATCCGCTTCATCACGTTGCCGCGCAGCGACGACGCCGGCTGGCTGTCGTCAATTGCCGCGGGCGCGGAGCGGGGCAGGTGGGAACTCGCCTCTTCCACGGCGGCTTGCGCGGCGCGGCGGGCGGCGGCGATGAAGCTTGATTTGCTGCCGGCGGCGGACGCGGTCCGCGCCGGACCGAGCGCGGCTTCGGAGGCGGCAATGCGCGCGCCGGCGCGAATGCGCGGCGGGCCGGAGCCCGGTTCGAGCGGCTGATCGGGCGGCAGATTGGGATCGATCGGCATGTGCCCGGCGGGCGGCATGCGTCTCGGGGCTTGCTGCGGGACGGGCTGTTGTGGCGGCGGAGCGAACTGTACCGGCGGTGCGACCGGTGTGACGGGCGCAGGCGGTCGGGCCTGCGGCATTTCCAGCTGCGTGGCCTGCGGCATGCGCGGCGCGAGCTCCGGCGCATCGTTCACCACGCGGACGGCGAGCTTGCCGACCGGCTGGGTCAGTTCGAGCGTGTCGTTCTCGAAGGCCGGCGCGCCACGGTTCTCGCCACGGATGTCCTTCTCGATCATGGCGAGGCGATCGACCACATGGCCGAGCGTGCCATTGACCGCTTCCAGCACATTCTGCGTGCGGGCGAGATCCTGCTTAAGCGCGTCGACGTGAGCCGAATTGTCGGCCCGCAGCGCTTCGGATTGCTTGTTGGAGCGGATGTCCTCGATATGGACCAGAAGGTCCGCGAGGCCGCGTTCGATCGTCTCAAGATGGCCGAGCCGTGAATCGGACAGGTCCAGGCGCTCGACCAGCTTGACGATGCGGTCTTCGAGATGGTCGACGGCGACATTGTCGCCGCGCCGCTGTTGGATCATCTCGATCTTGTCGGACAGCGACTGCACCAGCGCTTCCAGGCGCGGCGGCACGACATTGCCGTTCTGGGCGCGCTCGGCCAAGGCCCGGCTCAGCGCATCGATGCGGTGTTCGAGATGGTTGAGCGCATCGCCCGCCGGGCCCGCGTTCGACATGTGCTCGACGCGCTCGCTGAGCATATGCACCTGCGCGGCGAGTTCGCCCACGGCCTCGTTCGAGGCGACGTGCTGCGCCATGTCGCGCAAGGTGGTGATGGCGTGCTCAAGCTGGCTCAGCGTCGCGGGATCCTTTTGCGCGACGATGAGATCGATCTTGTGCGCGAGGCCGTGCACCGCCTCGTTGAAGCCGACCAGGCTTTCGGCGGGCGTCAGGCCGCGCAAGGCGTCGCGCACTTCGGCGAGCGCGCTCTCGACGCCGGCAATGGCGCCGCCATCGACGCCGTTATTGCGGCCTTCGGCGATGCGCTGCGTCAGGCCCTGGATCTGCCGCTCGATGGTGTCGATCGCCTGGCGCGGCATCGCGTCGTTGAGCGCGCGGCCGATCTCGCCGAGCTCGCCGCGCAAGGCGTTGATCGCCTCCTCGACGCCCGGTCTGCGCAGGGTCTCGATCTGGTCGGTGATGCGGCGGAGCTGATCTTCGAGGCCCGAGAGATCCTGCGTCGGCACCGGCGGCATCGTCTGCACCGGCTGCCGTGGCTGAACGGGTGCTTGAAATGCCTGAACCGGCGCCTGTGCCGGCGCACCATTGAGCGCGCGTTGCCGCGCTGAGATCTCCGCGATGGCGCGGTCGAGCGCCGGCGGCATCTGCATGGGCGGCATCGCCAAGGGGGCCGGAGGCGGTGGTGGCGCATAGGCCTGCATCGCCGGCGCGATCGGCGGTGCCATATGGGCCGGCATTTGCGGTGGTACGTGCTGCGCCATGGGAGGCGCCATCATCTGCGGCATCGGCGCGGCGATTGCGCGTGGCATCGCATGTGCGGTGGTGACGAACTGCTCGATGCGGCGGTCGAGACGGCCGATCAACTCGGCCAATTGGTCGTTCTCGTTGCGGGCGCGCTTAGGCGCATAGGCCGCGGGCCCCGAACGGGCGAAGTGATCGATCTTGCGGGTGAGGTCGTCCAGCCGCTGGTGCACGCCGGACAGCTCTTCGCCGTAGGCATCTTCGTCGTCGTGGTCGGGTGCGCCCGCATGCATGCGGTCTTCTTCCGCCTGCTGGAGAATGACGGAGTTCAACCAATCACCCAACGACATCCCGGACCGGCGTGCAGCCTCACGCGCCGTTTCGCGCGCTTCCGGTCGGATGCCTTTTACACTCCACGGCACGCCAAATTTCATTCTCACACCCACATTAGGTGGAGGCGTGAGAGTCGCTCATCGACCCTCGTGGAACCGGTGCTCGTTAACGGCGAGTGGATACGGGCTCGGTCCTCAGTCCACCCACCGACTTTTTAACGGTTGCGGTAAACAAGCCGTTAAAGATTGGCGGAAGTGTCGGATTTGTCCGGGAGTTTTACGCGCGCGTTCGCGCGGTGAGGGCTTAACGCCACTGAAAGCCGGATGCGGCAGTCTTGGAGCCGGGGTGCCGCGCTCTGCGGCGCTGGGGAAAAGACGCGGCCGGTCGCAAATCGGTCGCAACCGACCAATAGCTAACGAGTTATTAACGGCTTAAGTGGCCGGCCATCTCACGCGCCGGCGGGGAGAGAAGCATGCCGATCTACAAGGCACCTGTCGAAGACACTCTGTTCCTTTTGAACGACGTTTTTCATCTCGACCGTTACAACAACCTGCCCGGCTTTGCCGACGCCTCGCCCGATATTGTCGCCGCCATTCTCAACGAAGCCGCCAAGTTCTGCGAAGACGTGTTGACGCCGATCAATCACAGCGGCGATCAAGAGGGCTGCACGCGACACCCCGACGGCCGTGTCACCACGCCGAAGGGCTTCAAGGAAGCCTATAAGCAATTCATCGACGGCGGCTGGGTCGGCATGTCGGCGCCGGCCGAGTTCGGCGGTCAGGGCTTGCCGAGCCTCTTGTCGATCATCGTCAACGAGTATCTGGCTTCCGCCAATCTCGCCTTTTCGATGTATCCGGGTTTGGTGCAGGGCGCAGTCGCCGCGTTGCTGCAGCATGGTAGCGACGAATTGAAGGCGGCCTATCTGCCGCATCTCATCTCCGGCCAATGGGCCGGCACGATGAACTTGACCGAGCCGCATTGCGGCACCGATCTCGGTATGTTGCGCACCAAGGCGGTGAAGCAGGGCGACGGCTCTTACAAGATCACTGGCACTAAGATCTTCATCTCCGGCGGCGAGCAGGATCTCACCGAGAACATCATCCATCTTGTGCTCGCGCGCATCGAGGGCGCGCCGGAAGGCACCAAGGGCATCTCGCTCTTCGTCGTGCCGAAGGTGATGCTCAGGGCCGACGGCTCTCTGGGCGATCGCAACGGCGTGTCCTGCGGCTCGATCGAGGAGAAGATGGGCATTCATGGCAGCGCCACCTGCGTCATGAACTATGACGGCGCCATCGGCTGGCTGGTCGGCGCGGAAAACCGCGGTCTCAATGCCATGTTCACGATGATGAATGAGGCGCGGCTCGGCGTTGGCCTGCAGGGCCTCGCGCTGTCCGAGGTCGCTTATCAGAACGCGGTGATCTATACCAAAGAACGCCTGCAGGGCCGCGCCATCTCCGGCGTGAAATTCCCCGACAAGCCGGCCGATCCGATCATCGTGCATCCAGATGTGCGCCGCGTGCTGATGACGATGCGCGCCTTCAACGAAGCGGCTCGGGCGCTGGTGATCTGGACTGCGCTCAACGGCGACATCGCGCACCGCTCGCCGGAGGACAAGCAGCGTCAGGCGGCCGACGACCATATGGGTCTGCTGACACCGGTGGTGAAGGGCGTGCTGACCGATCTTGGTTTCGCCAATGCTGTGATGGCGCAGCAGGTGTTCGGCGGCCATGGCTATATCGTCGAGCATGGCATGGAGCAGTTCGTTCGCGACGCGCGCATTCCCATGATCTACGAAGGCGCCAATGGGATCCAGGCGCTCGACCTCGTCGGCCGCAAGCTCGCCAAGGACGGTGGTCGCGCCATCATGGCCTTCTTCAATGAGGTGCAGACCTATCTGAAGGAGCACGCCGGCAACGAGGCGATGGAGCCTTACGTCAAGCCGCTCGGTCAGTCGTTGGCGCATCTCCAGCAGGGCACGATGTGGTTCATGAACAACGCCATGGCCAAGCCCGACAATGCCGGCGCGGGCTCATATGATTACATGCATCTCTTCGGCTTGGTGGCGCTCGGCTATATGTGGTGCCGCATCGCCGAGGCGGCGATGGAGAAGTCGAAGGCCGACGGCGCAGCGCCAATGCTCAACGCCAAGCTGGTCACTGGGCGCTTCTTCATGGAGCGCATGTTGCCCGAGACGGCGATACGGCTCGCGTGCATCGAGGCCGGGGCGGCCTCGATGATGGAGTTGCCGGCGGAAGCATTTTGATTAGCGGTCATTCCGGGATGGCCCGATAGGGCCGGGCCCGGAATTCATACGCGTAGCGCTGCGGAGTATGAATTCCGGGTTGACCTGCTTCGCCCTGCGGGCTCCGGCGGACGCCCCAAAATGACGGAGTGATCGATTGCTCCGCTCAAATATTCAACGTCTGCATTCCCGCTGCGGCGTAACGCTCGCCTGCGGCCGCGCCTTTGGGGAAGGCCTTCTCCAAGCGATTGAGGTCGGTGGCGCTTAACGTGACATTTGCCGCCGCCGCGTTCTCCTCGAGATACGTGCGGCGCTTGGTGCCGGGGATTGGCACGATGTCGTTGCCGCGTGACAGCACCCAGGCGAGCGCGATTTGCGACGGCCTACATTGTTTCTCGTTGGCGAGCGCCTCGACCGCGGCAAGCAAATCGAGATTGCGGCTGAAGTTCTCGTCGGAGAAGCGCGGCGACACGCGGCGGAAATCGTCTGTCGCCAGCTCTTGCGGGTTCTTGATGCCGCCGGTGAGGAAACCACGGCCGAGCGGTGAGTAGGCGACGAAGCCGATGCCGAGTTCGCGCAAGGTCGGCAACAAAGTGTCTTCCGGGTCGCGGCTCCACAGCGAATATTCGGTCTGCAGGGCGGCGATCGGATGCACCTTATAGGCGCGGCGGATGGTGGCGGGGCTTGCTTCGGACAGGCCGAGGAAGCGCACCTTGCCGGCCTTTACCAGATCGGCCATGGCGCCGACGGTGTCCTCGATCGGCGTGTTGGGGTCGACGCGGTGTTGGTAATAGAGATCGATCACCTCGACGCCGAGGCGCTTGAGGCTGGCGTCGCAGGCGCTCTTCACATAGTCCGGCTTGCCGCTGACGCCGAGACGTTCGCCGTTTGGGCCGCGTATGAAGCCGAACTTGGTGGCGATCACGACCTTGTCGCGCTTGCCTTTGACCGCGCGGCCGACCAATTCCTCATTGCGGCCGACGCCGTATTGGTCGGCGGTGTCGAGCATGGTCACGCCCAGTTCGAGGGCGCGGTGGATGGTGGCGATGGATTCGGCGTCGTCGCCCGGGCCGTAATACTCCGACATCCCCATGCAGCCCAATCCAAGCGCCGATACGTTGAGGCCGCCGCGGCCCAGGCTGCGTTGTTCCATTATCGTGTCTCCTACGGGGATGTTCCGAAGCGCTTGATATAGGCGCTCCCTCGCCGTTGTGCAGGGCGAAATAATAGGCACGGGTGGTCGCGCGGGGGACCCTCCCGCTGGCACAAGGCTCGTCTCTCAACACCGTAAGCATCGCAACCTTTGAAGAACTTGGTGGCGCCGTGGAATTCTCTGGCCGTTTCCTTTGACGCCGGCCGCTGTGGCGGTGCAGACTTTGGTTCCAAGAAGCAAGAAAAACAGCTTCGGGCAGGAAACAATGTCTTCGATCTCGGGGAAGCTTGATCCCGTGGTGCGTCCGATCACGGCCGCCGACGTGATCGATGCGCTTGGCAAAGGCATACGCGACTTCCAGGCGCTGCCGCTCTATGGGCTCATCGTCGGCGCGCTCTATGCGGCAGGCGGCGTCTTGATCGTGTTCTGCGCCACCGGTCTTGGCATGACCTATCTCGCTTATCCGCTGGCGGCCGGCTTTGCTTTGATCGGCCCCTTCGCGGCCTTGGCGCTGTATGAAGTGAGCCGCCGCCGCGAGCAGGGCGAAGTGCCGACCTGGAGCGGCATCTGGCACGCGATCCGTACCCGTGGCGAACTCGGCTGGATGGCCTTCGTCACGCTCTTCGTCTTCGTGATGTGGATGTATCAGGTGCGCTTCCTGATGGCGCTGTTTCTCGGCCTGCACGCCTCGTTCTCGAATCTGCACGAATTCATCAATGTGATCCTCACGACCAATGAGGGGCTCGCCTTCCTGGTCGTCGGCAATGTGGAAGGCGCGGTGCTGTCGCTCGTCCTGTTTTCGTTGACGGTGGTGTCGTTTCCGCTGCTGCTCGACCGCGATGTCGACTTCGTCACGGCCATGATCACCAGCGTGCGCGCGGTGGTGACGAGCCCGGTGCCGATGATCGGGTGGGGACTGATCATCGTCGTGTTGTTGATCGTATCGGCGTTGCCGTTGTTTCTTGGGCTTCTCGTGACGTTGCCCGTGCTCGGGCATACGACTTGGCACCTGTACCGCCGCATCGTCGAAGTGCCGGCCGTACCGGCATGATATCATTGGGAATTCTGGAGTGGCCGAGCGGGCGATCGAGATCGCCGCCATCGGCGGCGACGGACTTCTCGTTCGAGGTAATCGAGTGAGGTTGCGGCCACGACGCCGCGGCGCTGGCCGCGTAAGGCGGGCGACCGCGCCGTCACATCAATGATGCGACGTCGATTCTCGCCGCCAGTTGCTGCGTCGGCGGTGTCCGCTGCGCATGCATCAGGCCGCGCTCCTCGAACGCTCCATCCGGGCAGATGAACTCGAACGACGCCAGGATACGGTCGACCCTCTCGCCATCGGCCGCGAAAGGCAGCAGCAGAAGTTCATGATGCACCAGACGGCCATTATGATCGTTGAGGTCGTGAATGGTATAGACCGGACAACGGCCGTCGACTGCTTGATGGTACGGCGCGAGATGGGTGGCGTGGCGCTCCGGCGGCAGCAACTCGTCGAGAAATTTGGCGCGGCCATCGGTTGAGTCGTAAACAGCGGAGACGGTGCCGCCGTTGAAGCGGATCAGGTAGCGCGTCTCAGCTCTCGCGCTTATCACGTCGAAGAAACCCAGATTGCCCGACATGCTGTTGAGGCTGCCGGCGGCGATCGACTGCCATAACGGTACACGATGATCGCCGAGGTTCTGTTTCCAGAACTTGAGCAGCCAGCGTTGGTTGATCGCCCGGACGACGTCCGAACGCGCCATCGCAAACTTCATCGAACGAGCCCCACTGTCGGCAACGTACTGCAATCACGCGTCACACAATGGCGTGCATACTACAGCATGCTGTCGCGTATTCGAATGCCGCCTGTGCAAAGGTCACGGTATCGCGCTACGACGCGACAAGAATCATCGCGCTGTATGGGAATCCAGCGCTGAGCGTAATGGGGCCGACATTCGCGCCCGGCGCCGTGGCGCGTCTGTTCGCCGGTCGCTAACGTCTCGGCCGCCGGGAGTGGATGAGAAAGGAACAACATGAAGGTTGTGAGGGGCACAATTCTGCGTGCGACGTTGTTGGCGGTGGTCGCGGCCTGTGGCGCGACGGTGGCGGTGGCGGTGGCGGAGCCGGTGCGTATCGCGCATGATCAGCGCTTTCCGCCCTTCGCGGAGGCCAAGGACGGCCGCTCGGAAGGGCTTGCCGTCGACGTCTTGAAGGCGGCCGCGGCGAAGGCCGGCGTCGACATTGTGCTGGTGCCGGTGCCGTTCACCGAGGTGCAGAAGACGCTCGAAGACGGGCGCGCCCAGGCGATCTTCCCGCTGGCGATCAATCCCGACCGCGCCAAGCTGTTCGACTTCAGCGCGCCGCTCGTCGTCACCGGCGGCGCGCTGTTCGTGCGTGCACCGGCGTCCACGCCCGATTTCGCCGCGCTCGCCGGTAAGACGGTGACCACGCCGAAGACCGGTCCGCTGTCCGAATACATCGCCAAGCGCTTTCCCGACGTGAAGCTGATCGTCAGCGCCGACTACGACGAGAGCCTGAAGCAGATCGTCAATGGCGAGGCGGACGCCGCCGCGCTGAATTTCCAGGCCGGCGCGCGCATCGCGCGAATGGTCGTGCCCGGCAAGGTCACCGAGCCGAAGACCTTGTTCTGGGAATTGCCGTTGGCTGTGGCGGTGCCCAAGGGCAAAGGTGCCGAACTGGTCGCCAAGCTCAACGAT
>JANLJK010000383.1 GCA_029255525.1 Pseudolabrys sp.
TGGGCGATGCCCTTGTCGACCAGCGAGCGCGTATAGGACTCCGCCGCGGTCGTATGGACACGCTCGGCGATGCGTTTTTCCAGGTCGGAGAGGGTAAAGGTCATCGAGGGTCAGCCTTTCGGGGCGCTCTTTAGCATTTCCAGTTCTCCCCGTCATTCTGCGCTAATCCGCCCTCATCCTGAGGAGCGGCCGAAGGCCGCGTCTCGAAGGATGGGGCGGCCCCATGGTTCGAGACGCCGCGCTGCGCGCGGCTCCTCACCATGAGGCCGAGAGATGCTGCGGCATTTTCAAGCATCCAGCCGCATCGGCAGGCCCGCCCCGGCCATAAAGGTCTTGGCCTCGCGCACGGTATGTTCGCCGAAATGGAAGATGGAGGCCGCCAGCACCGCGGTGGCATGGCCGTCGCGGATACCCTCGACCAAGTGCTGCAGATTGCCGACGCCGCCCGAAGCGATCACCGGCACCGGCACGGCATCGGCCACCGCGCGGGTCAGCGCGATGTCGAAACCCGAGCGGGTGCCATCGCGATCCATCGAGGTCAGCAGGATTTCGCCGGCGCCAAGCGAGACGACTTCCCGGGCATAATCGATGGCATCGAGGCCGGTCGGGTTACGGCCGCCGTGGGTGAAGATCTCCCAGCGGTCGCGATCGCCGGGCTTCGAAACCTTCTTGGCATCGATGGCCACCACGATGCATTGATCGCCGAACTTCTCGGCGGCCTCCTTGACGAACTCACGCCGGCTCACCGCCGCGGTATTGATTGACACCTTATCGGCGCCGCAGGTCAGGAGCTTGCGGATGTCGTCGACCGTGCGCACGCCGCCACCGACGGTGAGCGGCATGAAGCAGGCTTCCGCTGTACGCGTCACCACGTCGAAGATGGTCTCGCGGTTGTCGCTGCTCGCGGTGATGTCGAGGAAGCACAACTCGTCGGCGCCGGCGGCATCGTAAGCGATCGCCGCTTCCACCGGATCGCCGGCGTCGCGCAGGTTGACGAAATTGACACCCTTGACCACGCGGCCGTCTTTGACGTCGAGGCAGGGAATGACGCGGACTTTGAACATGAGTTACGCCGCCTTGCGAGCCGCTCGGATCATCTTCAGCGCCTCGGCCGGATCGAGCCGCCCATCATAGAGCGCGCGGCCAGCGATAGCGCCTTCCAGCTTCTTGGCGCGCGGCTCCAGCATCGCCTGAATGTCGGCGATGGACGCAAGCCCGCCGGAGGCGATCACCGGGATCGAGATCGCCTCGGCCAGTGCGATGGTGGCGTCGAGATTGAGACCCTTCAACATGCCGTCGCGCGCGATGTCGGTATAGATGATGGCGGCAACGCCGGCATCCTCGAAGCGGCGGGCGATATCGAGCGCTGATAATTCGGAGGCCTCGGCCCAGCCTTGCACCGCGACCTTGCCGTCGCGCGCATCGAGGCCGACCGCGACGCGCCCGGCGAAGTTCTTCGCCGCTTCCTTGACGAAAGCCGGATCGCGCACCGCCGCCGTGCCGATGATGACGCGCGTCATGCCCTTGGCAAGCCAGCCTTCCACCGTCGCCATGTCGCGCACGCCGCCGCCGAGCTGCACCGGAATGCCGACCGTCTCGAGAATGCGATCGACCGCGCCGGCATTCACCGGCTTGCCGGCGAAAGCACCGTCGAGATCGACGATGTGCAGATATTCGAAGCCCTGCTGCTCGAAGGCGCGCGCCTGCGCGGCGGGATCGCGATGAAATACGGTCGCGCGCGCCATGTCGCCCTGCTCCAGGCGCACGGCGAGGCCTTCTTTGAGATCGATCGCGGGAAATAAAATCATGGCTTCAACTCTTACTCCGTCATTCCGGGGCGCGCCGAAGGCGCGAACCCGGAATCCATAATCCTCAACGCTGCGGCGTATGGATTCCGGGCCCGCTTGCTT
>JANLJK010000384.1 GCA_029255525.1 Pseudolabrys sp.
CTCTCCCTCCCCCCCGAGGGGGGAGGGGACGATGGGGAGGTGTCGTCCGCATAAGCGGCGCTGTCGTCGTCGAACACGCCGTCCGGCACGTAACGGGGGCCGCCTTTGTCGGCAAAGCCGCCGCGTTCGCCGCGCGGCGCGCCGGTGTCCGAGAACCCGCCTTGTCCTTTGCGCTGTTGTGCGCGCTGCCAGCCGGGCGTCGTGTATTTGGAGCCGAACGAGCCCATCTCGTCGAAGCGGCTCGGGCCATAGCCCGACATGCCGAAGCCGCCGGTGCCGCCCGCGGCCTCCTTCACCTCGACATGCGCCTCCGGCAATTCGTCGAGGAAGCGCGACGGCACGTTCGTCGACCACAGGCCGTGGATGCGCCTATTGGAGGCGAAATAGATTTTCGCGCGTTTGCGCGCGCGGGTGATGCCGACATGCGCGAGGCGGCGTTCTTCCTCCAGGCCGGCGCGGCCCTGATCGTCGAGCGAGCGTTGATGCGGAAACAGGCCTTCCTCCCAGCCGGGCAGGAACACGGTGTCGAACTCCAGGCCCTTGGCGGAGTGCAGCGTCATGATGTTGACGGCCTGCTCGCTGTCGCCTGAGTCGCGGTCCATCACCAGCGAGATGTGTTCGAGGAAGCCTTGCAGGTTCTCGAACTGCTCCATCGAGCGCACGAATTCCTTGAGGTTTTCCAGCCGGCCGGCGGCATCGGCCGAGCGGTCCTTCTGCCACATCTCGGTGTAGCCCGACTCGTCGAGGATGATCTCGGCGAGTTCGTTGTGCGGCAGCGTTTCCTTCTGCCTGGCCCAGCGCGCGAAGCTGTCCATCAGGCCGCGCAGCGCTTGGCGCGGTTTCGGCTTCATCGCGTCGGTGGCGGATAAGAGTGCGGCCGCCTGCGTCAGCGGCATTTTGTTCTTGCGCGCGTAATCGTGCAGCATCTGCACGGCGGCGTCGCCCAGGCCGCGCTTGGGCACATTGACGATACGCTCGAAGGCGAGGTCGTCGGCCGGCTGCGCCACGACGCGCAGGTAAGCCAGCGCGTCGCGGATTTCGGCGCGCTCGTAAAACCGAGGTCCGCCGATGACGCGATAGGGCAGGCCGAGCTGGATGAAGCGGTCTTCGAATTCGCGCATCTGGAAGGAGGCGCGCACCAGAATGGCCACCTCGTCGAGCGGATGATCCTCGCCGCGCTCGCGCGCCGCGCGTTGCAGTTGCTCGATCTCCTCGCCGATGGCGCGGGCTTCTTCTTCACTGTCCCAGGCGCCGGTGACCTGCACCTTCTCGCCGTCTTCGTCCTCGGTGCGGAGCGTCTTGCCGAGGCGGCCTTCGTTGTGGGCGATGAGGTGACTTGCCGCCGCCAGAATATGTCCCGTGCTTCTGTAATTTCTCTCCAGCCTGATCACTTTCGCCCCGGGGAAATCGTGATCAAACCTCAAAATGTTATCCACCTCCGCGCCGCGCCAGCCATAGATCGACTGGTCGTCGTCGCCGACGCAGCAGATGTTTTTTCTTTCTTCCTTCCCCTCTCCCCTTGGGGGAGAGGGTGCCTGAGCGGCGTTGGCCGCGAAGGCGGGAGAGGGGTCCTCGCTGTCGTCCGAAAGCAACCCCTCTCCCGGCTCGCTTCGCTCGCCACCCTCTCCCGCAAGGGGAGAGGGGAAGACGTCGTGGGGCGAGGTAAGGGCAGTGCCCGCACTCGGCGCCTGCGCCAGCAACCTGAGCCACAAATACTGCGCGACGTTGGTGTCCTGATATTCGTCGACCAGGATGAACTTGAAACGCTGTTGGTATTGCCGCAGCACGTCCGGGTTCTGCCGGAATAGGCGGATACATTCGAGCAGCAGATCGCCGAAGTCGGCGGCGTTGAGCGTCTTCAGCCGGTCCTGATAGGCTTGATAGAGCTTCTTGCCCTTGCCGTTGCC
>JANLJK010000385.1 GCA_029255525.1 Pseudolabrys sp.
GACGGCCGCGGCATCGTCAACATCCTCGCCGCCGATAAACTGATGGAGAACCCGCAGCTCTATTCGACCTTCCTGCTCTGGCTCTTGGCCGAACTGTTCGAGCAGCTTCCCGAGGTCGGCGATCTCGACAAGCCGAAGCTCGTCTTCTTCTTCGACGAAGCGCATCTCTTGTTCAACGACGCCCCGAAGGCGCTGCTCGACAAGATCGAGCAGGTGGTGCGCCTGATCCGCTCGAAAGGCGTTGGCGTCTATTTCGTCACGCAGAACCCGCTCGACGTGCCGGACAAGGTCCTGGCGCAGCTCGGTAACCGGGTGCAGCACGCTTTGCGCGCCTTTACGCCGCGCGACCAGAAGGCGGTGAAGGCGGCGGCCGAAACGTTCCGGCCGAACCCCAAGCTCGACACCGCGCAGGTGATCACAGAGCTCGGCAAGGGCGAGGCGCTGGTGTCGTTCCTCGAAGGCAACGGCACGCCGTCAATGGTCGAGCGTGCGCTGATCTGTCCGCCGGCGGCGCGTATCGGGCCGGTGACGGCGGCCGAGCGCAAGGCGGTCATTGGCAAGAGTCCGATCCGCGGCAAATACGATCAGACGGTCGATCCGGATTCCGCTTACGAGATGCTGCAGCGGCGTCTGCAGGAGCCGGCCGACGCGCCGGAGGCGGAGCCCGCGCCGGGCCCCTGGGGCAAGGGCCGCTCGGTGCCGCGTGTGCCGCCCGCGCAGGAAGCGCCGTCGACCGACGGCGGCTGGGGCGATGTGCTGGGCGGCGTTCTCGGTGGCGGCTCGTCAGGCGGGCGCTCGCGCGGCCGCATGTCGACCGGCGAGGTCGTGGTCAAGCAGGTCGCGCGCTCGGTCGCTTCGCAGGTCGGCTCGCAGCTCGGCCGCGCGCTGGTGCGCGGCCTCTTGGGCAGTTTGGGTGGCGGGAAGCGCTAACCCCGTCCGACGAACGGCATCGTGTTCGCCATCACCGTCATGAACAGCACATTGGTGTTGAGCGGCAGCGAGGCCATGTAGACGACCGCGTTGCCGACGTCGCCGGCGTCCATGCGCGGCTCGATCATCTTGCGGCCGTCCGGCTGGAGCACACCGTCGCCCTGCACCATGCGGTCGGTCAAAGGCGTGGCCGCATTGCCGATGTCGACCTGCCCGCAGCAGATGTCGTATTGCCGGCAATCGAGCGAGGTCGATTTGGTCAGGCCCGTCACCGCGTGCTTGGTCGCGGTGTAAGCAATCGAGAACGGCCGCGGCGCGTGCGCCGAGATCGAGCCGTTGTTGATGATGCGGCCGCCGCGCGGGGTCTGCGCCTTCATGATCTTGATGGCTTCCTGCGTGCACAGGAACATGCCGGTCAGATTGGTGGCGACCACCTGCTGCCAGGTCTCGAACGGCAGCTCTTCCAGCGGCACCGGCGGGGCGCCGATGCCGGCATTGTTGAACAGCACGTCGAGCCGGCCGAAGCTCGCTTTGGTGACCGCGAACAGCTTCAGGATCGACTCGCGCTGCGACACGTCGGTCGGCACAGTGAGCGCCTGCGCCCCGAGCGCATTGATCTCGCCCGCCACCTCATCGAGCGGCTCCGGCCGGCGTCCCGCCAGCACCAGGCTGTAGCCCGCCTTCGCCAGAGCAATCGCCACCGCGCGGCCGACGCCCGTTCCGGCTCCCGTCACCAATGCAATCTTGGCAGTCATGTCGTGTCCTTCCCCGCAGTGTTTTTCTGGAACGACCGCATATCACAAATGCGCGCTGCCGCCATCCGGGGCGGTCGTCGGTGCTGTGAGGGAAAGGAAGTTCAGCTCGCCAGGGCTTGCGGCACGTCGATCGGCTGGTACGAGCCCGGCGATTTGAGGCGCTCGCTGATCTCGGCCGCGGTCACCGGCCGGCCGAAGCGGAAGCCCTGCATGAAA
>JANLJK010000386.1 GCA_029255525.1 Pseudolabrys sp.
ATTCTCGAACGTCTCCGGATCGACCGTATGCTTGGCGAGCACCGGCATGAGCCCGAAGATCAGCGGCAATTCGCGATCGTCGGCACCGGTGAGATCAAAACGCACGGTGCGGGCGTCGAGCGCTTCGGCTTTCACCGCCTTGGCGTAGTAGATGCGGTAATTCGGCCGGCCGCGATCGCGCAGGATCTCCCAGGAGAAGATCACATCTTCCGGCGTCACGGGCCTACCGTCGGCGAAGCGCGCCGCCGGATTGAGCGTGAAAGTGACGTAAGTGCGCGCCGCATCGGTCTCGACGCGCTCGGCGAGCAGGCCGTAGAGTGTGAAGGGCTCGTCATAGCCGCGCGCCAGCAGGCTTTCGATGACATAGCCGCGCATGTTGGCGGCCGGCAGGCCCTTCACGATGAACGGATTGAGGCAGTCGAAGCTGCCGAGCACGCCCTGCACGAGTTGGCCGCCTTTGCGCGCCGCCGGATTGGCGTAGACCGGTGCGGTGAAGTCGGGGCCCCACGCCGGCGCGCCATGCATCGCGATGGCGTACGCCCCCGCCGTCGCGGCCTGCAGCGGCACGAGCGGGCAGGCGGCCACCAGCGCGCCGAGCATGACGGTGCGCCGCGATGGCTGCCACGGCGTCACTTCCGGAAATGGGAGACGGGGCACGTACAAGGGCCTGATGCGATTCGTTCGAGTTCTGACCTGAATTTATCACAGGGGAGGCGTCAGCACCGTCGGGCATTTTCACCGCCCAAGTGGCTTTATCGCGGCCCGGAATTCGGCTATCAGGCGCGCAGGCCTGAGGTCACGCTCCCGCCGTATTTGACACGGAGAGAGCCGAAGGCGATCAGCCGGAATGTCCGCGCACGGCTCCGGCCGCTGAATAACAAAGGAATAAACCGCAATGGATCATCGGATCGCATCGGCCCGGCCGCTGGGTCGGGCGCTGACCGTCACCCTGGCCGCCGCCGGCTTCCTGGCCTTCGCGGCGCCGTCGGCCTTCGCACAGGCGCCCGCGCAGAAGCCCGCCGCCGCGCCGAAGCCGGCCGCGCCCAAGGCCGCCCAGCAGGCTCCGGCGCCGCAGGCTCAGCCGCAGCAGGCCGCCGGCGACCAGCCGCAGCTCATGTACTCGCCGTGGATGAAGGTCTGCGGCAAGGGCCCCGACACCAACAACAAGCAGGTCTGCGTCGTCACCAAGGACGGCCGCCTCGAGAACGGCATGCCGGTCGCGATCGTCCAGCTGTTCGAGCCGGAAGGCGAGCCGAAGGTCATGCGCATCACTGTGCCGCTCGGCATGCAGCTCGCGCACGGCACCCGGTTGATCGTCGACCAGAACCAGCCGCTGCAGTCGCCCTACAAGATCTGCTTCCCGGTGGGTTGCATGGCCGACTACCCGGTCACCGACGACATGATCGCCAAGATGAAGAAGGGCCAGAACATCACGGTTCAGGCGATCAACATGCAGGGCACGCCGATCAGCCTGCCGCTGCCGCTCAACGACTTCGCCAAGGCCTACGACGGCCCGCCGACCGATCCGAAGGCGTTCGAAGAGCAGCAGCGCAAGCTGCAGGAAGAGCTCCAGAAGAAGGCCGAGGAAGCCCGCAAGAAGCTGGAAGGCGCGCAGGGCGCCGCCGCTCCGACGGCTCCGGCTCCGGCGCAGAAGAAGTAAGCTTCTCGTCCAATCACATGTAAAAGGCGCGGCTTCGGCCGCGCCTTTTTTGTTGGGTCTAGCGTGTGGCCGCGGGATCAATATCGACGACGATCTTGCCATCGGCGGTGCCTGTCTTGATCGCCGCATAGGCATCGTCGACCGTTGCCAACGTGAAATGCCGCGGGTCCAGGCGCGGCGCGACCTTGCCGGCCTCGATCAGCTTGGTCGCTTCGCGCAGGATGTCGCCGTGATGGGCGCGGCCTTCGCCCGTCAGGAGGGGCAGCAAAGTGAAGACACCGGAATAGCTGGCGGCGCGGAACGACAGCGGGGCCAGCGCGTGGGTGCCCCAACCGAGGCTGCTCACCACATGGCCGAAGCGACGGATCGCCTTGAACGATGCATCGAGCGTCGCACCGCCGACCGTGTCGTAGACGATGTCGAAGCCGCGCCCTTCCGCATATTTGGCGACGTAGTCCTCGACGGACATCGCCGCGTAGTCGATGGGCGTCGCCCCGATCTGCGCGACCACATTCTTCTTCGCGGCGCTATCGGTCGCGAAGACATCGGCGCCAAAGGCCCGCGCGATCTGGATGGCGACGTGGCCGACGCCGCCGGCGCCGCCATGGATCAAGACCTTCTGGCCCATCTGCACGGCGGCGCGGTCGACGAGACCTTCCCAGGCCGTGATGAAGACCAGCGGTAAGGACGCCGCCTCCCACACCGAGAGGTTGGCGGGTTTCGGCGCGAGCAGGTCGGCATCGACGGCGGCATACTCGGCCAGCGAGCCTTGCGCACCGCCCACACCACCCGTCATGCCGTAGACCTCGTCACCGCGCCGGAACGCGGTCACCCCGGGCCCGACCGCCTCGACCACGCCGGCCAGATCAATGCCGAGCACGGCGGGCAGGGGGTGCCGGGCATGCGCCGCCTGGCCGGCCTGGATTTTGAGGTCGAGCGGATTGACCCCGCTGGCCTTGATGTGGACCAGCACCTCGCCGGGACCCGGCGTCGGGCGGGGCACCTGTTCAAGCCGGAATGGCGTGTTGATGGCCTCCAGGACCGCCGCCTGCATCGAAACTGCTGTCGTCATGATCGGAATCCCTTCTGTTTCCGCATCAAGACATGGGCGTGGTAGGCTTGTTTGGAAATCGACGATATCGATCGATATCCATTCAAAACTGAATAGGCCTCTAAATGCCCCTGGAATGGAGCGATTTGCGCATTTTTCTGGCCATTGCGCGTGAGGGCACGCTCGGCGCCGCCGCGCGGGCGCTCGGTCTCAGCCAGCCGACCATGGGCCGGCGGCTGCGCGCGCTCGAACAGGCTGTCGGTCAAACCCTCTTCCAGCGGACCGGCGACGGGTTCGTGCTGACCGACGAGGGCAGCGCCGTCCTGCACCACGCCGAGCGGATCGAGGACGAGGCGCTGGCGTTCCAGCGCCAGCTCGCCGGCCGGGATCAACAGCTCGACGGCATGCTCCGCCTCTCGTCATCCGACTGGTTCGGTATCCACATCCTCACCCCCGTCCTGGCGGCGTTCGCCAAGATGCAGCCCGGGGTCCTCATCGAGCTGCTCACGGATGCCCGGCTCTACAGCCTGCCGCGACGGGAGGCCGACCTCGTCTTCCGCATCCAGCCTTTCGACGAGCCGGAGGTGATCTCGCGCCGGCTGATGCACATCCCTTACGGCGTCTATGTCGCGTCCGGTCTGGAGCATCCGCGTGGTGGCGACGGCACCGGCACGCCCCTGATCACCATGGACACGACGTTCGGCGGCATGCCGGACGCACTTTGGCTCAAGCGCATCCTGCCCAAAGCCCATGTCGTGTCGCGCAGCAACAATCGCGACGTGCAGGGGCGGATGTGCCGCGAAGGCGTCGGCGTTGCGGTGCTGCCGCGGCCGCTCGGCGACACGCTCCCCGGCGTCGAACGCATCGATCTGGGCGAAGAGCCACCCGGCCGCGATACGTGGGTCGGCTATCATCGCGATTTGAAACGATTGGCAAGGCTGCGCGCGCTGCTCGACCTCGTGATCGAGAGGCTGGCGAACTGACGCGGCGCGCGCTCAGTGCATCTGGTTGTCACGCGGGATGTAGCTGCCGTTGTCGTCCCAGTCGAACACGTCGGCGACGTCCGGGTGGCGGATCGGCTTGCCGGAGGTGTCGGGCAGAAGGTTCTGCTCGGAGACGTAGGCGACGTATTCGGTTTCGTCGTTCTCGGCGAACAGATGGTAGAACGGCTGATCCTTGCTTGGACGCATCTCGACTGGGATCGACTCCCACCATTCCTCGGTGTTGTTGAACACCGGGTCGATGTCGAAAATCACCCCGCGGAACGAGAACAGGCGGTGTTTGACGACCTGGCCGATATTGAACTTGGCATTGCGCATCTTGTTCATGGGCTGACCAGATAATGCATCAACATGGCCGACGCCAGACCGGCTAGAAGCCATAGCGCGCGCCCATTTCCGGGTCCTTGGCCGCCACCAATTTAGCAAGGTCCAGCAAGACCTTGGCCTGCTTCCAGGTGGCGTCGTCCTGCATCTTGCCGTCGATCATCACCGCGCCGGCGCCATCCGGCATGGCCTCGACGATCTTCTTGGCGAAGGCGACCTCGGCCGGATCGGGCGAGAACACCGTCTTGGCGATGCCGATCTGGCTCGGGTGCAGGGTCCAGGCGCCCAGGCACCCCATCAGGAAGGCGTTGCGGAATTGGGCTTCGCAGGCGGCCGAATCCGAGAAATCGCCGAACGGCCCGTAGAACGCCTTGATGCCGGCGGCGGCACAGGCATCGACCATTTTGCCGATCGTGTAGTGCCAGAGGTCTTGCTGGTAAGCGGCGCGGGGGGCGTCCGGGGCTCCGGGAGCGGCATCCGCCAGCACCTTATATTCGGGATGGCCGCCGCCGACGCGGGTGGTCTTCATCGCGCGCGAGGCGGCGAGATCGGCGGGTCCAAGCGACATGCCGTGCATGCGCGGCGAGGCGGAGGCGATGGCCTCGACATTGTTGACGCCCTGCGCCGTCTCCAGGATGGCGTGGATCAGGATCGGCTTCTTGACCTTGTGGCGCGCTTCGAGTTGCGCCAGCAACTGATCGAGATAATGAATGTCCCACGGCCCATCGACCTTGGGCAGCATGATGACGTCGAGCTTGTCGCCCACCGCGCCGACGATCTCGGTAACGTCATCGAGCATCCAGGGCGAATTGAGCGCGTTGATGCGCGTCCACAGGCCGGTCGCGCCATAATCGACGGACTTGGCCATTTCGATGAAGCCTAAGCGGGCGGCGCCCTTGGCCTCGACCGGAATGGCGTCTTCCAGATTGCCCAGCACGACGTCGACCTGTTTGACCATCTCGGGCACGCGGGCGCGCAGCTTTTCCATGTGCGGCGGCACGAAATGGATCATGCGTTCGAGCCGGACCGGCAATTCGCGCATCGGAGCAGGGGCACCGATCGCGAGCGGGGCAAAAAACTGGCGGGGCAGCTTCACGGGCGAGGTCCTTCCAAAAGGGAAGTCTGCCCTTTAGAGGAATGCAAAGGCCGCGCCAAGTAGCACCCCAGACACGACCAAGCGGCCGCCATAACGGTGAAATCCCACCGGCCGGGACCCCTCCACGATGCTCGACGTCGTCAATCTGGCACTGCCGTTCTTCGGCCTGATCTTCATCGGCTTTGCCTGCGGCAAGCTCAAGCAGATCCCGGACACGGCGCTGGGCTGGATGAATTTCTTCATCGTCTATGTGACCCTGCCGGCGCTGTTCTACCGCATCCTGGCGCAGACGCCGCTGGAGCAACTCGCCCGCGTCGAATTCGTCGTGGCGACGACCTTGTCGACCTTCTGCGCCTTCGTGCTGTCCTTTGCGATCGGCATGGCGCTGCGCAAGGGCCATATCGCCGAATCGACCATCGCCGGTCTCGCCGGCGGCTATGGCAATATCGGCTACATGGGGCCGGGGCTTGCGCTCGCCACCTTGGGCACCGAAGCGGCCGGGCCGGTAGCACTGATCTTCTGCTTCGATACGCTGCTGTTGTTCTCGCTGGTGCCGTTCCTGATGGCGCTCGCCAATCCGCAGCAGAGCAGCATCGGCGCCACCGCGCTCGATGTCGTTAAACGCATCGTGACGCATCCGTTGGTGATCTCGACCGCCGTCGGCGTCGCTTCGGCCGCCATTCATTTTCAGCCGCCGGACGCGCTCGACCGCTTGTTGCAGTTCCTGCAGAATGCCGCGGCGCCGTGCGCGCTGTTCACGCTCGGCGTCACCGTGGCGCTGCGGCCGCTCAAGAAGATGCCGTGGGAGGTGCCGTTCCTGGTGCTGGTGAAGCTCCTGGTGCATCCGGTCATCGTGTTCGTGATGCTATCGCTGTTCGGCCCGTTCGATGAGACCTGGATCTACACGGCCGTGCTGATGGCGGCGCTGCCGCCCGCGCTCAATGTGTTCGTGTTCGCGCGCCAATACGACACCTGGGTCGAGCAGGCCTCCAGCGCGGTGCTGATCGGCACGCTGGTCTCGGTCGTCACGCTCACCAGCGTGATGTGGCTCGTCAAGACGCACCATCTGCCGGCCTTACTGTTCAGGTGATCCATGCAGCCTTTGTCCGGCCTTCTGGTGCTCGATTTCACCACGCTGTTGCCGGGCCCTTTGGCGACCTTGATGCTGGCGGAGGCCGGCGCCGAGGTGATCAAGATCGAACGGCCTGGCGGCGAGGACATGCGGCGTTTTCCGCCACAGATTGACGGCGACAGCGCCGCCTTTGCCCTGCTCAACCGCGGCAAGCAGGTGCTGACGCTCGATCTGAAAAGCGAGGCCGACCGCGCCACGCTCGCGCCTCTGATCGCCCGCGCCGACATCGTCGTCGAGCAATCGCGACCCGGCGTGATGGCGCGGCTCAAGCTCGGCTATGACGACCTGCGCGCCATCAATCCGAAGCTGATCTATTGCTCGATCTCGGGCTACGGCCAGAACGGACCGCGCGCCACTGAGGCCGGCCACGACCTCAATTACATCGCCGCGACCGGGCTCCTCGATCTCCAGCCGGGGCCGGTCGACCGGCCGATCACGCCGCCCGCGCTCATTGCCGATATTGGCGGCGGCACGTTCCCGGCGGTGATCAACATCCTGCTGGCGCTCAGGGCGCGTGATCGTACCGGGCAGGGCACTTACCTGGACATCGCCATGACCGACGCGATGTTCACCTTCGCCTGGTACGGGCTGGCGATCGGCGCGGCGACGGGGCGCTTCCCGAAGCCGGGCGAACTGCCGCTGGCCGGCGGGCTGCCGCGCTACGCGCTCTATCCGACCAAGGACGGCCGCCTGGTCGCCTGCGGCGCGCTGGAGCAGAAATTCTGGCTCACTTTCGCGCAGCTCATCGGCCTTGGCCAAGAGCACATCGATGACACGCGCGACGCCAAAGCCACCCGCGACGCGGTTGCCAAACTGATCGCCGCCCGCACCGCCGAGGAATGGTCGCCGGTCTTCGCCGCCGCCGATTGCTGCGTCACGATCGTCACGCCGCTGGAGGAGGCGCTGCGCGACCCGCATTTCGTCGAACGCGGGCTGTTGGCGCATGAAGTGAGAGCCGGCGGTCGGACGCTGCCCGCTTTACCGGTGCCAATCGCACCAGTGTTTCGCGAGAGGGCGGCGGTCAAGAAGGAGCCTTAGCCTGGCGCGTTGTTCGCCTGCGCGATTAGTTTTCAGCGATCATAGTCGCAAGCATTTCGGTAAACTGTTCAAGATCAACAGCGTTGATTTTCGCACACCAATGTGGAGCGTGATAGCCAACCGGCCTTCCGCTCTTGTCGCGTTTTGGACGCCTATCCCACAATACAACGTCAACGTCTCTCAAGTCACGACTTGTGGACCCAAAATGGATATGACGATGGGCAATACCGTTTCGCACGTGTCGTAGCAGCGCCCCGAATGATGCGGGGGCTGCGAACGTTCTCTCTATGATGCCTTCTATTGGCGAAAAGTCCCACGGGCATTGTCCTGGATACACCTTAGACAATGGAAGGCAGTTAAACTGGTCCAGGTCGTAGAATTCGTATGGGTAAACGATCAGCCCGAGTAATGAATTGATGAGTTGCGTTACCGTGTGAACATCTTGCCCGTCATTGTACGCGGCAACAATGACGTGCAGGTTCTTGCGCGTTCGCTCGGCAAAGCCTTCGATGGTGTTCCGATCGATGTGCATAGTTGTCTCCAAACCAAGCAGCAATCAAATCATCGCCATGGAGGCTGTTATCGGGTCTCGATTTGCGCGAGTCCCTGGGCAGTGTAAATCGACTACAGCATCTCCCCGCGCATCAGCCGCGGTTGCGACGCGCGGGGCGCCACGCCCTCACGCATGACGGCGCGGCGCAAAGGACCGACCCGGTCGAGCACATAAAGGCCGAGACCGCGCAGGCCTTGAGCCGGTAGTAGGTCGGAGAGGAGCGCGCGGTTCAACAGGTCGATGGCCATGGTGCGGCTGCCGACATCGGCGCGGCGGCGCTTGTCATAGGCGCTGAGCACATCCTCACCGCCGATATCGCGGCCGTCGCGTTCGGCCTCGATCGCCAGCTCGGCAATGGTCGCGGCATCGCGCAGGCCGAGATTGAGGCCCTGGGCGCCGATCGGCGGCACCACGTGAGCGGCTTCGCCGACCAGCGCGATGCGGTCGCGGCCGAAGCTGCGCGCGGTCGCCACCGACAGCGGAAACAGGCCGCGGCTCGACTCGACCGTCATCTTGCCAAGGATCGAGTGCGCGGCGTGCTCGATCTCCTCGGAGAGCGCCGAGTCGTCGAGGGCGGCCAGTTCATCGGCATCGGCCGGATCGAGTACCCAGACCAGGCTCGAGCGGTTGCCGCCGGGCAGCGGCACCAGCGTAAAGGGGCCGGTTGGTGTATGGAATTCTGTCGAAGTATCGTGGTGTTGACGGGAATGCTTCAAGCAGACCGTGAGGGCAACCTGTGGGTATTTGCGGTCGTCGAGACCGATGCCGGCCGCCTCCCGGCACAGCGAGCGACGGCCATCGGCGCCGATCACCAGCGGCGCGCGCAGAACCTCGCCGCCCTTCAATTCGACCGCGACGGCGTCGGCCTCCGGCATCACCGAGACCACGTCGTCGTCGATCAGACGCAGATTGGACAGCGTCCGGGCGCGCTGTTCGAGCGCCGCAACCAGATCGCGGTTCTCGATATTGTAGCCAAAGGCATCGAGATCGATCTCATGCGCCTCGAACCTGGCTTCCGGCGCGCGCCAGAGACGGCCGGTGTCGTCGACGATGCGCATGGTGCGCAGCGGCGCGGTGCGCGCTTCGCACAGCTCCCAGACGCCCAGGGTTTCCAGGGCAGTGACGGACCCGGCGAGCAGGGCGGTCGTGCGGTTGTCGGTCGGCACCGGGCCCCGGCCGGCAAGAACGGTCGGCAGGCCGCCTTCGGCCAAGGCAATGGCCGCGGTCAGCCCGGCAGGGCCCCCGCCGACCACGATCACCGTCCGTTCGGGAGAGCCATTTTTGTCCGGCATCAATCGCTTACGCTCCATTTGGCGCTAAGCGGATTAGCACGCGCCGCCGTCCCCAGCCATCGGGAATGCCCCGGATAGCGGGCAGGCCCCCGGTGCGCTAGGAACGGCCGACAGGTACCGACCCGTGACAGAAACGACCGACGACAGCCTCTCGCATCTCCCCCGCGCCGCCGCCCGCCTCGGCGCCGCCTTCGCACGGCCGAAGACGATCGCCGTGCTCTGCGTCGTGGCGCTCACGGTGCTGGGCTGGGCCTATCTGGCGCTGCTGACCGCCGGTTCTTACGACCCGCTCAGCGCCTTCGACGCGCTCTGCCGGGCGATGGCCGATACCTCGTCGGGGCTCACCGGCGCGGCGCTGGTCGCCCTGATGTGGGGTGCCATGACGCTCGCAATGATGCTGCCGAGCGCGGCGCCCATGATCCTGACCTATGCCGAAATCGCGGACACCGCTGCCCGTAAGGGCGAGCGCATCGTCTCGCCTTTCGTGCTCGCCGCCGGCTATCTGGCGGTCTGGTTCAGTTTGGCCGCCGGCGCCACCGCCGCGCAGCTCGGCCTGACGCGGCTGGCGCTCTTGGACACCGGCATGGCCTCGGCCAGCGGGCTGTTCTCGGGCGCGATCTTCATCGCCGCCGGCTTTTATCAATTCAGCGCGCTCAAGCTCGCCTGTCTCAACCAATGCCAGCGGCCGTTCCCGTTCTTCTTCGCCAATTGGGCGACCACACCGGGTGGTGTGTTCAAGCTCGGCATCCGACAGGGGATCTTCTGCCTGGGCTGCTGCTGGGCGATGATGCTGGTGATGTTCGCCGTCGGCGTCATGAACGTGCTCTGGATGGCGGGCCTCGGAGTCGTCATGACCATCGAGAAGATCGGCACCGGCCGGAAATTCACCTATGCCGTTGGCGTCATGCTGATCGCGGTTGGCGTCGTCTTCATCGCCACGGCCTTTGCCGCCCATTGGCCGGTGCGCGCCGCATAAGCTACAATTCACAAAAAAAACCGGGGAGAGAAGCGTGGCCGAAGCGTGGACCTTGAAAGGCGAGATGACTTTATCGTGCAGTTGCACGGTGTTCTGCCCCTGCGTGCTGTCGCTCGGCGAGCATCCACCGACCGAAGACCGCTGCCAGACCTGGGCCGGCGTCCGCATCGACGAAGGCCGTTTCGACGACATCAGTCTTGCCGGCATCAATGTCGGCCTGATGATGGACCTGCCGGGCATCATGTCGCGCGGCAATTGGACCGCGGCGCTGTTCATCGACGATAAGGCTCCGATCCAGGCGGTGAAGGGGCTTACGCGCATCTTCACCGGCCGCGTCGGCGGCACCACGCATCTGTTGTCTATCCTGGTCGGCCAGTTCCTCGGCGTGCATCAGGTGCCGATCAGCTACGAGACGCAGGGCAATACACGCATTATCAGCCTCGACAAATACGGCGGCGGCGCCATCACGCCGGTGCGCGGCCATAACCGCGACGAGGGCGTCGTCATCCGCAACAGCGAATACTGGATCGGGCCGGATGTCGTCGTCTCTAAGTCCGACAAGTCGCGCTTCCGCGGCTTCGGTCGTAACTGGAATCTGACCGGCCGTTCGGCCGAGATCGTCAAGCTCGACTGGGGCAACACCCGCACATGAGCGTTTTCGCGCGCATCCGCGCCTATTCCGTCCATGTCCTGACGGCAAGCGGCGCGGCTCTGGCGTTGCTCGCCATGATCTTCGCTACCGGTGGGCACTGGGAAGCAATGTTCCTCAGCCTCGGCTTGGCGCTCATCGTCGACGGCGTTGACGGCCCCTTGGCGCGCGAGTTCAAGGTGGCCGAATTGCTGCCGCGCTGGTCGGGCGACACACTCGATCTGGTGGTCGATTTCACCACCTATGTATTCGTGCCGGCCTATGCCATCGCGGCCAGCGGTCTCCTGCCGCAGATGCTGGCGATCCCGGCCGGCGTGCTGGTCGTCATCGTCGGCGCGCTTTATTTCGCCGACCGCGAGATGAAGACCGACGACAATTACTTTCGCGGCTTTCCCGGCCTGTGGAATCTGGCGGCCTTCTATCTCTACGTGCTGCGGCCGCCGGAATGGGCTGGCGCAGCCTTGATCCTGGCGCTGGCGATCCTGAGCTTTGCGCCGATCAAGTTCATCCACCCGATGCGCGTGCGGCACCTGCGCTGGCTCAACATCGCACTTCTGGTGGTGTGGGCGGCGCTGGCGCTGGCGGCGATCGCCATGAGCCTCGATCCGGGTCCTTACGTCACTTGGCTGCTCACCGTCATTGCCCTCTATTTCTTCGCCGCCGGCCTGCTGCGGCCGCCTGCACAAAAGGTGTGAGGAGCAAATTATGACGCGTCCCGTGCTTCTGATCGCCGGTGGCAGCCGCGGCATCGGCGCCGCGACAGCGCGCCTCGCGGCCAAGGCGGGCTACGACGTCGCGATCAACTATAAGTCCAACGCCACGGCAGCGGCCGACGTCGTCGCCGCGGTGAAGGGCGCGGGCGGCAATGCACTCGCCGTGCAGGGCGACATGGCGGTCGAGAATGACATCGTCCGCGTGTTCGACGAGACGACGCGCACGCTCGGGCCTGTGACGCACTTCGTGCATTCGTCCGGCATCATCGGCCCTTATTCGCGGCTCGATCAGGCGGACGCGGCGATGATGAAGGAGGTGTTCGAGGTCGACACCTTCGGCGCTATTCTGTGCCTGCGCGAATGCGCGCGCCGCATGTCGACCAAAAACGGCGGGCAGGGCGGCGCCGTGGTGATGCTGTCGTCGATGGCGGCCACCATCGGTGGCGCGGGCGAATGCGTCTGGTACGCCGCCGCCAAAGGCGCGGTGGACTCCATGGTGATCGGCATGGGCCGTGAGATCGCCAAGGAGGGCATGCGCGTCAACGCCGTCACGCCGGGCGTGATCGACACGGACATCCAGCCGGCCGGCCGCCTCGATCGTGTGGGGCCGCTGCTGCCGATGGGCCGGCCGGGGCAAGCGCACGAGGTGGCGGAAGCGATCCTGTTTCTGTTGTCGGACGCGGCGTCCTACATCAACGGCGCGAATTTGCGGGTGTCGGGCGCGCGGTGATTACTTCGTCTGTCATTCCGGGGGCGGCTGTAAGGCTGCGAGCCCGGAATGACAATGAAGTGAGGCTCCTTGCGCCCGGCCGCGTGCCGCCTATGATCCCGGCCGAATCCTGATCCCACCGACAATCCAGTCTTTTCAAAGGGGTGAAACATGGTCGCGGCAGTGCGCGTTCATAAAGTTGGCGGTCCCGAGGTGCTGACCTTCGAAGACATCGAGGTGCCGGCGCCGGGCCAGGGCCAGATCAAGATCAAGCAGCACGCCTGCGGCGTGAATTTCATCGACACCTATTTCCGCATGGGCATGTATCCGTCGCCGGTCGGCCTGCCTTTCGTGGCCGGCAATGAAGGCGCTGGCGAGGTGATCGCGGTCGGCCCCGGCGTGACGGACTGGAAAGTGGGCGACCGCGTGGCCTATGTGGTGCCGCTGGGCGGCTATGCGGCCGAGCGGCTGCTGCCGGCCGATCGTGCCGTAAAGCTGCCGGACAACATCAGCTACGAGCAGGCCGCCGGCATGATGCTCAAGGGCATGACGGTGCAGTACCTGATCAACCGCACCTACAAGGTCGGCAAAGGCACGGTCGTGTTGATGCACGCGGCGGCCGGCGGCGTCGGTCTCATCCTGTGCCAATGGGCCAACCATCTCGGTGCGACGGTGATCGGCACTGTCGGTTCGAAAGAGAAGGCCGAACTCGCCAAGGCCAATGGCTGCCACCACACCATCCTCTATCGCGACGAGGATTTCGTCGCCAAGGTGAAGGAAATCACCAACGGCAAGCTCTGCGACGTCGTCTATGACGGCATCGGCAAGACCACGTTCCCGGCCTCGCTCGACTGCCTTCGACCGCTCGGCACTTTCGTCTCCTTCGGCAGCGCCTCCGGCCAGATCGAGGCTTTCAACATCAACATTCTGCAGGCCAAGGGTTCGCTGTTTGCCACGCGGCCCACGCTCAACCACTATGCCGCCAAGCGCGAAGACTTGGTGGCGATCTCGGACGACCTGTTCAAGGTAGTCGGCTCGGGCGCGGTGAAGATCCCAATCAACCAGAAATACGCCCTCAAGGACGCCCGCAAGGCGCATGAGGACCTGGAGGGCCGCGAGACCACGGGCTCCTCGATCCTCATTCCTTGAGGCCGCCACCGCGTCGGACCTGAAAGGTCCATATTATCAATGGGTCATGGCCGGGCTGGTCCCGGCCATTTCCTTGTGTATAGGCATGGTCCTTGCCTATTGATCGGAGTCGCCGGGACACTCCGGCCCCCGCCTATTAGACTGGACACCATGCCCCGCCTCACGCTCCCCGACCTCGATACCGCTGTTTCGTCCGCCGTCCGCTGCCAGCCGGGCAGGAGCTAAGCCGTGGAGGTCTTTCTCGGGGAATGGGCGAACCTGCTGATCCGCTGGATGCACATGATCGTGGGCATCGGCTGGATCGGCACCTCGTTCTATTTCATGGCGCTCGACTACTCGCTCAACAAACTGGGCCAGAAGAACCCGGGCGTGCTCGGCACCGCCTGGCAGGTGCATGGCGGCGGCTTCTACTACGTCGAGAAATACACGGTCGCGCCGCCGCAACTGCCTGAGACTTTGCACTGGTTCAAGTGGGAGGCCTATCTCACCTGGGTCTCGGGCTTCGGCCTCTTGATCGTGCAGTATTATCTGCACGCGCGCTCCTATTTGATCGATCCGGCCGTGTTGCCGCTCGAACCGTGGCAGGCGATCGCCATCTCGCTCGGATCGATCCTGGTCGGCTGGGCCATCTATGAGGGGCTGTGCCGCTCGCCGATCGGCCAGAACGCCACGCTGCTGGCTCTGTGCTTCTTCGCGCTGATCATCGGCGCGGCGGTGTTCTACACCCATGTCTATTCCGGGCGCGGCGCCTTCCTGCATGTCGGCGCGCTCACCGGCAGCATCATGGCGACCAATGTGTTCGCCGTGATCGTTCCCAACCAGAAGAAGATGGTGGCGGCGCTCATTCGCGGTGAAACACCGGACGCCTATTACGGCATGGTCGGCAAGCAGCGCTCGACCCACAACAACTATCTGACGCTGCCCGTGCTGCTGATGATGGTGTCGCCGCATTATCCGTTCCTGTCCTCGCATCCGCATGCCTGGATGGTGGTGGCGCTGATCCTGATCGCGGGCGCGACGATCCGCCACTATCTCAACCGGGTCGACGCCGGCGACGACTGGAACAGTTATGGCTGGGCCGCGCCGGTCGCCATCGGCGCCTTGATGATCGCCATTTTCATCACCGCGCCACGCACCAAGGAAGGCGGCGCGGCCGTGGCCGACGCCGAGGCGCTCGCCATCACGCACAAGCATTGCGCCATGTGCCATTCGGCCAAGCCGACGCATGTGGCGTTCCAGGAGGCGCCGAAGAACGTCACGCTCGATACGGTCGCCGACCTGAAGAAATACGCGGCGCTCATCTATCTTCAGGCGGTGCAGAACAAGGCCATGCCGCTCGGTAACGAGACCGCGATGACGGATGACGAGCGTGAGGCGCTCGGGCGCTGGGTGAAGGCGCTGAAATGACCGCGACCGTCCAACCGTGGGGACGCCTGTCGACGCTGGCGCTCGGCATCGCAGCGATGCTGGCGGGGCAGCTCGCCGCGCTCATCGTCGTTCTGTCGATCTTCGATATGACGGTGACGAGCCACGCCACACTCAATGGCGACGGCGTCGCCGTGACGCTGCTCATCCTGATCTCGACGCCGATCCAGGTCGGCCTGCTGATGCTGCTGGCGAGCCGGCGCGGAAACCCGCTCGACTATCTCGCGCTCATCGTCCCGAAGCGCGGCGACGTGGTGTTCGGCACGCTGTCGATCATCGCGCTGATCATCGTCGCCAATGCCGTGAGCTGGCTGCTCGGTCGCGATCTGGTGACGCCGTTCCAGACCGATATCTACCGCACCGCTGATGCCGCCGGTTGGCTGCCGCTTTTGTGGCTCGCCGTGGTCGTCGGCGCGCCGGTCGGCGAGGAGGTCCTATTCCGTGGCTTCCTGTTCCGCGGCTGGCTGCGCAGCCCGCGCGATATATGGGCGGTGATCGCCATCACCGCGGGCCTGTTCGCGCTGATGCACGTCCAGTATGACTGGTTCGTGATCGGGCAGGTCTTCGTGTTTGGGCTGCTGCTCGGCTGGATGCGCTGGGCGACCGGCTCGACCCTTCTCACAATTCTGCTGCATGCGTTGATCAACTTCGAGGGCATGCTGGAAACCTGGATCAGTCTGCATGGCTGAGATCGACGCGACGGCCCTTGGCCTGCGGGCCGAAGGCATGATCAAAACGCTGGCGGCCATCTCGGCCGAGCCGGACCGGCTGGTGCGCTTGTTCCTGACGCCGGAGCATCGCCGCGCCGCCGATCTCGTCGCGCAATGGATGCGCGCGGCGGGGCTTACCGTGTCGGAGGACGCGCTCGGCACGGTGCGCGGCCGGGTGGGCGAGGGGCCTCGTCTCCTGATCGGCTCACACATCGACACCGTGATCGACGCCGGCCAATATGACGGCCCCTTCGGCGTCATCGCCGGCATCCTCGCCACCGGCCATTTCGGCGGCAAGCCGCCGGTGCCGATCGACGTGCTGGCCTTCGGCGACGAGGAGGGCTCACGCTTTCCCTCGACGTTGTCGACATCGGCGGCCTGCGTCGGCGCCTTCGAGGCCGACACGTTGACCTTCGCCGATCGTGACGGCGTCACCTTCGGCGACGCGCTGAAAGCCTATGGCAAGAACCCGGCCGATATCGCCAAGGCGGCGTACCAACCCGGCGAAACACTCGGCTATGTCGAGGTGCATATCGAGCAAGGCCCCCTGCTCGAGGTCGAAGACCAAGCGCTCGGCGTAGTCACCGGCATCGTCGGCCAGAGCCGCTTCCGCGTGACGGTCACCGGCGAAGCGGGGCACGCCGGCACGGTGCCGATGCGGCTACGCCGCGACGCGCTTGCGGGCGCGGCCGAGATGACTTTGCTCACCGAGCGCATCGGCCGGGGCGAGCCGGACATGGTGGCAACCGTCGGCCGGCTCGACGTCTCGCCCGGTGCGACCAACATCATTCCGGCCAAGGTCGTCTTCACCGTCGACCTGCGCTGCATGAACGATGCCGCGCGCAAGGCGGCGATCGAGGAATTCGAACGCGAAGCCCGCCAAATCGCCAAGGTGCGCAAGCTCGATATCGGCATCGAACATTTCCACGCCGTCAATGCCGTACCCTGCGATGCGCGCCTGCAGGACACGCTGGCGTCCGCCATCGGCAGCAACAATGTCCGGCGGCTGCCGTCGGGCGCCGGTCACGATGCGCAGATGATGGCGCGCCTTTGCCCCTCGGCCATGATGTTCGTGCGCTGCAAGGGCGGCATCAGCCATAACCCGGCCGAATACACGAGCCCCGCCGACATGGGCCTCGCCATCGCGGCCCTCATCCGGTTCATCGAACGCTTCAGGGCGCCGTCATAACAGCGCGGCGATGCGCGCGAAGGCGGGATGCTGGGTGAGGCCGCCCGGCAGGCGCGGCAGGCCGATCACCGGCGTCGTCTCGGCAAAGCGCGCGAGGCTCTCGACCGTTTCGTCAAGCTCAACCGGATTGCGTTCGCTCTCGCTGACCACGATGGCCGCGACCTTCAGCTTGCGCTGCGCCAACACGTCGAGCGCGGTGAGCGTATGGCTAATGGTGCCGAGATAACCGCCGACGACCAATAAAAGTGGAATGCCGAGCGCCGCCATCCAGTCGACGACCGTCCGCTTGCCAAAAATCGGGACCATGATGCCGCCGACGCCTTCGATGAAGACGATGCCATTGGAGCGATCGACGCAGTTGCGGCTGAAGGTGATCAAAGCGTCGAAATCGATCGGCCGGCCCTCGCGCGCGGCGGCGAGATCGGGCGACAACGGCGCGCGGAAACGCCACGGCGCCATGGCGGCGATCTCCTCGGCGCTCACCGGCTTGCCCAGGGCCTTGAGCAGCACGGCCGGATCGCTGGTCTCGACCACGCTGGAATCGTAACCCGAGACCACGGGCTTGAGCGCGGTCACGGCTTGGCCTGCCTCGCGCAGATAGCGGATGATGCCGGCGGTGACGAAGGTCTTGCCGATGTCGGTGCCGGTCGATGTGACGAAATAGGCGCTCACGAGACCAACACCCGTTCGCGCACGATCGCGGCGAGCCGCTCGATCTCGTCCATCGGATGCTGCGCGGTGAAGGTGAGCCGCAGCCGCGCGGTGCCCGCCGGCACCGTCGGCGGCCGGATCGGCGCGGCGAGGAAGCCTTCCTCGATCAAGAGGCGCGATGCAGCGACCGCATCGTCGGCCTCGCCGATGACGATCGGCACGATCGGCGACTGCGCCTCGGGCAATCCCAGCATCGCCGTGAAGGCCTTGGCCTTCTTGACCGGCAGCGCGGCGTAATCCGGCTCGCGCTCGATCAGATCGAGCGCGGCGATGGCGGCCGCGACGGCCGAGGGCGGCAGGCCGGTCGAATAGACCAAGGTGCGGGCGCGGTTGCGCATCAGTTCGATGACCGGGGCGGAGGCGCAGAGATAGCCGCCATAGGCGCCGATCGCCTTGGACAAAGTGCCCATCTGCAGCGGGATCGGCACATGCGCGTTGCCGATGAAGCTCGAGCCGCGGCCGCCGCCGATGACGCCGATGCCATGCGCGTCGTCGGTCATCAGCCAAGCATCGTGGTCGTTAGCGAGCGTCAGCAAATCGTCGAGCGGCGCCAGATCGCCATCCATCGAGAACACGCCGTCGGTGACGACGAGCGCATGATCATGCGCGGCGCGATGCGTCGTCAACAGTTCGCGCGCATGCGCGACGTCGTTGTGGCGGAAGGTGATCACCTTGCCGCGCGACAATTGCGAGCCGGAAAACAGACAGGCATGCGCCAGCTCGTCGATGACAATCAACCCCTCAGGACCGATCAGCACCGGGATGATGCCGGAATTGGCGAGATAGCCCGAGCCGAACACAATGGCCGCTTCGGTCTGCTTCACCTGCGCCAACCGCTCTTCCAGTTCGGCATAAAGTGGGTGATTGCCGGTGATCAGCCGCGAGGCGCCGGAGCCCGCGCCATAGCGATCAATCGCCGTCTTGGCGGCTTCCTTGAGGGCGGGGTGCTGGGTGAGGTTGAGGTAGTCGTTGCAAGAAAACGACAGCAGCCTCTTGCCGCCGCGTTCCACCCAGATGCCATCCTCGCGAAACGTATCGACCAGGCCGCGGCGCAGGCCGCGCCGGTCCAGGGCATCGAGTTTTTCTTGCGCGAAGGCGTCGAGCGAGTGCATCAGGTGTCCTTGAACGTCTTTAGGCCCGCCGGGAGCGGGCGGTCAAGGAAGCGCCGAATGGGCGAGAATACCAGCAAAAACAACGCCGCGCCGGGCTGGTATGCGGAGGGCCTGAGCCATATCTGGCTGCCTTATGCGCAGATGAAGACCGCCGCGCCGCCGCTGCCGGTTAAGCGCACACACGGCGCGCGCATCGTGCTCGCCGACGGCCGCGAACTGATCGACGGCATCGCAAGCTGGTGGACCGCCTGCCACGGTTACAACCATCCGCACATCCGCCAGGCGGTCGAGCGCCAGTTGGCCGAGATGCCGCATGTGATGTTCGGCGGCATCGTGCACGAGCCGGCCGCGACTTTGGCGACGCGGCTTGCGGCGCTGCTGCCGGGCGATCTGACACGCGTGTTCTTTTCCGACTCCGGCTCGGTCGCGGTCGAGGTCGCCATGAAGATGGCGGTGCAGTTCTGGCTCGATCGCGGCGCGCGCGGCCGCACCAAGTTCGTCGCCTTCAAAGGCGGCTATCACGGCGACA
>JANLJK010000387.1 GCA_029255525.1 Pseudolabrys sp.
AACCCACGCGAAGGAACTGGTGGACACGGCGGTGGGTCGCTATGGCGGCCTCGACATATCCTTCAACAATGCCGGATCGGTCGGCGAGATGGGGAGCATTTCCGACGTATCTCTCACCGGATGGCGCGATACGCTCGACACGAACCTGACGAGCGCTTTCCTCGGCGCGAAATATCAGGCGCCGGCCATGGCCGAACGGGGCGGCGGCTCGCTCATCTTCACCTCGACCTTTGTCGGCTACAGCGCCGGGATCCCGGGCCTGGCAGCCTACGCCGCCGCGAAATCCGGATTGATCGGGCTCGTTCAGGTACTTGCGGCCGAACTCGGCTCAATGGCCGTCCGGGTCAATGCCGTCCTCCCTGGCGGCACCGACACTCCGTCGAACTTCGTCAATGCGCCGGGTGCCACGCCGGAAACGCGCGCTTTCGTCGAAGGCTTGCATGCGTTGAAGCGCATCGCGAAGCCCGAGGAGATCGCGCGATCCGTCCTGCATCTCGCGTCGGATTCGGCAAGCTTCGTCACCGGCAGCGCATTTCTTGTCGATGGCGGGGTCTCGATCAGCCGAGGCTGAACACAGTCATGCCTGGGCCCGCCACTTCGCTGGCGGGCCCGAGACCAATTCCAGGATATCCTCGCCCGACTGGGGTTTGCCGAAATAATAGCCCTGCCCTTCCTCGCAGCCCATGCTGGCGAGCTGGTGCCATTCGGCCTCGCCTTCGATCCCTTCGCAGACCACCTTCGCGCCGAGACCGGAGGCAAGCGCCTTGATGGCACCGACGATATTCCGGCTGGCCTGGTCGTTCGCGACATGGCGCACGAAGGCCTGGTCGATCTTGATCCTGTCGAGGGGAAACTTGGCGATATAGCCCAGCGACGAATAGCCGGTCCCGAAATCGTCGAGCGCGATCTTCACGCCGAGCACGCGAAGCGCCGAGAGCTGGCCAAGAACCGCATCGGATGAATCGAGGAAGGCCGATTCGGTGATTTCGAGATGGAGGCGATCAGGCGCAAGCCCCGAAACCTGCAATGCATGCCGGACAACGGCAACGACATCGCTACGGACGAACTGCAGCGGAGAGACATTCACCGCCACGGTCATGTGGCCGGGCCATGCCGATGCGGCCCGGCACGCTTCTTCCAGCACCCAGGTACCGAGCTGGCATATGAAACCGCTCGCCTCGGCGATTTCGATGAATTCCAGCGGCGGGATGACGCCGTGTTCGGGATGCTTCCAGCGGACCAGCGCTTCCGCGCCGATGACACCGCCGCTCGCAAGATCGACCTGCGGCTGATAGAGGACAAAGAACTGCCGGCTCTCCAGCGCTGCCTTCATTTCCGCCTCGAGCGCCAGCGCCCGTAACTGCCGCCCGGCAGAATCGGGATCGTAAACGCTGTAGCCCGATCCGGCAGACGCCCTTGCGCGATCGAGCGCGGCTTCGGCACCGGCAACGAGCTGACCCGCGCTTTCGTGGATGTGGGTGGAGCAGCATATGCCGATCCGCGCGCCGATCTCGGCGACCGAATTTCCCACGAAGAAGGGTTTGCTCAGGAGAGCGATCACCCGATCCGCGAAATCGGCCGCTGAAGCGCCAAGCATGGCGGCCGGAACCGCTATGCAGAAGCCGTCGCCATCAGTGCGTCCGATCAATGCGCCTTCGGGGACATCGTCCTGAAGGCGCGCGGTGACCGCCCGCAGCAGCAAATCGCCCGTCGCGCGGCCGAGGACCGTATTGATCGCCGAGAAACGATGGAGGTTGAGGGCAAAGATGGCCCACCCGTCCATGCTGGCAGCCTCGATACGCCGCAGCAATTCATCGCGCCGAAGCGCTCCCGTCAGTTCGTCGAACTGCGACAGGTTCTTCAGTTTTTCCTCATAGGCGCGGCGCTC
>JANLJK010000388.1 GCA_029255525.1 Pseudolabrys sp.
GCGAAATTATACACTGCGGCATCGGTGCTGACCGCTTGCGTGTAGAAGCCGTTATCGGTCGCAGCCGCGGCAAGGTCCTGCGCCATTTTCTCGCGATCGCCCCACCAGTCCTTATGGCCGGCGAGCCAGCGCTGCATCAGCCCATCGGTGGTGACGATGACCTGCGGCGGCGCGTCGACGGCGCCGAACACCAGCCCGTCGAGCGTGCCGAAGCCCATATCTCCCTCGAACAAGGTTTCGTTGTTGAGTCGCGGCGGAGTGTCGATGCCCTTAATCGCGACCGGGCCGAGGATCGCCTGCAAGCGCTTCTGCAGGTCGGCGCGCGCCGCTTCCTCGCGCTTGCGGGTCGGCTCGTCGATATCGCCCTCGCCCTTGAGCGATTTGATCGCCGCGTCGCGTGCCGCGATGTAGCCGTCCTCGGGCGTCGCCGCGGTGGCAACGAAGACCGCGGTGCCCACAAGAATACAGGTGCCGGCGATAATGCTGATGATGTTCTTCATAGTCCTTCGTCGTGTGCGATTGTGCGCGGGCTCAGCCCGCCATTTCTTTGTCCTTCGCCTCGGCACGCTGCGCCGCCGGCCGCGCGGCGATGCGCTCGGCATAGGCGACAAATTCCGGGCGCTCGGGGATGAGCTTGAAGATCGTTCCCCAACGGACATTGGCGCCGATCACCACGTCGGCCGCGGTGAACTGCTCGCCCATCAGCCACGGCCCCTTTTCAACGGCCTTGGCGATGACGTTCATCGTCGTGTCGAAATCGCCATAGCCCAGCATGGCGCGGCGGGCCGGCTCCTTGCGCGGCGCGGCGCGGTCGATCACCGCCGGCTCCAGGCAGCCCGGCCCGAAGAACAGCCACTTGAGATAGACCCCGCGCTGCGGCGTACCGATCGGCACGCTGAGCTTCTTGTCGGGGAAGGCATCGGCCAGATAGGTGCAGATCGCCGCCACCTCGGTGATGATGGTATCGCCGTGCTTGAGCGCCGGCACCTTGCCCATCGGGTTGATGGCGAGATAATCGGGCTTGAGATTGTCGCCCTCGGCGAGCTTCAGCAGCTTGATGTCATAAGGCTGACCGACCTCCTCCAGCATCCATAGCGCAACCGAGGAGCGTGACGGCGAAGCATGGTAGAGCATCAAATCCGGCATGAGGAATACCTTGTCAAATCAGTCGCGGTACACGACTCTGCCGGTAATCTAGAACCATGCAGAGAATGTGACCATGGCCGACGGCGTGCGCGACAACCCCGAAGGCCATCGTTTCGAGCTTGACCTCGACGGCCACACGGCCTTCGCCACCTATCAGCGCACGGACGGCGTGCTCACCATCCTGCATACCGAGGTGCCGAAGGAGCTCAACGGCCGCGGCATCGGCTCCAAGCTGGTGCGGGGACTGCTCGACATCGCCCGCCGCGAGGGCGTGAAAGTGCTGCCGCTCTGCCCCTTCGTCGCGGCCTATATGGACAAGCACCCCGAAGTCGCCGATCTGCGAAAATAGCACTGTCGATCTAACGCAATCTTTACGTTTCGCTAAGACATTCGGCTCCTGTCCTCACGCGGGAGCTCGACAGTGGATTTCTCGGCCGGCCTCAGTTTCTTCTTCGGCCAGATCGGCAAGCTGCTGTTCTCGCTCGGCTCGCATTTCTCGCTGACCTCGCTCGGCGCGGCGCTCCTCATCGCCACGGCATTCTTCATCTGGCAGCGCGTCAAGCGCGGCCGCGCCTTACGCTGGCGGACGATCTGGCGCGCGCTGTTCCCGCGCCGTATTCTGCGCAGCCGTTCCAACCAGGCCGATATCGGCTATCTGTTCTTCAACGTCTTCGTCTTCGGCGTGGTGTTCGGCTGGGCAGTACTGTCCTATCAGTTCATCTCGAACGGCAGCATCTCCGG
>JANLJK010000389.1 GCA_029255525.1 Pseudolabrys sp.
ATGCCGGCACTTTAGCGGCACAGGCCGTCGAAGCCGCGCGCGCCGCGCTGCCGGGCGCAGCCGCCGCGCACTGGCTCGCCGAGGCCACCGCCGCCGACATTCCCTTTAGCGCGGAAGCAGGTGCCGACCAACGGGGGCTGGCCGACCGGCTGCGCGCGCTGGTGCCCGGTGCCGATGTCGTGGTGCAACCCGCCGCGCACCGCCGCAAGAAGCTGTTCCTCGCCGACATGGACTCCACCATGATCGGCCAGGAATGCATCGACGAACTCGCCGACTATGCCGGGCTGAAGGCCCACGTCGCCACGATCACCGAGCGCGCCATGCGCGGCGAGATCGCCTTCGAGCCGGCGCTGCGCGAACGCGTCGCTCTGCTGGAAGGATTGCCGGTGTCGGTGATCGACGAAGTGCTGCGCGACCGCATCAAACTGACGCCGGGCGCCCGGGTGCTGGTTCAGACCATGCGTGCCAACGGCGCACACACCGCGCTGGTCTCCGGCGGCTTCACTTTGTTCACCGACCGCGTCGCCGCCCTGATCGGCTTCAACGAGAACCGCGCCAACACGCTCACCATCGTCGACGGCCACAAGCTCGCCGGCAAAGTGGCCGAGCCGATCTTCGGCCGCGACGGCAAGCGCGCCGCGCTGCTCGAATTGCGCGACGAGTTGCGCCTCACTGCGGTCGAAACAATGGCAGTCGGTGACGGCGCCAACGATCTCGACATGATCGTCGAAGCGGGCTTAGGCGTCGCCTATCACGCCAAGCCGAAAGTCGCCGAAGCCGCGGCCGCGCGCATCGACCACGGCGACCTGACGGCGCTGTTATACGTACAGGGCTATCGGCGGGACGAGTTCGTCGAGAATTAGTCGGCCGCGGTTCGCAGCATTTACCCCGTCATCCTGAGGTGCGAGCGAAGCGAGCCTCGAAGGATGGACGGCCGGGGCCGTCGCCCTTCGAGGCTCGGCGCTTTGCGCCGAGCACCTCAGGGTGACGGGTCAAAGGCAGCACGCATCGCGGCGACCGCACAACGAAAATGGCCGGGGCAAGCCCCGGCCATTTGCATTCGTGAGATAGCGTCGAAGTCTACTGCAAGCTCAGCGCCACGAAGGTCGGATCGCCGTCCGGCGACACCACCAGAAGCACCACCGACTTCTTGCCTTCCTTCTTGAGCTTATCGAGCCGCGTCTGCAGATCGGTTGCGGTCGCAACCGGCTGCTGCTGCACCTCGGCGATCACCATGCCCGGTGCAAGGCGCTTCTCGGCCGCCGGCGAATTGGCATCAACGCCAGTGATGACGACGCCGGCTTTCACCTTGTCCTTGATCTTATGCTTCTTGCGCAAATCGGCCGTGAGGTTCGCGAGGTCGAGACCCAGCGCCTTCTTCACCACCGACTTGTCTTCCGCGGGCGCCGCATCGTCCTTCTTGGCGGCGAGCGCAGCCTGCTTCTCGCCGTCCTCGAGGCGGCCGAGCTTGACCGTCTTCTTCTCTTCCTGGCCCTTGCGGATGACGATGACCTCGACATCCTTGCCGACCGGGGTCTCGGCGACGATCTTCGGCAGATCGCGCATCTCCTTGATGTCCTTGCCGTCGAACTTTACGACGACATCGCCCGGCTCGATGCCGGCGGGCTTGGCCGGCCCCTTCTCGTCGATGCCGGCGATGAGTGCGCCGCGCGCCGGCTTGACCGACAGGCTCTCGGCGATCTCGTCGGTCACCTGCTGGATGCGCACACCGAGCCAGCCGCGGCGAGTCTCGCCGAACTCGCGCAATTGATCGATCACCGCCACAACCGTCTTCGACGGCACCGCGAAGCCGATGCCGATCGAACCACCGGACGGCGAGATGATCGCCGTGTTCACGCCGATGACATCGCCGTTGAGGTTGAACAGCGGGCCGCCCGAGTTGCCGCGATTGATGGCCGCGTCGGTTTGAATGTAGTTGTCGTAGGGACCGGAGTTGATGTCGCGGTTACGCGCCGACACGATACCGGCCGTCACCGTGCCGCCAAGGCTGAACGGATTGCCGATGGCGATCACCCACTCGCCGAGCCGCAGCTTCTCGCTGTCGCCGAACTTCACCGCCTTCAGCGGCTTGTCGGTCTTCACCTTGAGCAGCGCGAGGTCGGTCTTGGTGTCGCGGCCGACGACTTCGGCCTTCAACGTGGTGCCGTCATTGAGGATGACGCTCACTTCGTCAGCATCGGCGATGACGTGATTGTTGGTCACGACGAGGCCGGCCGCATCGATGATGAAGCCGGAGCCGAGCGAACTCACGCGCCGCGGTGTCGGCGTCGGTGTCTGCTTCTGACCGTTCTGACTGCCCGGGCCGCTCGGCGCACCCGGTGCGCCTTGGCCGCCGCGGCGGTTCTTGAAGAACTCTTCGAAGAACTCCTCGAAGGGCGAGCCCGGCGGCAACTGCGGCATCGCATTGCTGCTGAGATCGACGGACTGCTTGGTCGAGACATTGACCACGGCGTCGATGACCTGCTCGGCCACGTCGGCGATGCCTTCCGGCCCACGCGCCTGCGCGGGAGCCGTCAAGGCCGGCCAGGCCAGCGCAGCAGCAGTAATGAGGGCGAGCCCGGTGCGGGGCATCGTCAGGCGGGTCAACAGGGCGCCCATGGGCGTCGATTCTCCTGGGGAAAGGGACAGGAACAAGGTGGCCCCGTCTTCAGGGCGATTCAAGGGCGTGGCGCATCAATACCGCGTCAGCCACGGGCCAAAACCTGCCTATCCGCGCACCACCCAGATCACGATCAGCCCGATAATGGCCGAACCGATGCCGATTATCCGCAATGACGTCTCGGGCGTCTCTACCACGCTCATCATCGCGCGCTTGGTCGGCCCCGGCAGAGCGGCGAAAAGCAGGCCTTCGATCATGAAGACCAGCCCCACCGCCGCCAGGAAATCAGTCATCCGGGCGCGGCCTAGCGGGCCGGCGCGGCGGCTGCGGCGTTCGGCGCCGCCTGCGGTTGCGTGCGGCCCTTGCCGGTCGGGTCGTTGAAGTAGCGGAAGAAGCTCGAATCCGGCTTGAGCACCAAGCGCGTATCGGTCGGCTTCAAGCTGGTCTCATAGGCCTGCATCGACCGGTAGAAGGTGAAGAAGTCCTGATCCTGGTTGAAGGCGTCGGCGAAGATCTGGTTACGCTTGGCATCGCCTTCGCCGCGGATCTGCTCGGACTGCGACTGCGCGTCGGCCACCAGCACCGTCACTTCGCGATCGGCGCGCGAGCGGATCTCCTGCGCACGCTGGGCACCCTGGGCGCGGAACTCCGCCGCCTCGCGCTGACGCTCGGTCTGCATGCGCTGATAGACCGCCTGGCTGTTCTGCTCCGGCAGATCGGCGCGGCGGATACGCACGTCGACCACCTGGATGCCGTAGGCACCGGCCTCACGATCGACGAGCTCGCGGATGCGGCCCATCAGATCGGCACGCTGGTCGCGCACGACATGGGTGAAGGTGACTTCACCGAGCACGCGGCGCAGCGCCGAGTTCAAGAGGATCGAGAGCTGTGAATTGGCGCCCTGGATCGAGCCGAGCGTCTGGTAGAAGCGCAGCGGATCCTGGATGCGGTAGCGCGCGAAGGCGTCGACCACGAGACGCTTTTGGTCCGAGGCGATGACTTCCTGCGGTGGCGCTTCCAGATCGAGGATGCGCTTATCGATCGCGATCACCGTGTCGATGAACGGCACCTTGACGTGCAGGCCCGGCTCATTGACGACGCGCACCGGCTGACCGAGGCGTACGACTAGCGCCTGTTGAGTCTGGTAGACCGCGAACAGCGACGAATAGCCGACGATCAGCGCGGCGACGATGACGACGGCAATGACGCCGCCGATGAAATTGTTCCTCACGGGCGGCCTCCGGTCTGCGGCTGCGCCGGGCGCGGCCGCGACAGTTCGTTGAGCGGCAGATAAGGCAGCACACCGCCGCCATTCTGACCGCTGTCGAGAATGATCTTGTCGGTCGAGCCGAGCACGCGTTCCATGGTCTCGAGATACATGCGCTCGCGCGTCACGTCCGGCGCCTTCTTGTACTGCTCATAGATCTTGAGGAAGCGCGACGTCTGACCGGTCGCTTCCGCCACCGTCTGGGACTTGTAGGCTTCCGCCGTTTGCACGATCTGCGCCACGCGGCCACGCGCTTCCGGCACGACACGGTTGGCGTAAGTCTGCGACTCGTTGACCGCGCGCTCGAGGTCGGCCCGCGCCGCCTGTACGTCGCGGAACGAATCGATGACCTGCGTCGGCGGATCGACCTTCTGCAGTTGCACCTGCTGCACCACGATGCCGGCACCGTAGCCGTCGAGCGTCTTCTGCATCAGGTCCTGCACGGCGGTCTCGATGGTCTGACGCGCGCCGGTGAGGATCGGCTGGATCTCGGAACGGCCAATGACTTCGCGCATCGCGCCTTCGGCGACCGCCTTCACGGTGCCTTCCGGGTTCTGGATGTTGAACAGGTATTCGCCGACACCAGTCGGCTTCACCTTCCACAGCACCGAGAAATCGACGTCGACGATATTCTCGTCGCCGGTGAGCATCAGGCTCTCTTCCGGCACGTCGCGCACGGTCGAGCCGCGGCGCACGTCGTCGACGACGCGCATGCCGATGTCGATCTTGTTGACCCGCAGCGCCTTGGGCGTGAGCACAGTCTCGATCGGATAAGGCAGATGGTAGTTCAGGCCCGGCTGGACCTCGCGCACTTCCTTGCCGAAGCGCAGCACGACGCCGAGCTCGTCAGGCTCCACCCGGAAGAAGCCCGAGAAGCCCCACAGCGCGACCGCGGCCAAGGCGACCAGGGCGAACCCCTTGCCGCCGAGATTGCCGCCCGGCAGCACGCGGCGCAGTTTGTCCTGGCCGCGGCGGAGCATCTCCTCCAGATCCGGCGGCGTCGGTCCTTGCGATTGCGGTCCCGAGCCCCAGGGGCCCTTGCCCCCGCCCGAGCCCCACGGGCCGCCGCCGCCGCCACCCTGATTGGTCCATGGCATCGAAAATGTCTCCCGCCGCCGTTTGCCGGCAGCTTGTAGCCCTTTGTCGGGACAGGGTTATAGGGGACGCCCCGGTCCGTTACAACGCGCCGTCCTGCCGCGATTGGCCGCAGACGGAGCCGTCACCGGCCCGATATGGCCCTCCGGCGCGGTCTCCGCCAGTCACCGACCGGTTCAGCCCGCACGCTCATAGGTCAGAATGGTGAAATCGGTGTCATCGTCCGGTCCGCGCGGCCGCCATTGGCGATAGCTCTCCCGCCAGACGGTGGGGTCGATCGCCGGAAAGCGCACGTCGCCTTCGGGCGCGGCGTGCACACGGGTGATCTCCAGCCGGTCGGCCACAGCCATGGTGTCGGTGAAGATATCGCTGCCGCCGATGATCATCACCTCATCCACCCCGCGCTGTTGGGCATCCTCCCGGGCAAAGCCGAACGCGGCATCCATGCTGGTGGCGAGCACGCAGCCCGGTGCGACCAGCCCCAGATCCCGGGTCAGGACGATATTGGTGCGGTTCTTGAGCGGCTTCGGAAGCGACTCGAAAGTCTTGCGCCCCATGATCACCGGCCGGTTGAGGGTGACCTTCTTGAAGTGCTGCAGGTCGGACTTCAACCGCCACGGCAGTTGCCCATCACGACCGATAATGCCGTTCTCGCCGACGGCGGCGACCAGCACGACTTTCAGCCCCGATCTCATGACGGTGCTCCTTCCCGCGCGAAGCTCGCCAGCGCCGATCCGGACAGCCGGCAGAGCTTCCACTCGCTCATCAGTTTGGCGCCGATCTTTTCGTAGAAGGCGATCGACGGCGCGTTCCAATCGAGCACGGCCCAGTCGAAGCGTGCGAGCTGGCGCTCGACGCAGTGCTGCGCTAACCGCCGCATCAGCGCTTTGCCGATGCCGTGCCCGCGCCAATCGGGACGTACGTATAAGTCCTCAAGATAGAGACCGTGGCGACCGCGAAAGGTCGAGAAATTCAAGAACCACACCGCGAAACCGGCCGGTTCGCCGCTCCATTCGGCGATATCGCAGAAAACCCGGGGCTCCGATCGAAACAAGGCGTCCGCGATCGTTTCGATCGTCGCGTCCATTTCGTCCTGGAGGTTCTCGTACTCGGCCAATTCACGGACCAGCGCGAAAATCAAAGCGCTGTCGGAGGGCAGCGCGGCGCGGATCGAAAGGCTCACACCGCCACCTCGGCCTTGATGTGCGGATGCGGGTCGTAGTTTTCGAGCGCGAAGTCCTCGTAGCGGAAGCCGAAGATGTCGTTCACCGCCGGGTTGATGCGCATCCGCGGCAAAGCCCGCGGCGCGCGCGAAAGCTGCAAATGCGCCTGCTCGACGTGATTGAGATAGAGGTGCGTGTCGCCGCCGGTCCACACGAAATCGCCCGGCTTGTAGCCGGTCACCTGCGCCACCATCATCGTCAGCAGCGCATAAGAGGCGATGTTGAACGGCACGCCGAGGAACACGTCAGCCGAGCGCTGGTACATCTGGCTGGAAAGCTTGCCCTCCGCCACATAGAACTGGAACAGGAGGTGGCAAGGGGGCAGCGCCATCTTGTCGACGTCGGCCGGGTTCCAGGCGGTGACGATCAGCCGGCGCGAGTCCGGGTTGCGCTTGATCATGCCGATCACGTTGGAGATCTGGTCGATGGCCGAGCCGTCGCGCGCCGGCCAGGAGCGCCACTGGTAGCCATAGACCGGGCCGAGATCGCCGCGCTCGTCCGCCCACTCGTCCCAGATGCGGACGCCGTGGTCCTTGAGATATTTGATGTTGGTATCGCCGGCCAGGAACCAAAGCAGCTCGTGGATGATCGACTTCAGGTGCAGCTTCTTGGTGGTGAGCAGCGGAAAGCCGGCGCCGAGGTCGAACCGCATCTGATAGCCGAATACCGAGCGCGTACCGGTGCCGGTGCGGTCGCGCTTCTCCGCGCCGTTGGCGAGGATGTGCTCCATCAATTCGAGGTATTGGCGCATACTGAAACCGCCCGCTGGCGTGAATGGAATCGGAAGATGGGCCGCTTTACCCGACGCCGCAATCGCCCGGTAGAGGCTATCCCCATATCCGGGCAGATATGAATTTTTATTGCCAGATCAATTCTTTAGCGGAATGGCCGGCTCCGATTACACGGGCCGCGGCACCGAAAACACCCGCCTGGACGTACACCGCATGCGCAGCGTACGCGGTTCCTTAGACGCCCGTGAACCGAAACCCGCCGGCGGCGTTTCGCGCACTTAACGATAAACGCCGCGCATCATTGGCACGGCCAAGCCCGCAGCGGAACGGCAATCGTTATTATTCTACGTGCATATCTTACCATTGTTCGCGCCCTGTACCGGGCCCGTTCCAGAAACCCTTAACGCGTCTTGCTAATGTTCCCCGAACGCATCGCGGGCAATTCAAATCGAAAACAGAGGCAGCGGCCCGAAAGCCGCCGCAAGTGTTCACGCGCGTCAATATCTTCGATTTAACAGCGCTCCATTCAAACGCGTTGCTCGCTCTTAACAACGATCGCGCATGTCGTCCCCGTCCGGCCAGCGGACCGGAGAACGCCAATCGTTAGTGTTCTCCGGGCAAATCTTACCGTTGTTCGCGTCTCGTACCGGCCTCGTTCGAGGAACCCTTAACGCGCCTTACTAATGTTCTCCGAACACGCCCCCATCAATTCAACTCGAAAACAAAAGCGGCGGCCCGAAAGCCGCCGCAAGTGTTCACGCGCGTCAATATCTTCGATTTAACAGCGTTACATATTGGCCTTGATGATCGGCGTCCATTTCGCGATCTCGTTCTTGACCAGGGTGCCGAGCGCCTGCGGGCCGCGGCGATCCTTGCCCGGAATGTCGCTGCCGAGATCGAGCAGCCGCTTGCGCACGGCCGGATCGTCGAGCGCCTTGTCGAGCGCGTCGGCGAGCTTCTGCACGATCTCCTTCGGCGTGCCTTTCGGCGCGAACACCGCGTTCCAGGCGGATGCCTGATATTGCGGCAGGCCGGCTTCGGTGGTGGTCGGCACGTCCGGCAGCACCGGCGAGCGCTCGGGCGTGCCGATGGCGTAGGCCTTAATGGTACCCCCCTGGATCTGCGGCACGGCGTTGACGATCTGGTCGCACATGTAATCGACCTGGCCGCCGACCAGGGCGTTCATGGCCGGGCCAGTGCCCTGGAACGGCACCGCGATCGGCTTGACCTGCAGGATCGACGACAGCAGCAGGCAGGTGGTGTGCGACACCGAGCCGACGCCAGCATGCGCCATGTTCAGCTTCTCGTTGTTCGCCTTCACATAGGCGACGAACTCCTTCAGGTCCTTCGCCGGCAGGTCTTTCTTGGCCAGGATCAGGATCGGCGTGCCCGCGGCCATGCCGACCGGCTCGAAATCGACGTCCGGTTTGTAGGCAAGGTTCGGATAGAGCGCGACCGCCGCAGCGTGCGTGCCCATGTGCCCCATGATGACGGTGTAGCCGTCATTAGCGGCGCGCATTGCCCGCGTCGCACCGGTGGTGCCGCCGGCGCCCGCCACGTTCTCGATCAGGACGGTCTGACCGAGCGTCCTCGACATGTGCTCGGACACGATGCGCGCGACCACATCGGTCGGCCCGCCGGCCGCGAACGGCACGATCATGACGATATTGCGCTTGGGATAGTCGCTCTGCGCCTGCGCGGCGCCGGCGGTGACAACCACGAGCGCCGCCGACAGCAGCGCTCCAACCAGATTCTTGATCATTGCATCCCTCCTGACATTTCATTTCTCCCCATCATCAAAGCTGCCGTAATGACGCAGTCTTGTTTTGAAAGCAGCCTATTCCGGCCGCCAATTCAATAATCCCTTCGTCTTTTCTTGATGCACATTTCGTCGCAGCAGGATGTCAGGGCCGCGAAGGGCCCCAAGCGGAGGGCCCCAAAAAGCCAAGGCCGGCGAAACGCCGGCCTTGGATACGTCTTGACGGTAATGTCGTCCGCTATTCGACGAAGACCTCGTCGCGGCGCTTGCGGATCATCGGCAGCATGGCGATGACCAGCAGCGTCAGCGAGATCAGCATCAGGCCGGCCGAGATCGGCCGCGTCACGAACACCGTGGCGTCGCCACGCGCGATCAGCATGGCGCGGCGCAGGTTCTCTTCCATCAGCGGGCCGAGCACGAAAGCGAGCACCAGGGGTGCCGGCTCGAAGTCGTGCTTCGCCAGCCAATAACCGACCAGGCCGAACGTGGCGGCGATGATCACGTCGGTCGGCGAGTTGTTGATGGAGTAGATGCCGATACAGCAGAACACGATGATCGACGGGAACAGCAGCCGGTACGGCACCCGCAGCAGGGTCACCCACAGGCCGACCAGCGGCAGGTTGATGATGACCAGCATCAGGTTGCCGAGCCACATCGAGGCGATCATGCCCCAGAACAGCTCGGGCTGCTTAGTCATGACCTGCGGGCCCGGCACGATGCCGTGGATGGTCATGGCGCCGACCATCAACGCCATCACCGCGTTCGGCGGAATGCCGAGGGTCAAGAGCGGGATGAACGAGGTCTGCGCCGCCGCATTGTTGGCGCTCTCCGGCGCCGCCACGCCCTCGATGACGCCAGTGCCGAACAGTTCGGGATGCTTGGAGATGCGCTTCTCGAAGGTATAGGCCGCGAACGAGGCCACCACCGCGCCGCCGCCGGGCAGAATGCCCAAGAGCGAGCCGAGGATCGTGCCGCGGGCGATCGGGCCGGCGGAGTCGATCAGGTCCTGCCGCGTCGGCATCAGACCCGTGATCTTGCTCTGCACGATGTCGCGGCTCTCCTGCGACATCTCGAGGTTGCGGATGATCTCGGCGAAGCCGAACACACCCATGGCGACGTTGGCGAAGCCGATGCCGTCGGAGAGTTCCGGGATGTCGAAGGTCATACGGCCGGCGCCGGTCTCGAGGTCCGAGCCGATCATCGATAGCAAGAGGCCGAGCAGGATCATCGCGATCGCCTTCGGCACCGAGCCCTTGGCCAGCACCACCGCAAAGATCAGGCCGAGCACCATCAGCGAGAAATATTCGGCCGGCCCGAACAGCAGAGCGATGGAGGTGAGCGGGACGCCCAGCGCCGCCACCAGCACGGTCGCGACACAGCCGGCCAGGAACGAGCCGATGGCCGCGATCGAGAGCGCCGCGCCGGCGCGGCCCTTGCGCGCCATCTGGTGGCCGTCGAGACACGTCACCACCGACGTGGCCTCGCCCGGGATATTCACCAGCACCGAGGTGGTCGAGCCGCCATATTGCGCGCCGTAATAAATGCCGGCGAGCATGATGAGCGCGCCGACCGGCGGCAGACCGAAGGTGATCGGCAGCAACATTGCCACCGTCGCGACAGTGCCGATGCCGGGCAATACGCCGACCAGCGTACCGACCAGCGCTCCGAGCAGGCAGAATCCGATATTGTACGGATGCGCCGCGACGGAGAAGCCAAGCCAAAGATTGGCGAAAAGATCAGTCATGAGCGTGCTTCCTGCTCACAAAAAAGACGGCCAAAGCTGGAACGGCAGCGCCAGCAGGTAGACGAACAGCAGGACGCAGAACACCGTCATGCCGATGCCCGCCAACAGGCTCTCGGTCCAGCGCATCTCGCTCGATCCCATGATCGAGACCATGAATGCGACGAAGGTGGAGACCACCAGGCCGAAACCGGGGATGTTCACCGGCACGCCGATATATTCGAGGCTGACGCCGCGGATCAGGCAGGCGAACAGCAGGATCGCCGCCACGACATAGGCCGGCCCCTTGATCGCGAACTTTTCGATCGGCGGGCCATCCGCGAGCAAACCGCCGATCGCGATCAGCGCGCCCATGAAGGCGAGCAGGATCGCGAACATGCGCGGCGCGGTGCCAGGCCCGAAGGCGAAACCGCGTGAACCACCCAGGTCCCCGGTGGCCCAGATGGCGATGATCCCCACCGCGATGAGCGCAAGCCCGCCGTAAAAGTCGCGGGGACCGCGCACCTTGAATCGAAGTCCCCCGCCGTCGCGGGCGGCTTTGTTCCCCTCAGCCATTACCCCACACTCCACTTTCTTCTTATTGGCACTGCCAAGTCGTTGCCCCCCTTAGCACAAGACCGCACGGGCCTGAAAGCTTGGAAGTTGGGCAACGGCATCTCTTTATGACTTCAGCCGGGGAAAAAAGGGCCGTTGCGCAGCGCAGCAAAAACTGCGCCGTGCGTGCCAAGTCAACGCAACCTTACATCGCATAAAGGCGCCATAAACACGCACGCGATCATGCGCGTCAAACGTCCGCGCGAGACCGATCGGTATCGGAAATTACACGACCGATCTGGTGGATGATGAACTCCACCTCGCCATTGTCGTCGAGCACGGGATAGCTCACGGAGTCCCAGTGCCGCTCAAGCCACTCGCCGTTGCGCTCGCGGATGTCGTAGCGCTGCCGCGACAAGGCATGCACTTCCTTATGCTTGAGCACATGGTCCAGCGACGCCGTCAGCTTGCGCACGCCGTTGGCATGCGGATCGCCGGGATTGTCCGGGAACACGTCGAACACGTTCCGGTGGATGATCGAGGCAAGATCGGTCCGCGTGACGTTGAGATAAGACCGGTTTGCCTCGAGGATTGTCAGGTCGGGCGTCAGCAGCAGATAGTTATGATTGACGGTGTTGTAGACCTGTCGATACCGGGACCGGCGCGCTGAGCCGAATACCGCCGCGTCGAGCGCGAACAGATCGCAGATGTGCCCGCTCTCATCGAGAATCTCGATAAAGCCGTCGGGCATGCTCGTCCCGCTTCGCCGCAGACAGTCCGCGATCAGTTCGCGCGCGCAGCGCTCAGCCTCAGTCCGCGCCGCGGCAAGGTCCGCATATTGCGCGCCAGTATGATCGGACAGCCGGTCCGCGCCGATCATGATGTGGATGAAATAGCGCATGCAGGCAGGGAGCGGCGAGAACGAACCGCAACCAGCCTACACGGCAGGGATCATTGTGTCATTATGGAACAAGCGCTGCCGGTGACCGCGCAGCGCGCGATAGCACTCGCATGCATTTTGAGCCAAGGCCTGCTTGTCCAAAATCGAAACCCGGCCGCGGCGATATTGGATGATGCCGGCATCCTGCAAGGTTCCAGCGATCAACGACACGCTGGCGCGCTGCACGCCGAGAATATCGGCGAGAAACTCCTGGGTCAGATACAGGTCAGTCTCAGGCGCCAGATCATGCGCACGCAAAAGCCAACTGCACATCCGCTCGCGGATAGGATGCGTGGCATTGCAGGCGGCGGTCTGTTGCGCCTGCGCGAGAACGTATTGCTCATGCCTGAATAGAAGCGACCACACGGATGCATTGCCGCGCGCGAGCGCGACGAGATCGCCGGCCGCCATGCGCCAGCCGCTACCGCCGATCTGCCCAAAGCCGGTGCTGACGGAGACATTGCCGCCGAATGCAAAGCCGGCGCCCAACATGCCGTCGCGACCGATCATCGCCGCTTCGATGCGCTCACCGCCGCTAAGATCGACGACCAGTGAGATCAATCCGGATGTCGGAAAGTACACGTGCTCGACTGCATCGCCTGCCACACAAAGCAGATCACCGTGGGTGAAATTGAATGACGCCAGACGGCCGCCCATGAAACCTGGCGCGGCGGCGCTGAGCGCGTCGAGCAAACTGTTCTTGTAGGGGATCATCAGCCAAGCCCTGAACCGCGATCACGGAGCAAATTGTCGCGACAGCGCCAGCTCCGTTACTATGTTACCAAGCACTAATTACAGGAACAATCGGGCAAGCAAGCGCATAGTGAGCAATTGCTTGAGAAAACAACCGCGCAATGCGCACTACCAAACATAAGCGGTTGGCTTTGGTGAAATTACGGCAAATAAATCAGCCGTTACGTTCGATAAGCAACATCAAAAATGAACGTTGTGCAAACACCGCGGCAGCATCGTACGCATTTAAATAAAACTTGAAAGACCGATCACGCCGCCGGCGGCGAAAAGCCAGAGTGGATTGAGACGCGTTGCAAAGCCAACGACCGCCGTTGCGGCCATTACGAGAACTGCGGCCACGCTATGATCGGCCACGCGCGCCAGCACGCGCACTATGCCCTTCACCGCATGCACTCCTCACTCAAGCGAGTCCGGCAATCCACTCCTCGAACAGCCGCTCGCCGATATAGCCGGAAATGCCGATGCGCTCTTCCGGCGGCACCGACAGCACGGCGTCGCGCGCTTCCGACGGCGTGCGACCGAAACGCTGCTTGAACGCCTTGGCGAAGGTGATCGGATCAGCGAAGCCCCAGCGATAGCCGATATCGGCGATCTGACGATGCGCGTGCCGCAGTGACAGCAGGTCCGCGAGGCAGCGCCGCAGCCGCTGCTCACGGATGTATTCCGCGACGCCACCGGTCGGTGCGAACAGCCGGTAGAGCTGCGCGCGCGACATGCCGATGCCTTCCGCCACTGTGATCGGCTCGAGGTTGCTGTGCGACAGCCGGTCCTTGATGTAGTTCTGCACGCGCATGAGCTCGGCGCGCTGCACCATCTCGGGCAGGTCGCCGGTCTTCAGCGCCGCGCCGTTGAAGGCCAGCGCGATGAGATCGAGCAGGCTGCGCGCCGCCAACCCCGCTTCGGCCTGCATCAGGTTCGGCGCCACCGAGAACAACGTCAGCAGATAATTGGACAGGAGCTTGCCGGCGCCCGTCTCCGGATCGACGCGGCTGCCTTGTTGTGCGTCAGGCTCCACCAGCAACGGCGCCAGACGCCGCCGCGGCACGATGATCGAGATGACGGTGAAGTCGGCATTGAAGCTGTCCATCACCTCGGCCAGATCGAAGGCGATGAGCCCGCCACGCGGGATGACGAAGCTGTCGCCGCGATGCTCCATGCGGATATGGCCGTCGACCACGAGTTGGATCATGTAATGGTCGATGGAATCGCGCGCGATCTTGGCGATCGGCCGATCGAACTTCTGCGCGCCTGCCTGGCAGCGCGAGACGAAGATGTCCTCGAACAGATAGCCTTCGACCTGCGCGGAGAAATTCGGCGCCGGCTCTTCCCGCTGCGGCCGAACGTCGAGGAAGACGCCGATGCTTTCGCGCCAGGCGGCGAAGCGCTGCTCGCGCGGCAGCCCGTCGGTCGAAAAGAGAGACGCTGGAATCTTTGCCCGCTGGACGCGAGACTTCACATCTTCTGTCTGGACCATGCACGCCGAGCCTGAGCAATCGTACAATGCGATTTATCGGCCCCTACGCGTAGCGGTCAATGTTGATGGTTTCGTAACGAGGCGCCGTCAGTCGCGGCCTGCGACCAAAGTCGCAAGCGCGACCGATGCGGGGCTGAGAAACAATCGGACATCGTCGATGCCACGCGAGCACAGGCACGGACCGTCCATAGCCGGCGATAGAGACCGGCGCGACACCCCTCGCCCGCGAGGGCTTCCGGCGGAAGCCTCGGTTAACCCTGCGTAAACTGCCCTGGTGCTACGTTACCTTGTTGCCTGGCCTGGGTGAAACCCCTGCCGGCTGGAATGCCGATGCGCCTCTCTTTTCGCGGCGAAACGCAATGCCTTGCACGGCCGGCTCCCGGGTATCGCTAGAGGTCGCGGCCGGGCATTCGGTCGCCGCCACGGCTTTGCGGTGCGCCGCCGGCTTGCGGTCATAGGCCATCCAATGCCGAAGCTGCCGCCGGCGCTATCACGCCTGAAAATCCGCATCGGCGCCAAGCTGGCGGCGACCGTCAGCATCGGCATCGTGCTCGTGGCCGGCATGATCCTCAACCAGCGCGCCAACAACGCAATGCTGGCGCAAAACGCCGAGTTCGAACGCATCGAGCAGTTGTTCGCGGCCGATCTTCTGCGCGCCGGCGTCGCCTTGCAGCGCATGCAGATCGGCATCCGCGAAATCCGCCTCGCCATTTCCGAGCGGGAAGCCGATCGCGCCTTGACCGCCTTGCGCGGCAACCTGAACCAGGCCGCCGACTATCTGAGCGCCGCCGCCTATCGCTGCACCGACGGTGACAATTGCGGGCGTCTGGAAAAGATCACCAAACTCGCCTCGGCCTATGCCGACAGCGCGGCCGAGATCACCAAGCTCAAGCGCGACTACAAAGAGATCACCGCGCCGCTGGAGCGCGGCAACCACATCGGCTTGGAGATCGATGCACTGATCGAGAAAGCCATCTCGGTCGCGGAGACGAATGCCGCGCAGCGCATGAGCCTGGCTACCGACCGCATCCAAGAAGCCGCGCGCATCAGCACCGGTTTCGGTGTCTTCGTCATCATTATCCTGATCGGCGCGGCCGGCTTCGGCATCATTTCGATCGGCAAGCCGATCCGCAACATCGCCGAGACGCTGCTGAAGCTGGCGAACGGCGTCCGCGCCTTCGAGATCCCCTCTACAAGTCGCGGCGACGAGGGCGGCGACGCGGCGCGCGCGGCGCGTACCTTCCGCGACAATCTGGTGCGGCTTGAGCAGGTCGAAGCCGAGCAGAAGCAGGCTGCCGCCCGCGTCGTCGTCGAGCGAGAGACGATGGTGCGCGATCTCGCCGCCAAGTTCGAGGATGCGATCGGCAAGATCGTCGGCGCGGTGTCGTCCGCCGCGACCGATCTTGAATCGGCGGCCGGCGCGCTCACCCGCAACGCCAAGACGACGCAGGAACGCTCGGCGGCGGTGGCCCTGGTCTCGGGCGAGGCCTCAGCCAACGTGCAGTCGGCCGCTTTGGCGACGGAAGAGTTCGGCACCTCGATCGACGAAATCAGCCGGCAGGTGGAACGCTCGATGCGGATCGCCGCCGACGCCGTGAGGCAGGCCGAGCAGACCGACGCCCGCATCACCGCGCTCTCGCAGTCGGCCGACCGCATCGGCGATGTGGTCGCCATCATCAGCCGCATCGCCAGCCAGACCAATCTGTTGGCGCTCAATGCCACGATCGAGGCGGCGCGCGCGGGCGAAGCCGGGCGCGGCTTCGCGGTGGTCGCCGGCGAAGTGAAGAACCTCGCCACCCAGACCGCGAAGGCGACCGAAGTGATCCGCACGCAGATCGCCGACATGCAGAATACGACGTTGGAGTCGGTGACCGCGATCAAGGAGATCAGCGGCACGATCGGTCAGATCTCGGACATTTCGGCGACGATCACCGCCGCGGTCAGCGCGCAAAGCGACGCGACCCGCGAGATCGCGCACAACGTAACGGAAGCGGCACGACGCGCCGCCGACGTTGCCGCCAACATCGCCGAGGTCAACCGCGACGCCGATGAGACCGGCGCGGAATCGGCGAAGGTGCTGCGCGCCGCCGAGATACTCTCGGCCGAAAGCCGCAACCTCGAATCCGAGGTAGAGAACTTCATCAAGACCGTGCGCATCGCTTAAGGCCAGGCTCCGGCCGGTTGCCAAAGGATCACATGAAGCGCGGCACCGCCCGCGCCTGTCGCGCGCGCGGAACGAACAGGGAAAAGGAACGCACCAATGTCTACCGGACGAAGGATCTTTGTTGCCGTCGGCGTCTTGAGCGCCTGCCTGGTCGGCGCAGCAAGCGCCCAGGCGCAGGACACGATCAAGGTCGGCCTCATCATCTCCATGACGGGACAGCAGGCCTCGACCGGCAAGCAGGTCAAGGCCGGCGTCGACCTCTATCTGCAACGGCACGGCACATCTGTCGCCAGCAAGAAGATCCAGTTGATCCTGCGCGATTCAGCGAGCGTGCCCGACAATACACGGCGCCTCGCGGAAGACCTGATCAAGACCGAGAAAGTCGACGTGCTGGCTGGCTTCGAAATCACGCCGGCGGCGCTCGTTGTCGCGCCACTCGCCACCGCGGCAAAGACCGTCGAAGTCGTCATGGCGGCCGGCACCTCGATCATCACCGAGCGCTCGCCTTACATCGTGCGCACCAGCTTCACCGTGGCGCAGTCCTGCGTGCTGATCGCCGACTGGGCCGCCGCCAACAAGATCCGCAAGGTCGTAACCATCGTCTCCGATTACGCGCCCGGTCACGACGCCGAGCAGTCCTTCACAGAGCGCTTCAAGGCAGCCGGCGGCACGGTGGCCGAAGCGATCCGCGCGCCTCTGGCCGGGCCAGACTTCGCACCACTGTTGCAGCGCGCCGCCGACGCCAAGCCGGACGCCATCTTCATATTCGTGCCGGCTGGCCAGGGCTCACTGTTCATGAAGCAGTTCGCCGAGCGCGGCCTCGACAAGAGCGGCATCAAGCTGATCGGCCCGGGCGACGTCACCGATGACGACCTCCTGCCGACGATGGGCGATGCCGCCTTGGGCACGGTGACGGCGCATCTCTATTCGGCCGATCACGACTCAGCGATGAACCAGGCCTATGTAGCGGCCTTCGAGAAGGCCGCGGGCTTCCGGCCGAATTTCATGTCGGTCGGCGGCTATGACGGCATGCACCTGATCTACGAGGCGCTGAAGAAGACGAAGGGCAAGGCCGACGGCGATACGCTGATCGCGGCGATGAAGGGCCTGTCCTGGGAAAGCCCGCGCGGCCCGGTCTCTATCGACCCGGAAACGCGCGACATCGTGCAGAACATCTATATCCGCAAGGTCGAGAAGAAGAACGGCCAGATCTACAATGTAGAGTTCGCGACTTTCGACGCGGTCAAGGATCCGGTGAAGGCGGCCAAGAAGTAACAGCCGGGTATTCCACGTTGTCCCCGCCCGTCGCGCCGAAGCCGAAACGGGGCTTTTTTCCTTAACCGGGACCCCCTATATTCGGGGTGCCGGGGCAACCCGGCTATGGCGATAAACGGACGTCGCAATAAACCCATCGGACCCGGGGGCAGTACCCGGCGCCTCCACCGGTGTAGCTCAGATTACGAGGCTTCCGTCCAGCCGGACCCGTCCGGCCCGATCGGCGGGGCCGGTCCTCTCGAAAGGTTGGACCGCGGGGCTACACCGGCGGGGGCGAAATAGGATCGACGAGGGCGTAAAGGGCGAACTTTTGCTCGGCATGGTTCCGCCGTTATCGGGCCATTATGATAGTTGCCAACGACAACTATGCTCCGGTTGCTCAGGCCGCGTAAGCGGTTTGAATAACCACGCCTACAAGCCCTAGCCGTCTTAGCAGCGGTTAGGCGGGGTTCGGAGGCACCTGGCAACAGAAGCCTCCACTTCTCTTCCCAGCCGTAAGCCCCCATTTATGACACCGCAGCCGGCGCATCCGCGGGGATGGCTTTCGCCGGCATAATCGGTAGCATCCTCACGAATCCCTCGTTCGAAGACCCCTTATGCCCGACCACATCCGCTACGATCTTCTGACCCAGCAGGCGCTCCGCGGCGTCGTCCGCAACGTGCTGACCGATACCGCCAAGAAGAAGACCCTGCCGGGCGACCATCATTTCTACATTTCCTTCGATACCCAGGCGGAAGGCGTGCGGCTGTCGGACCGGCTGAAAGCCCAGTATCCGGAACAGATGACCATCATCCTCCAGCACCAGTTCTGGGACCTGCGGGTGACGGATGACGGCTTTGAGGTCGGTCTGTCCTTCGGCGGCGTGCCGGAGAAGCTTGGCGTGCCGTTCGCGGCCATCAAGGGCTTCTTCGACCCGACGGTGCAGGTCGGCCTGCAGTTCGAGGAAGTGACCGAAGGCGAGGACGTCGACGCGGCCGACACCACGG
>JANLJK010000390.1:0-7947 GCA_029255525.1 Pseudolabrys sp.
GGTCGATCGCGAAAGCGAGATCGGGCTTGGCCACCAGGAAGGTCTCGCAGCGGCCGGTGAGCAGAACGTCACTACCGGTCGTGTCGATCGCGGCGCGGGCGGCGCGCAGGCGCGCCACCGCGACGTCGCGGTCGTAGAGCGGCTTTTCGGTGTCGCCGGTCGAGTCCTCGATCGACAGGCCGGCGACGCCGGTTTCGACGCACAGGCGCACATTCTCGGCAACGCCTGCCGGGGCGTGGGCGAAGCCCGCCTCGAAGTCGGCATTTAAGGGCAGGTCGGTCGCGGCGGCGAGTTCTGCGACATGCGCCAGCACCATATCGCGGTCGACCGCCCCGTCCGCATAACCGAGCGCGAAGGCAAAGCCGGCGCTGGTCGAGGCCAGCGCCTTGAAGCCGAGATGCTGGAGATAGCGCGCGGTGCCGACGTCCCACGGATTGGGAATAACAAAGCATCCCGTCTCGTGGAGTTGACGGAAGGTGCGCCGTTTCTCGGCGACGGAGGAGGGAGCGGTGGTCATGGAGGTGAACCCGGCATTGGTCTGACGTGCAATGCTGCCACGCCTGTGCGCTGCAATCCAACGCATAAGGCTCATCGGATGATGAGAGAAAGTGATTGGAGCGATCGGCAGTCGCCTGGCTATTTGTGCGCTTTGGCCCAGTCGGCGTAGTCGCGCGAGACGAAGGCGAGCGCCGCGTCCACATTCGCCTTGAACCAGCCCTTCTTGCGCCGGCCCAGATTCTTGCGAATTGCGTCGCGGTGGTTGCCGACGCCCAGATGCACGGCGGCGAGGTCCTGTCCCATGCACTGCAGCATCGTGGGATGCAGCAGGCGCGGGATGTCGCGCGGCTTCTTCACCTCGAGTTTGCGGTTGTTGGCCGACAGGCGGCGCAGCAGCACGTTGTCGTGTTCGGCGTACCAGGGATCGGGCGCACGAAACCGGCCGCGTGCGATGTCGTTGAGACGTGGCACGGCGTCGCCCCGATGTGCTCTGGTCCAGCCCGACGCTACCAAGGCCTTGCCTTCTCGCAGCAACGGCCCACCGCGCCATGGGCCGTAGCCGAGCCAGCGTGGCCGGCCGAGGCTGCCGGTGCCGGCAGCGCGCTGCCAGTAGAGCAGGTCGACCGGTTCCGGCAGCGCTGCGGCAAACAGTGACAGCCAGCGCGGCGGCGGGCGCTTGCGCTTCTTTACTGATGTCTTGGCCTGTTTGTCGATCTTGCGCCAGAAGGCGGCGCGTTCTTTTTCTTTGACCACAAAGCGATTGCGCAGCCACAGGTGATCGCGGTCGAGCACGAAGGGGGCGGGCACATCGATCCCGCGCTTATAGCCATCGAGAAGGTGGGCGCAGATGGATTTGACCGATAAATGTGTCGGCGCGCCGGCCAGCGCCGCGCTGGTCGCGAGCCGCACGAGATCGAGCGCATAGGGCATCTCGGCGCATTCGTCGAAATCGTTGACACCCCAGATCAGGCGACCGTCATCGTCGCGCCAGGTGCCGAAATTCTCCAGATGCGTATCGCCGACCGCCAGCACCGCCGGCGCGTCGGAAAGATCCGGGCAGACATCGAGGATGGTTTCCGCCCAGCGCCAGTACGTGGCCCGCAGGAACGGAAACGCACCGTCGCTCATCTTCGTATGTTTGGCGCGCAGATCATCCTCGACGACCGCGCCCTGCAACGCGTGCCGAAGCCAGTCTTCATAGGCTTGGTTGGCTGCTACGATGTCCATGGCCGTCCCCCGGTCCGACCGACACTTCGCAGTCTAAGCATGCGCCGAGCGGTGGGCCGAATGCAATCGGGTAGGGGGGCGGCGGAGAAGCGCCTCGTTTGATTTCATTCCCGGGATGCGTTGAACTGGCTTGGCCACCAGGGAGGCCACCCATGCTGAAGACCATCGCGGCGTTCGACCGCCTCGGAGAGGAAAACGCTTTCGCCGTGCTGGCACGCGCCAACGCGCTCATGGCGCAAGGCCGCGACATCATCAATCTCGGCATCGGCCAGCCGGACTTCCGCACGCCCGACTTCATCGTCGAGGCGGCGATCAAGGCCCTGCGTGATGGCCATCACGGCTACACGGCCGCCAACGGCATCCTACCGCTGCGCGAAGCGGTGGCCGCCGACCTGCGCAAGCGCTATGCGGTCGAGGTCTCGCCGGAAAGCGTGATGATCATGCCGGGCGGCAAGCCGACCATGTTCATGTCGATCCTGATGTTCGGCGAGCCGGGTGCCGAGATCATGTATCCCGATCCGGGTTTCCCGATCTATCGCTCGATGATCGAGTTCACTGGCGCGACACCGGTGCCGGTGCCGATCCGCGAGGAAAACGGCTTTGCCTTTTCAGCGGAAGAAACGCTTAAGCTGATCACGCCGAAGACGCGGCTTCTGATCGTCAACTCGCCGGCGAATCCCACCGGCGGCGTCACGCCCAAGAGCGAAGTCGACAAGCTCGTCGCCGGTCTCGCGCAATGGCCGGACGTCGCTGTCATGTCGGACGAGATCTACGACCAGATGGTCTATGATGGCGAGCGTCACGTCTGCCTGTTGTCTTATCCGGAAATTCGCGGCCGGCTGATCCTGCTCAATGGCTGGTCGAAGACCTACGCCATGACCGGATGGCGACTGGGTTACGCGGTGTGGCCGGGCAAGCTCTATGACTACGCGCGCAAGCTCGCGGTCAACCTGCACTCCTGCGTCAACGCCTCGGCGCAGTTTGCGGGGCTCGCCGCCTTGACCGGTCCGCAGGACGAGGTGCGCAAGATGGTCGCCGAGTTCGACAAACGACGGAAGGTCGTGGTCGAGGGCCTGAACAAACTACCAGGCGTCTCCTGCGCCACGCCGAAGGGGGCGTTTTACGCCTTCCCCAACATCAAACGCACCGGCTGGAAGGCCAAGGCTTTGGCCTCGGCGCTGTTGGAGGACGCCGGCGTCGCCATCATCGGCGGGCCGGATTTCGGCATCCTCGGCGAAGGCTATGTACGGCTGTCTTATGCCAACTCGACCGAGAATATCTTGAAGGCGCTCGGCCGCATGGGCGAGTTCCTGGCGACACGCAAGGCGGCGTAAAACTGCGCAACGCAGGGGCGCTCTTTCTTTCCCTCCCCTCTGGGGAGAGGATGGTCCAGCCGAAGGCTAGGCCGGGCGAGGGAGGCGTTGGCGATCAAGCGTAAGCGCGCTATATTTGTCATATGGCAAGCAAAGCACTCACCGAGGTTCTTCAGCGCGCGGAAGCTTGGCCGCGCGAGGCGCAGGATGAGCTCGCCGAGATCGCCCGCGAGATGGAAACTGCGCTGCGTGGGGGGCTATACCGGGCCTCGCCGGAAGAGCTCGCCGGCATTGATCGTGGCTTGAAGGCGGCCGAAGAGGGCCGTTTTGCCAGCGACGCGGACGTCGCGGCTGTGTTCGCCAAACACCGGCGGCCATGAAGGTCGTTTATACCGACGAGGCGCTGCGCGATCTCGACGGTATTCTCGCTCACATCGCTGAACACTATCCGGGCGTCAGGACAGGCTTTGAAAGTCGCCTGCACAGTATCGTCAGGCGTATTGGAGAATGGCCGAGAAGTGCGGCCGTTGTGGAAGAGCGTCCAGGCGTTCGCGTCGTGCCGCTGGCGCCTTATCCTTACAAATTATTCTATCGTGTGGCGCCGGACGCGGTGCAAATCCTTTATCTGCATCATGCCGCACGACAGAAAGAGTGGGAACGGAAAGGCGGCGGCTGATCTCGCGCCTTACCCCGGAAACGGCGAACGTGGCGGCGGTGGCGCGTCGCTTTGATCGTCCGGCGCCTGCGGTTCGTCTTCGCGCGCAAGTTCGTAAATGACCCGCGCCGGGCCCGGCTTCGGGATATTTACGCCCTGATGGGCGAGCGTGTCCCACAGCGCCAGCAGCACGTCGCTCTTCACATTGACGACGCCGACGGCCGGATCCTTGATCCAGAACCACAGCTCGTATTCGATCGACGTCGACCCGAATGCGGTGAGCATGCACTGCGGCGCGGGCTTCTTGAGCACGCGCTCGGTGTTGAGCGCGGCCTCGACCGCCGCGTCGATCGCCTTGCGCGGGTCGCTGTCGTAAGTCGTGTTGAACTTCACGTAGAGCCGCACCAGGTCGCTGGAATAGGTCCAGTTGGCGACGCGCTGCGTGATGAAGTCTTCGTTCGGGATCAGGAACTCGCGGCCGTCGCGCGTATCGACCGAGGTGTAACGCGCACCCATGATGCCGACGCGGCCGAAATGGTCGCCGACCGAGATGACGTCGCCGGGTTTGATCGACTTGTCGACCAAAAGGATGATGCCGCTCACCAGGTTCGACACGATCTTCTGCAGACCAAGGCCGATGCCGACGCCGACCGCGCCGGTGAAGAGGGCGAGCGCCGAGAGATCGATGCCGACCGTCGACAGCACAATGACGATGGCAAAGCCGATAAGCAGCAGGCGGATCACCTTGCTCATCAAAACCTGGATCGACGGCGTCAGATCGGAAGAGGCCTTCAGCCGCCGGTCGAGGAAATCGCCGACCGCGCTCACCACCCACAACGTGAGCATCAGCAGCACGGTGGTCTTGATCACCAGAAGCGGCGTGACGCGCAGGCCGCCGAACACAATGCCGATTGATCCGAGCGCCTCGACCGTGGGGTTGAGCAGATCGAGGATGCTGAGCGCGGCGATGGCCCAGGCCGAGATCGCTACCAGCCGGTAGACAAACTGATTGCGGATCAGCCCCGCGACGACGGCGATCACGATCCAGGCGGTGGCGAGGCTGGCGGCGACCCCGACCAGATAGGAGGCGCTCGGCCACGTCGCGGCCAGCATCACGGCGCGGACCAGGTCCAGCGCGATGACGAAGATGATGGTGCCGAGATTGGCCAGCAGAAGATGGGCGAACTTCTGCACGAACGACGGCAAGCGCGCGATGTGCGTTTCGGGGTGGATGCGCCGGCGAATCATGGCGGCGCCCGAGGTGCCGATCACGGCGGCGATGGCGATCAGCGCGAATTGCAGCAGCAGCCGGGTGGAGGTCAGCTCCTGGCCGACGGTGTGCAGCACGGTCGCGATCGTGCTGCCGATTTCCTGGACATCATCCAATGTCGCGTTCCTCGTCGCGGCCCGGCCGAGCGGACCCCCTATGGAATTCGCCAGTGAAGCCGATCAATATCAAATCCGGACCGGCACCGCGCACGCACGCGGCCGGCCATGGGGAGGTTATGCACATGTACGACCGGGGCTTGTCGGAAGAGCAGCGCATGATGCGGCAGAGTTGCCGCGATTTCGTCGATAATGTGGTGCTGCCCTTCATCAAGGCGAACTGGCAGCGCGAATGGTCGATGGTGCCGGAAGACCGCCTGCCGCCCGTCATCCTGCTCGAGGCCGACAAGCTCGGCCTGCGCACTTTGGGCGTACCGGAGGAATATGGCGGCACCGAGCTCGACAAGGCGACGGAGGTCGCGACCTTCGCGATCATCGCCGAGGAGATCGCGCGCGGCGATTCCGGCCTCGCCGACAAATTGGTACAGAACTGGAAGGTCTCGGTGCTGCTGCGCCAGTTCGCGCCGCGGCATTTGCAGGAAAAATGGTTCAAGCGGCTGGTCGACGAGCCGTCCTTGCTATTGGCGCATTGCCTGACCGAGCCGCGCGGCGCCTCCGATCGCTGGCTGCCCTACAACGTGCCGGAAGCCGCCATGCAGACCAAGGCGATCAAGACCAATGGCGGCTGGGTGGTCAACGGCCGCAAGCAGTTCATCTCCAACGGCTACGATGCCGGGCTCTATGTGGTCTACGCCAACACCAACCCGAAGGTCGGCATGCTGCAGGGCACGTCGTCGTTCCTGGTGCCGCGCGACACCAAGGGCTTCGCCATCGCGCGCTGCAACGAGACGCTCGGCTGCCGCTACATGAACAACGGTGAGATGGTGTTCGAGGACATGTTCGTGCCTGACGACCATCTCCTGGTCGAGAACGATGCGCTCGGTTCGGCCGGCATCTATTTCCGTCCCGGCAAGATCATCCAGGCGGCGAAGAATCTGGGCGTCGGTGTGCGGGCCTTCGAGGCGACGGCCGATTATGTGCAAAACTACGTGCAGGGCGGTCGTATCTTGATCAAGCATCAGGCCGTGGCGTTGCGGCTCGCCGACATGGCGACGCGTATCGAGGCCGTGCGCGCTTTGCTAGGCCGCGCCGCGCAGGCGGTCGACGACAAAACGCCGGAGGCCGAGACCTTGTGCAACATGGCGAAATTGTTCGCCTCGGAAGAGATCATGAAGGTCGTCCAGCACGCGGTCGAGCTGCATGGCGGCAACGGCATCATGCTCGACTTCGGCATCGAGAAGCTGCTGCGCGATGCGGTGATCTTCCTGCACATGGATGCGACGGTCGACATCTCGAAGATGAAGATCGTGAAGACCATGTTTCCACAGACGGCAGGCAAATATGCGGGGGTGGAGTAATGATGCGTGCCCCGGATGCGGCGCAGCACGGAACGAAGTGGAGTGGTGCGCCGCTGATCCGGGGTCCAGCTTGTTTCTAAGGAACCGGGGTCCCGGGTCTGCAGCGCACCGCTGGCGCGCTGCGCTACGCCCGGAACACTGGAGCGGCTACTTTATCGTCAGCCTGAAGCCCACCACCACGACGCCCAAGCCGATGATCTGCGGCCAGGTCGGCACCGTGCCGAGCGCGAGGAAGCCGACGATGAGCGCGAACACCGGCACCAGCGCCGGAAAGCTCGCCGCGCGGCCGGCGCCCAAGAGCGTCACCGAATGCGCGAACAGATAGATCGGCAGCGCGCCGGCGATGAGGCCTTGCACCACGATCTGCAACAGGTTTTCGGTGAGCCCCATGCGCAGCATGTTGTCAAAGCCCTGGAAGGCGGCGAACAGCGGCGTGAAGATGAACACCGTGAGCGTGCCGATCACGGTCGTCGCACGGGTGCCGGCGACGCGCCACATCCGCAGCGTTGTGCCGAAGGCTGCCCATAGCAGTCCCGCCGTCGCGAACAACAGATCGCCGCCGACACCATGCGTGCCGATGGTGGTCAGCGATTCCGCGCCGATGATCATCAGGCCGGCGATGATGACGATCGCGCCGATGACGCGCGCCAATGTCAGCTTTTCCGACAGAATCACCGCGGCGGACAGAAGCCCGAACAATGCGGCGCAGGCCGGCTGAATAACGGTGCCGTGGCCGAGCGGCACCAGAGTGAAGCCGGTGTAAGCCAGCATCGCCTGGGTCGGGCCGGCCAGCGCCGTGAGGATGAGGCCGCGTCCCCAGCCGATGCCGCCGAGCTTCACGATGCCGGCGCCGAAAGCCATCGGCATCAGCAGAAAGCCGGTCCACACATAGCGATGGAAGGCGAGATCGGCCGGCGTGAAGCCGGCCGCGACGCCATGCTTGGCGGCGACGAAACCCGTGGCCCAACCGAGCGCGGCGGCGCCGCCACAGAGCGCGCCGACGAGCAGGCCGGAGCGCGGCGCCGCGGGTGTTATGTCGTTCAAGGTCTTATTCCATCGGTCGGCCGTGGAGGGCGCGGCAACCGCAATTCGGTACAGGTCGGGCGCGGATCGCGCATGCGTCCGTGTAGGTGACTTGCCTGGGGCTGATACTCTAGGATCGCGCCCCAAGTCCAATTCACAAACCAGAACACTGCTATCAACGGGATGCAACGCTCATGGCGAAGACGCGCAAAGTCATCATTACCTGCGCCGTAACTGGCTCGATTCACACACCTTCGATGTCGCCGCATCTGCCGGTGACCGCCCAGGAGATCGCCGACGCGGCGATCGGCGCCGCCGAAGCCGGCGCCGCCGTGGTCCACCTGCATGCGCGAAACCCGCAGGACGGCCGCCCCGATCAGTCGCCGGAGGCCTTCGCGCCGTTCCTCAAGGTGATCAAGCAGCGCTCCAACGTGGTGGTGAATATCACCACCGGCGGCTCGCCGACGATGATGGTGGAAGAGCGCGT
>JANLJK010000390.1:8047-15002 GCA_029255525.1 Pseudolabrys sp.
TTCGTGCAGTCGGTGTTCGGCATTCTCGGTGGCATCGGCGGCCATCCGGAAGACGTCATGATGATGAAGCGCACCGCCGACCGCCTGTTAGGGGACAACTATCATTGGTCGGTGCTGGGCGCCGGCGCCAACCAGATGAAGGTGGCGGCCATCGCCGCTGCGATGGGCGGTAACGTCCGCGTCGGCCTGGAGGACTCGCTCTGGCTCGGCCCCGGCCAACTGGCCGAATCGAACGCCCAGCAGGTCACTAAAGTGCGCAAGATCATCGAGGGCCTCGGCCTCGATATCGCGACGGCCGACGACGCCCGTGAGATTCTGCAGCTCAAGGGCGGCGACAAAGTGAACTTCTAAACGGCGGCAAATCGCGCGGCTGCTTGACAGCCACCGCTCCCGCGGGGTTCGTGGGACCAAGCACCGCGCGAGGACCGTCTATGCCGCATCCGCTGATATCGACCGTCGTCATCGGGCTGGTGCTGGCCTTCATCCTGGGCGCGCTCGCCCAGCGCGTGCGCATCTCGCCGCTGGTCGGCTATCTGCTGGCGGGCGTCGTGATCGGCCCGGCGACACCGGGCTTCGTCGGCGATCTACCGATCGCCAACGAACTGGCCGAGATCGGCGTCATTTTGCTGATGTTCGGCGTCGGCCTGCATTTCTCCATGAAGGACCTTCTGTCGGTCCGCGCCATTGCCATCCCGGGCGCCATTGCTCAGATCGCGGTCGCCACCGCGCTCGGCTGCGGCCTGGCGCTGGCGCTGGGGTGGAACCTGGGCGCCGGTCTGGTATTCGGCCTCGCGCTCTCCGTTGCCTCGACTGTCGTGCTGTTGCGCGCCTTGCAGGAGCGCCGGCTGATCGAGACCGAGCGCGGTCGCGTCGCCGTCGGTTGGCTGGTCGTGGAAGACTTGGCAACGGTGCTCGCGCTGGTGTTGTTGCCGGCCTTGGCGCCGATCCTCAAGGGCGGCACGGCCGGCGTCGAGCTGCAATCGATCCTGATTCCGATCGTGCTGACGGTCGGCAAGGTCGCAGGCTTCATCTTCCTGATGGTCGTCATCGGCCGGCGGGGCATCCCCTGGGTGCTGCATTACGTCGCGCATACCGGCTCGCGCGAACTGTTCCGGCTCGCGGTGCTGGCGATCGCGCTCGGCTGCGCTTTCGCCGCGGCGACCTTGTTCGATGTGTCGTTCGCGCTCGGCGCCTTCTTCGCCGGCATGATGATGGCCGAGTCCGAATTGAGCCAGCGCGCCGCCTCCGAGACGCTGCCGCTGCGCGACGCCTTCGCGGTGCTGTTCTTCGTGTCGGTCGGCATGTTGTTCGACCCCATGATCCTTCTGCGCGAACCGCTGCCGATCATCGCCACCTTGGTGATCATCATGCTCGGCAAGTCGGTCGCGGCCTTCGTGATTGTGAAGCTGTTCCGCTATTCGACCTCCACCGCGCTCACCATCTCGGCGAGCCTGGCGCAGATCGGCGAATTCTCGTTCATCCTGGCCGGTCTCGGCGTCAGTCTGGCGCTGCTGCCGGAGCGCGCCCGCGACCTGATCCTGGCGGGTGCCATCCTCTCCATCCTGTTCAACCCGCTGTTCTTTGTCGCGCTGGATCGGTGGCTGGCGCGGGCGGCGGCGGCGGCGCAGGCCCCTGCGGGGATTGAACCGCCGGCGGTACCCGAGCCCAGCCGTGAGCCGGTGCCGCGGACCTCGCTATCGAATCATGTGGTGCTGATCGGCTTCGGTCGTGTCGGCCGCTTTGTCGCGGCCTCAGGCGGTGCCGGCGCCGGGCCATTGCTGATCGTCGAGGAGGACAATGAGCTGGCCGCCAAAGCCCGCGCCGACGGCCACGAGGTGATCCAGGGCAATGGCGTCGATCCGGAAGTGCTGGCCGCCTGCAATCTGCCCGGCGCCCGCTTCCTCCTGGTGGCGGTACCCGATGCCTTCGAAGGCGGGCGGATCCTGATGCAGGCGCGGGCGCTCAACCCGGCTTTGCCGATCATCGCGCGCGCTCACTCCGACGAGGAGATCGAGCACCTCAAGAAGCACGGCGCCACCTATGTGGTCATGGGTGAGCACGAGATCGCCAAATCGATGCTCGCCATCGTCGCCGGCCGCGCGAATTGATCTTTCCGCTTTTGCGGCACGGCCTTTGTCGTTTATTTCCTGTGTTTGACGGCTTGCCCCTGATTCGGGCGCAGTTGTCCGTCACATTGTCTCCGTCCCCGTTTTTCCCGGAGAGCCCGCGACCATGGCCGCGCTCGACTCGGTCAGCATTGCCATCCTGCTCGGTAGTCTGCTGGTTCTCGCCGGCATTCTGTCGAGCCTGATCGCGTTGCGCTTCGGCGCGCCTTTGCTGCTCGTGTTCTTGCTGGTCGGCATGCTGGCGGGCGAGGGCGGGCCGGGCGGCCTGAAATTCGACGATATCGGCGCCGCTTACACGGTCGGCTCGATCGCGCTGGCGCTGATCCTGTTCGACGGCGGCTTGCGCACCCGTTTCAACACCTTCCGTAACGTGCTGGCGCCCTCGGTCATGCTGGCGACGGTCGGGGTGCTGATCACCACGTTGATCACCGCGCCGGTCGCCAAATATGTGCTCAGCATCGGTTGGACCCAGGCGCTGCTGATGGGCGCTGTCGTGGCCTCGACCGACGCGGCGGCGGTGTTCTTCCTCATCAACGCCCGGGGCCTGCGCCTGCGGCCGCGCGTGCGCGCGGTGCTGGAGGTCGAGTCCGGCACCAACGATCCTTTCGCCGTGTTCCTGGCGCTGCTCCTGGTCGAGATGCTGCTGGTCGGCGATCAGAGCTGGTCGCGGGCGGCGGTTACGCTGACGCGCGACGTCGTGCTCGGCTGCATCATCGGCTTCGCCGGCGGACAGGTGGTCACCTGGGTGCTCAACCGCCTCAATTTGGCGCAGGGCCTGCACGCGCCCTTCGTGGCGGTGAGCGCGCTGGTCGTCTTCGCCTTCGCCAACGCGCTGCATTCGTCCGGCTATCTGGCGGTCTATCTCGCCGGTCTCGTCGTCGGCAATCAGCGGACCCGCGCGCACAACTCGGTCATCGTATTTCTCGACGCCATCACCTGGCTCGCCCAGATCGTGATGTTCGTCCTGCTCGGCCTGTTGGCGTGGCCACACCGCCTGGCCGACAGCTTCATCGGCGCGGTGGTGGTGGCTGTGGTGCTGATGCTGGTGGCGCGGCCGGTTGCCGTATTCCTGTGCCTGGCGCCGTTCCGCTTCCAGTGGCGGGAGAAGATGTTCATCTCCTGGGTGGGCTTGCGCGGCGCGGTGGCCATTTTCCTGGCCTCGATCCCCATGCTGGTCAGCCTGCCGACGGCCTATCTGTTCTTCGACGTCGCCTTCGTGGTCGTGCTGTTGTCGCTTCTGGTGCAGGGCTGGAGTGTGGCGCTCGCCGCGCGCAAGCTCGACATCTCCTATACTCGCGCCGAGCCCTTGCCGAAGCGCGTCGAGCTCGATTTGCCGGGTCAGCTCGCACGCGAGATCGTCGGCTACCCGGTGCCGCCCAACAGCCCCTATCTGCGTCGCGGTCTGATTCCGAACTGGGCGCGGCCGACCTTGGTCATCCGCAACGAGGAGATCCTCACGCCCACCGAGGCCGCGCCGGTGCGCGAGGGCGATTACGTCTATCTGCTGGCGCCGCCGGAAAAGGCACAGTCGCTCGACCATTTCTTCGTGGCCATGCCGTCACTGCCCAAACCAGATCCGGCGCTGCTCGGCGACTTCTTCGTGCCGAGTACGGCGACGTTGGGCGCGCTGGCGGAGATCTACGGGCTGCAGGTCGCGGCCGACCATACCGAGGTGACGCTCGCCGATTATTTCACCGAATATCTCGGCCGCGTGGTCAAATCCGGCGACGTCGTCGTGCTCGGGCCGATCGCGCTCCTAGCGCATCAGGTCGAGGGTGGCCGCGTCGTCACCGTCGGCTTGCGGCTGGACGAACCGGAGGCGCCCGCCACGTGGGGCGGGCGCGTCAAAGCGGCGTGGGAGAAGCTGAAGAAGACGGTGGGGTAAATGTCATTCCGGGGCGCGAGCGTAGCTCGCGAACCCGGAATCCAGAGCCAACATTGCGGCGTCTGGAATATGGCCCCTGGATGCTGGGCTCGCGCCTTCGGCACGCCCCGGAATGATAGAGAGCGTTACAGCGCCCGTTTGGCCAGCGACGGGCCATGCTGCACCAGCCAGGCGCCGCCGAACAGCACGCCGGTCCAGATCAGGTCGCCGAGCACGGTCTTGTCGAGGAACGGCAGGGCCGCGACGTAGCACTGGGTCAGGCCGGCCACGGTCAGCGGATACATGCCGCTGAAGGCCCAGACCGCGAAATTGGACAGCGCGAAGAACACCAGCGAGCTCGCCAGCATGGTGGCGACGACCGGCAGCGCGCCCTGCCAGCGGCGCGAGGCCATGCCGAACAAAGCCGGCACCGCGATGGCGGCATAAACGATCAGCGAGATGCGCCAGTCATCGGCGCCGAGCGCCGGGCCGGTGAGGGCCATGGCGGCGACCGGGACAATTACCGACAGGATCGGCATCCGCAGCATGCGCGCCGCGAACAGGCCCGAGGCCGCGACCGGCAGGAAGCCCGGCGCATGCGGCAGCAGGCGCGCCGCGACGTCGAGCGCGATCAGGAAGGCGACCAAAGCGAGATCCATGCGCAGATCGCTGCGGGCGGTGTTCGGCTGCATCGAAAGTCAGTCCTTTTGAGCGGGTGTCGGGCGACAGGATAACACGGTTGGGCGCGGGTTTCACCAGCCGCCTGACGCCATTAATGCGGCCCGGGACCGCCGTTTTCAACCCATTCCGAGATTATGGCCGCCAGGGCATCGAGCCCGTCGGTCAGCGCCGCCGGGCCGGGCTGGAGAATCAACGGCGATTTGATCTCGCGCAGCCAGCCGGTGGCGACCGCCGGCATCGTGTCGAAGCCGGGGCGGGCGGCGAATTTGGTCGGCCCGAATTTCTTGCCGCACCACGAGCCGATGACGATGTCGGGCTTGGCCGCGATCACCGCCTCGGCGGTGACAATGCGGTCCTTGGCGCTCTTCTGGCGGCTTAAGGGCGCGAACACATCGATGCCGCCGGCGGCGTCGATCAATTCCGACACCCAGCCGATGCCGGCGATCATCGGCTCATCCCACTCCTCGAAATAGACGCGCGGCCGGCGCACGAACTTGGCCGCGCGCTGGCGCGCATCGTCCACACGCGCCGCAAGCTGGTCGGCGAGCGCATTCGCTTTCTCCGTCGCGCCGACGAGGGAACCGAGCGTGCGGATCATGGCAAGGATACCGGCGACGTCGCGCTGGTTGAAGGCATGCACCGCGACATTGGCGCGGATTAACTCGGCCGCGATGTCGGCTTGCAAATCCGAGAAGGTGAGAACGAGGTCGGGTTCGAGCGCCAGGATCTTCGGCACGTCGGCTGAGATGAAAGCCGAGACGCGCGGCTTCTCTTTGCGTACGCGCGGCGGGCGCACCGCATAGCCCGATACGCCGGCAATCCGATGGTCTTCGCCGAGGAGATACAACGTCTCGACGGTCTCTTCGGTCAGGCAGACGATGCGCGCGGGCGGGTACATGCTTTCACTGTACACCGCCCGCGCAAAGCACGCGCCTGTTATGGCATCGCCCGTTACGGCTGTGCGATGTGCCAAGTGTTGTTGAGGAAGCCGTCGCCGGTGATGTCGCCCGGCTTCTTGTCGTTCTTCCAGGTGTAGAGCGGCTTGCCTTTGTAGGCCCACTGCTTGCCGCCGTCGTCACGCACGACGATGGTGTAGCTCGCCGCCGGTTTGGCATCGGCCGCGGCCATCAGCGGCGGCCAGTTGGTGGCGCAGGGGCCGTTGCAGGCGGACTTGCCGCCGGCATCCTTGTCGAAGGTGTAGAGCGTCATGCCCTGGGCGTCGGTCAGCACTTTGCCCTTGGTGCTGTCGCCGGTCTTGGTCGGCGCGCTTTGCGCGAAGGCAGCGCCGGCCAAAGCCAGCGTTGCGATGGCGATGGCGGAAACGAGAAGCTTACGCATGGAATCCTCCGGATAATGCGGTTGGGTTCAAATGCCCCGCGTGACAAATCCCGCGGCGGGCGACCTATTCCGGCGGACGCGGCGGGAAAATTTTTTCAGGCTGGTGGAATATTTGCACGTCCGCCTGCGGGTGCGCCCTTAAAAAGAGGGTCCCGTAAGGGGCATCGCGCATCGCCTGTCGATGCGCGCACCTAAAAAGAGGGCCCCGTAAGGGGCCCTGTGTGCATAAGGTGGAGGATTCACGCCGCCGTGAGTGCCTGACGGAGGGACGGCGGCTGCGCACGTTGCCACTGAACCGGCTGGCGGCTCGCGCCACAAGTAAATAGGCCATAAAATCAGGGTCGGCCAAGCTATCGCCATACCTCCGCCCATGCTTGGCGGCGGCGCCACAGGAGAGTTCATTGAATCCGCAAATCGCCGCGCTGATCGAGAAAATCCATACGCTTGAAAGCGAGCTCGATGCCGAGCTCGCCAAGCGCCGCGCCGAATTGCGTATCGGTCTTGAGCATGGTCGCATCGCCTTCGAAGAGGAACTGCTGCGCCGGCACAGGGAACTGCGCCGCAAGCTGCTGCCTTATGTGCTCGGCGCCAATCCGTTGGTGATCCTCACCGCGCCGGTGATCTATGCCGGCATCGTGCCGTTCCTGCTGCTCGATCTGTTCGTGACCGTCTATCAGGCGGTGTGCTTTCCGATCTACGGCATCGCCAAGGTCAAGCGCGCCGATTACCTAGTGTTCGACCGCCATCATCTTGCTTATCTCAACGCGCTGGAAAAGCTCAATTGCGCCTATTGCTCCTATGCCAATGGGCTGATCGCCTATGTGCGCGAGATCGCCGCGCGCACCGAGCAATATTGGTGCCCGATCAAGCATGCCCGCCGCGTCATCGGCTCGCATGCGCGCTACGCGCTGTTCGACGATTATGGCGACGGCGAGGGCTATCAGGA
>JANLJK010000390.1:15102-18449 GCA_029255525.1 Pseudolabrys sp.
GAGATGGACAATGCGCTCGGCCGCCTGCGCCGCGCCTATGAGCGGATGGAAGCCGAGATCGAGACAAGCGGCGGGCCGTGGCTGCTTGGCAAGGACATCAGTCTCGCCGACGTGGCGGTGATGCCGGCTTTGGTGCGCATGAACGATCTCAACATGCCGGATTGGCAGGACCTGCCGCGTGTGACGGCCTGGTTCGACAACATTCGTGCCCAGCCGGCGTTTCAGCCGACCTATTATCATGGGTCGCTGTTGTCGGAACGGTTTCCACATCTGCGCGATGTGATCCAAAAACGCGCCTGACGTGCACGGCGCGGCGACAATGCGCAACCCGCGCGGGTGGGCTGCGCAGTTGCGCCATTTCGATGCATTTGTGTGACACTTCTTTTACAGACACGCGACGGCGTCCTTAAGCAGATGCAAAGAACTTGAGCTTAGTTGTGCGCTGCACACACACTTTCCCATGGCGTCCATGCTTTCGCTTCCGCGCTTTCGGCTCAAAATGGCCGCCAAGGCCGTTATCCTTATCGCTGGCCTCGGCATCATGTCGGGTGTTGCCAATTGGTTTTGCCTGCGCAGCCTGCATGAGATCGATCAAGTCAACGCGCTGGTGACGCAGAAGGTCGAGCCGGCGCGGCTCGTGCTGACCGAAGCCAAGATCGCGGTCTCCCAGATCGGCCTGTCCACCTACAAGATGGCGGGCGCCAGCGATGGTGATACGGTTCGCGAGGCCGACGACGAGCGGGCCGGTCAATATGCCGCCGCCAAAGCGTGGCTTGGCAGCGCCGCCGGCTATTTGCCCGGCCATGCCGACGATATACGCCGCATGTCCGACCGGCTCGAACTGGTCAAGTCGATCGCCGACAACGTGCATGACCTTGTCGTCAGCGGTGATCGCGAACGCGCGCGTGCTTTGTTGGAATTCAAGTTCGATCCGGCTTTGGTCGATGCCGCCACGAACATGAACCGGCTGATCAATATTCTCGGCGGGCAGACCCGCGCCGCGACGGCCGAGGCGGACAGCAATAAAGTCTGGACTTATAAGCTCATTCTTGCCGTGCTGATCGGCGGCACCGTTTTGACCGTGTTCGCGGCCATGTTGCTCGCCAATCGCATGGTGGCACGTCCGCTGCGTAGGCTTGCCGGGGTCATGCGCGATATCGCCGAAGGCCGCTTCGACACGCCGATCGAGGGCATCAAGCGCGGCGACGAGGTCGGCACCATGGCGCGCGCGGTACTGGTGTTCCGCGACAACGCCATCGCGCTACGTGAAGCAAAGGTGGCGCGTGACCGGGCGCGCGAGCACGCGGCGGCGGAGAAGGGCGCCGCGCTCGAGCAATTCGCCCGTAGCTTCGAGAACCGTATCTTGAACGTCGCCGAGGCGCTGGCGGGCTCTGCCGCCGCGCTCGACCGCTCGGCGCGCGCCATGAGCGATGTCGCCGAAGAGTCCGGCAATTATGTACGCACGGCCGCGGAAGCGGCCGAGGACTCCAAGACGGTGGCGGGCACCGTGGCGCAGGCGATCGACGAATTGTCGATGTCGATGCACGATATCGACGTGCAACTCGGCACTGCCGCCGGCGTGATGGAGGAAGCCACCCGCCGCGCCGATATCGCCGTCGCCAATGCCGACGGCCTGACGCCGGCGGTCAGCGACATCGAGAAGGTAGCGGCGATGATCAACGCCATCGCCGCCCAGACCAACCTCTTGGCGCTCAATGCCACGATCGAGGCGGCGCGCGCGGGCGAAGCCGGCCGTGGCTTTGCGGTCGTGGCGCAGGAGGTCAAGACGCTCGCCGCGCGCACGACGCAGGCGCTTGCCAATATCCAGGATCGCACCGGCTCGATGGGCCAGATCATCGATGGCGTGCGCGGCGCGACGCAATCGATGTCGAGCGTGATCGCGCGGGTCGAGACCGTCGCGCGTGCCATCACCGAGTCGGTCCGGCTGCAGAGCGAAGCGACGCAGAAGATCGCCGAAAGCGTCGATGGCGCGGCGGCGCGAACGCGGCAGGTGTCGTTGACCATCGCGGGTGTGAGCGATTTCGCCAGCCGCACGCGCACCGGCGCGCAGGACATTCTGCAGGCGGTCGAGGATCTCAACCGTCAGGCGGCCGCTTTGCAGAACGAGGCGCAGGACTTTGTCGCACGCGTCCGCGCGGCGGCCTAGAGTCCGATCCATCCAGCTTGAATCTGCAAGATCCGCTCGTCCCCGCGAAAGCGGGGACCCAGGGCCAAAAGTGCTGGATTCCCGCTTGCGCGGGAATGAGCGGGAGATGCTTCAATCTCGGTGGATCAGCCTCTAGCTTCCGGCCGGGACGGGAAGCCTGCGGCCCTTCGATTCCTCGAAGCCGTGCATGCCGGCGTACCACTGGATCGCCACCACGGCGCCCTTGATCGGCTGCAACAGCGCCAGCGTCGAGATGAGCGCGATCAGCGGCCACAGGGTCATGCTCACCCACATCGGCGGCGGCATTTCGGTTTCGACCGCCAGCACGATCGGCACGAGGATGTGGCCGACGATGACGATGTCCAGATAGGCCGGGAAGTCGTCGGCGCGGTGATGATAGAGTTCCTCGCCGCAGTTCGGGCAGGTGTCGTTGACCTTCAGGAACTTGCGGAACATGCGGCCTTCGCCGCAATTCGGGCATTTGCCGCGGAAGCCGCGCCACAAGGCCTCGCCGGCGCCTTTGGGCGCAAGACCTTTGGGCGCGAGCCCCTTGGCGGACTGGGGCGGACTGAAAGGCAATTCGGTCATCGAAGAATCTCCGGCGGGCCCCGCTTAGATAGCGTCTACCGCCCGTTTTCGCCACGGCGACCCTGCACGGCAGGATTGCGGTATCGCGCTGTGGCAGAGCGAAGCAGGCCGCTCAGGTCATGATCTTCTGGATCAGTCCCATCACCGGGAAGCCCAGGGCGCCGTCGAACGCGACGGTGAGACTGCGCAGCCAGCCGGGAGCCTGGTCGCTATAGCCGAACATCATCACGGCGAAGGTCGCCGGGATCGCCACCGCCACCCCGTAGCCGAATCTGATCCAGCGCGCGCGGTTTTCCGCGCGTTCCTTCGGCGAGATGTAGCGGGGGGTGAGGGGTTGCATTTGTGAATCGTATCACACGCGCGATCAGGCCGCTTCCGGTTCGTAGTGCAGGACGAGGAGGCTGCCGTGCGGGCAAGGCACGACCGCATAGGCCTGCCCTTCGTCGTCGCTGAATTCGACCAGCACGCGCTCGTCGTCGAGCGTCTCCACCACCGTACCGACTTGTCCGCGCGCAAGGCCCTCGCTCGACCGGTCAGCCAGCAAGGCGACGACGTCGAGCAGATCCGGTCGTTCGATGCGCTTCGTATCCAT
>JANLJK010000391.1 GCA_029255525.1 Pseudolabrys sp.
ATCGGCGCGACCTGATGCGTGCCGAAGGACACCGGCACATTGAGCCGCAGCACGCCGCGCGGCTCGAAGCGGGAGGCCGCGACCGCGGCATCGGCGGCCTCGATCTCGGCCAGGATGCGCTCGGCCGACTCCAGATAATCGCGGCCGGCCTCGGTCAAGGTCAGCTTCCGGGTCGTACGATGGAACAGCTTCACCCCCAGCCGCGCTTCGAGGGCGGCGATATGCTTCGTCACCATCGACTGCGACAGGCCTAAAGCCCGCCCAGCAGCGGAAAAGCTGCCGAGAGCGGCCACTTTCGCGAAAACCTCGAGCCCGGTGAGCCGGTCGGCCATACTTGAGTACCTAACACTAATAGTACGAAATCTAATTCCAAAAATGTAAATTATCACACCAATGAGAATGAACAATATACGGCCTCTGATCGAACCCTTTCATCCGAGGCACCCCATGATCGATACCCGCACCGCCCCCTACGCCGCCCTGCTGCTCCGCGTCACGCTCGGCGCGCTGTTCCTTGCCCATGCCGGACTGAAAGTGTTCGTCTTCACCCCGGCCGGCACCGCGGCCTTCTTCGGCAAGCTCGGCCTGCCGCCCGTCCTCGCTTACGTGACGATCGCCGTCGAAGTGCTCGGCGCGCTGGCGCTGATCGTCGGCTTCCAGACGCGCATCGTCGCGCTGCTGCTGACGCCGATCCTGCTCGGCGCCATCGTCACCGTGCATGGCGCGGCCGGCTTCTTCTTCACTAACGCCAATGGCGGCTGGGAATATCCGGCGTTCTGGGCGGTTGCCCTGCTCGTACAGGCTCTGCTCGGCGACGGCGCTTATGCCGTGAGCGCGCGCGGCACCAATGCCGCGGGCAACCTCGCGGTCTCGCGCTAACGAACGATCAACTAAACCCCGACCTCACCGGAGACGTGTCATGACCATGCCAAGCCTGTTTCTGTCCCACGGCGCACCGACCTTGCCGTTGACCGACACGCCGGCGCGCACGTTCCTCCGCGAGGCCGGGGCCACGCTGCCGCGCCCGCGCGCCATCCTCGTTGTCTCGGCGCATTGGGAAACCGCGGTGCCGACGGTCAACGCCGTCGACCGCAACGAGACCATCCATGACTTCTACGGCTTCCCGCGCCCGCTTTACGACATGCGCTATCCCGCGCCGGGCGCGCCGGACGTCGCCGCCCGCGTCGCCGAGCTGATCAAGGCCGATGGCCTCGCGTGCCAAATCGACACCAAGCGCGGCCTCGATCACGGCGCCTGGGTGCCGCTCATCCTGATGTATCCGCAGGCCGACATTCCGGTGCTGCAGCTTTCGGTGCAGCCGCATCTCGGCCCCGCGCATGCTTTGCGCGTCGGCCGCGCCATCGCCGGATTGCGCGCGGAAGGCGTGCTGATTATCGGCAGCGGCAGCTTCACACACGACCTGTCGGAGTTCCGCGGCCACGACGTCAACGATCCGGCGCCGGACTGGGTGAACGCCTTCGCCGACTGGTTCGACGAGAGATTGCGCGATCAGCGCCTCGCCGATCTCATCGACTACCGCCGGCAAGCGCCGTACGGCGCCAAGAACCACCCGACCGAAGAACATCTCTTGCCGCTCTACACGGCGATGGGCGCGGCCGGCGAGCATCCCCGCGCCACGCGCCTGCACGCAAGCGCGACCTACAGCATCATCCGCATGGATACCTATGCGTTCAGCGGCGCGAACGAAGACACGCGCATGGAACCGGCGGCCGCGTGAAGCTACCGAAAGCCAAGCACTTCGCGCGCCGTCACGTCTGGCGCGCGAAGTAGCGCATCAGGTTACCCTTGCGGCGCGTGACATAGCCCTCCTGCCAGCCGTCATCGGTGTCGAGGAAGCCGGACCAGCCCTTCTGGCCCTTGCGCTTGCGCTCTGTCTCGATCGCGCGGAAGCGGTAATGATCGTAGACGTCGAGGATATGCACCGCATAGGCCTCGGCCAGCGCGCGGTTGCCACTGACGATCAGCATGTTCTCGTCGTTCGAATAGGACGCCTTGAAACCGAGATTGTGGCTGCCGAGGACGACATGGCAGTCGTCGGACAAAGGATCGATCACGGCGATCTTGTCGTGGATGATGGCGCCCCGCGAGCCGCGCGGGGTCAGCCGCTCGACGCCGAAATCGCCGAGCAGACCCTCGTCGTCGATGCGCGAGGCCCGTACGATCGAGACGTTCTTGGTCTCGAAGGTCGTCGGCGACTCGCCCTCCTCGACCACCTCGCCGTCCTCCTTCTTCGAGCCGACATAGTTCGGCATGGCCTGCGCGCTGGACACGGCGCCGCTGACCAGCAGCGAGGTGTCGTGCAGGCCGATATCGACCATCTGGCCGATGATGCAATCCTTGCCGGACTGGCCGGGATAGAACGCCAGGAACAGCACCGCGTCCTTGGCCTGCCGCATCAGCCGGTAGACATCGGCCAGATCGGGCGGCGTCGGCGGCTGCTTGGTCTTGGAGGTCGGCTTCTTGCGCTGTTGCATATTGGGCGAGAACCAGGCGGTCACCGTCGTGCCGCCGCCGAGATCAATCTGCTCGGGCGTCTCGTTCAGTCCACGAAACTCTTTGCTCTGCTGATTGTCCTTCATCGGCTTGCCGAACGGCCGCGGCACCGGCAGCGCATCGTCCTTCATGTTCTTCCAGTAGACCAGGAAGGCGTCGGCGATGGCGTCGTCCTCGATCAGCAGCGCATTGTTGGTCTGGGCGGACACGCCGGTATAGGTCCAGTTCGTGCTCCCGGTGAAGACCGACTTGACGCCGTCGCCGGGCGGCACATGCACGACGAACTTGTTGTGGCCGATATGGACCGAGTTGTTGAACATGCGGTGCTGAATATCGACACCGGCATCGATCAGGCGTTTGCGCGCCGGCTTGTTGCGCTCGTCCCAGGTCGTCTTGTCCTCGCCCAGGCCGGTGTTGGAGAGGATGACATGGATGCGCGACTTGTTGGCGATCAGCAGGTCTTCCAGCTCTTTGTCTTCGAGTTCGTAGAGCGCGATATAGAACTTGCCCTTGCGGCTGAACAAGTCGTGCATCAGCGGCAGCACGTCGCCGGCGAGATATTTGCGGTGCGGGTCGTCCGGATTCTGCAGCTTGTCGATCAGTTCGTTCGGCGCGATCACGCCGTCTTCCAGCAGCACGTTTCGCATCCATTGCGCGGCCAGGATGCCGTTGGTGAAGGTCGAGCGAAACGCGCCGCGCCGGCTGGTGACGAGGACGTCGTTCGACACCGATGCCGGCGCCAGATAGCCCAAGGGCCGCGGCGGCCCTTCATAGGCTTTGACGCGGACTCTCACGGGCTTGCCGTCGTCGCCGATGACCGGACGCTTTTTTGCATCGCGTTTGACAATCCAGGCGAGGTCCTTGCCGTTCGGCGGTACCGGCTCGAGACCCGAACGCAGATCGCCGACCGGCCTGATCTCGTAGCGGACGTGCACTTCGTCCGGCCGCCGCGTCGCGCCGTCGCGCCTTTTGCGCAACGTGAGATCGCGCCACGACAGCTTCTGCACCGGCCACACGCCGGTGTCCTGGGGAATCCAGTTCGGATTGCGCTGCCCCTTGAAGGCGACCCAGGCGGCGCATTTGACGCGGTCCTCGCTGCCGTCGGGGCGGCGCGCCACGGCGCCGTTCTGATCGAGATAGACGCGCGTCACCTCGAAGCCGAGGCAGTCCTTGAGCTTGCCATCGATATCCCACGCGACATAAGCGACTTCATTATTGGCATAGGCGCGAACCGATATGATCTTTCCCATCGCGACGCCCCCCGGTCAGCATGGACACCGTTGCATCCTAGCCGAGGGCGGCACGCTCCGCGAGTATCTGAACAATTAAAAACCTGGAATTGTCCCCCCACGCCGCGGCCGGCGCCGTCAGGCGACCGCGATATCCGTGAGCCGCATCTGCACACGCTCCTCGCCCTGCCAGCGGTCGATGCTGAGGTTGCCGGCGGCGTGCACGGCGCGGCCGCGGTTTTCCAGCAGTGCGTTGCCGAGCGGCTGGCCGATGCAACGGAAGGCGATGGCATTGACGAACTTGCCGTCGCCCGACTTGAAGCGCACGCGCACGTGGTTCTCGCCGACCGGATCGGCATAGGCGATGGTGTGTGACGGCAGCGCCAGCACCGGCTCGGCATTGCCGGCGCCGAACGGGCCGGCGCGGTTGAGCATCGCGGCGAGATCGAGGTTGAAGCCACCGGCCGATACCGCGCCGTCGATCTTGAGCGCGCGGTCGCGCCGCGCCGCTTCGACTGAGGCGGCCAAAGTCTCTTCGAGGAAGCCGCGGAAGACGCCTAATGTATCCTTCTTCAGGGTGACACCGGCGGCCATCGCGTGACCGCCGCCCTTCACCAGCAGACCTTCGTGCACGGCGTGCCGCACCGCGGCGCCGAGATCGACACCGGGAATCGAGCGGCCCGAGCCGGTGCCGGTGCCGCCGGCTTCCATGGCAATGGCAAAGGCCGGGCGTCCGTAACGCTCCTTCAGCCGCGCGGCGACGAGGCCAACGACACCGGGATGCCAGCCTTGCCCGGCGGTGACGACCACCGCGCCCTTCTCCTCCAGGCCGAGCGCGGCCATCGCTTCCGCTTCTGCTTGAGCGAGCGTCGCCTGCTCGATCTGCTGACGTTCGCGGTTGAGGCGATCCAGCTCGGCGGCGATGCGCGCGGCTTCGGTCGGGTCTTCCTCCAGCAACAAACGCACACCGAGATCGGCACGGCCGATGCGGCCGCCGGCATTGATGCGCGGACCGAGCATGAAGCCGAGATGCCAAGGCTCCGGCGGACCGGACAACCGCGCGGCATCCATCAGCGCGGTCTGGCCGACATTCTCCCGGCGCCGCAGCGCGATCAGTCCCTTGGCGACGAAGGCGCGATTGAGGCCGCGCAGCGGCACCACATCGGCAACGGTGCCGAGCGCGACCAGATGCAGCAATGACAACAGATCGGGCACCGGCCGCGTGCCGCTCCAGAAATTCTGTTCGCGCAAGGTGCGCGTCACCGCCACCAAAGTGAGGAACACAATGCCGACCGCGGCCAGATGGCCGAGGCCGGAGAGATCGTCGGCGCGGTTCGGATTGACGATGGCGAAGGCCGTCGGCAATTGCTCGTCGGCCTGATGATGATCGAGCACGACGACATCGAGGCCGAGCTTGCGTGCTTCGGCCAACGTCTCATGGCTGGTGGTGCCGCAGTCGACGGTGACCAGCAGCGTCGCGCCGCGCTCCGCGAAGGAGCGGATGGCGTCGACATTCGGGCCGTAGCCTTCGAAGATGCGGTCCGGGATATGCACGATCGGATCGAGACCGCAGTGGCGCAGGAACCGCGCCAACAGCGCCGACGAGGTCGCGCCGTCGACATCGTAGTCGCCGAAGATCGCGACCTTCTCGCCGCGCACGATGGCATAAGCGAGCCGCCCCGCCGCCGCCTCCATATCGGTCAACGTATGCGGGTCCGGCATCAGCCGCTTGATGGTCGGATCGAGAAAGGCCTCGACCTCGTCGGCCTCCACGCCCCGCCCGGCCAGAATGCGCGCCAGCAATTCCGGAATGCCGTGCCGTTGCGCGATGGTCAGCGCCCGCGACACGCCGCGCGCGTCGAGCCGGTCCTTCCAGGCGCGGCCGGTCACGGACTGTGCGACGCCGAGGAAAAACTGCTCCGGCTCCGGCGGAAGCATTGCGGTCAAAGCCGCCATTGTCATGGGCCCTTAGACGGGCCGCATCGGCCCGCCGCGAACAGGTTTTCGGGAAAAATCACGCACGCGACCGCCTAAAGCTATGCCGCCGCCGGCGTAACGCAAGCGGCGGCCGAATCAGCGGTGCACAACTTTGCACGCAAGATCGAAGTGCAATGATGCGCGTGCCCACAGGCACTGAAGGCACCTCTCCCCTTCGGGGAGAGGTGAAGCGAGCGTGCGGCAAGTCTCAGTCGAGGTGGAATTTCTCGAACTGGCGGTGCTCGGCGCGCACGCGGCGCACCGTGCCGGTGACCGAACGCATCACGACGGTATCGGTCTCGATCACGTCCTTGCCGAACTTGACGCCGTCGAGCATCGCGCCCGTGGTCACGCCGGTGGCCGCGAACAGGCAGTCGCCGCGCACCATGTCCTCGATGTGATAGACCTTCTTCGGGTCCTTGATGCCCATCTTGATGGTGCGCTCGCGCAGCTCTTCGGTGTCGATGATGAGCCGCGTCTGCATCTGGCCGCCGATGCAGCGCAAAGCCGCCGCCGCCAGCACGCCTTCCGGCGCGCCGCCGATGCCGAGATAGATGTCGATGCCGGTCTTCGGCTCGGCGCAGTGGATCACGCCGGCGACGTCACCGTCCGAGATCAGCGACACGGCCGCGCCGGTCTTGCGCACCGCGGCGATGATATCGGCGTGGCGCGGACGATCGAGCAGGATCGCGGTGATCTCGGAGGGCTTCACGCCCTTCGCCTTAGCCAGATTCAGGATGTTCTCTTCCGGCGGCGCGTCGAGATCGATCGTGCCCTTCGGGCAGCCCGGGCCGATGGCGATCTTTTCCATGTAGCAGTCGGGCGCGTGCAAGAGCGTGCCGCCATTGGCCATGGCGATGGTGGCGATGGCGCCCGGCATGTTCTTGGCGCAGAGCGTCGTGCCTTCCAGCGGATCGACCGCGATGTCGACCTTCGGGCCCTGCTTGTTGCCGACCTGCTCGCCGATGAACAGCATCGGCGCTTCGTCGATCTCGCCTTCGCCGATCACCACGGTGCCGTCGATCGGCAGCTTGTTCAACTCGCGCCGCATGGCGTCGACCGCCGCCTGGTCGGAGGCCTTGTCCTTGCCGTGGCCGCGCAAGCGCGCCGATGACACCGCCGCGCGTTCGGTCACGCGCACGATTTCCAGCGACAGGATACGCTCCAACAGGAGATCGTGCTGGACGGTGATTGACGCCATCGTATTTCACTCCCCTCAATCGCGGCAGGCGGCGCCCTCGCCGGCCCTGCCACCTGCTCTATAACTCAGTTCTTCTCGATCCGGATCACTTGCGGCCGGCCCGACGTCACCTTATCGCGGCCCACCGCGGCCAGGGCTTTGCGCACGGCATCCTCGCTGGTCGCATAAGTGAGGAGGATGACCGGGACGGAACCGCCCTTCACCACATGCTCCGGCGCGCCCTTGGCATGCCGCTGCACGATCGATTCCAGCGAAATTTCCTGCTCGGCAAGCCGCTTGGCGATGGTCGCCGCCGAGCCCGGCTTATCGCGCGCCTGCAGGCGGATGTAATAGCCGCCTTCGTGGCGCTGCATCGGCGCCTTCTGCACGCCGGAAAGCCGCGCCGTCGGCTGGCCGAACGGCGTCACGCGCAGCCCGCGCGCGACATCGGCGATGTCCGACAGCACCGCCGAGGCGGTCGCCGCGCCACCAGCGCCGGGGCCGATCAAGGTCAGCGGATTGATGCCGACGGCATCGACAGTGACGGCATTGGTCACGCCCATCACCTGCGCGATGGCGGAATCCTTGCGCACCATGGTCGGGTGCACGCGCTGCTCGATGCCCTTCGGCGTCTTCACCGCGACACCCAACAGCTTCACGCGATAGCCGCGCTCGTCGGCGGCGGCGAGATCGGCCGGCGCGATCGACGAGATGCCCTCGACATAGATCGCGCTCTCGTCGACCTTGGTGCCGAAAGCAAGCGACGCCAGGATCGACAGCTTCTGCGCGGTGTCGTGGCCTTCGATATCGAAGGTCGGATCGGCCTCGGCATAACCGAGGCGCTGCGCATCCTTCAGGCAGTCGGCGAAGGCCAAGCCCTCCTGCTCCATCCGGGTGAGGATGTAATTGCAGGTGCCGTTGAGGATGCCGTAGATGCGGTGGATGTCGTTGCCGGCGAGCCCTTCGCGCAACGTCTTCACGATCGGGATAGCGGCGCCGACCGCCGCCTCGTAATTGAGCGCGCCGCCGTATTTTTCAGCCAGCGCGGCGAGCTTGACGCCGTGCTTGGCGAGCAGCGCCTTGTTGGCGGTGACCACCGACTTGCCCGTGGCGAGCGCGGTTTCCACCGCGCTCTTCGCCGGGTCGCCGGAGCCGCCCATCAGCTCGACGAACACGTCGATGTTGTCGGCATTCGCCAGCTCGAACGGATCGTCGAACCACTTCATCTTCTTGAGGTCGATGCCGCGGTCCTTGCCCTTCGAGCGGGCGCAGACGGCGACGATGTCGATCGGGCGGCCACAGCGCGCGGCCAGCGCCGCGTGCTGCCGCGTCACCTGGGCGATCAAGGCGGCGCCGACCGTGCCCAAACCGGCGACACCCACTCTGAGAGCTTGAACCATGTCTTGAAATCAGCGGCGGTTGGCGAGCGGAACGACGTTGTGAAGCTGCTCCGGCGCGCTTTCGAGGAAACGGCGGATGTTGCGGGCGGCCTGGCGGATGCGCTGCTCGTTCTCCACGAGCGCGATACGCACATAGCCCTCGCCGTATTCGCCGAAGCCGATGCCGGGCGAGACGGCGACGTCCGCCTTCTCGACCAGGAGCTTGGAGAACTCGACGCTGCCGAGCGGCTTGAACGGCTCGGGGATCTGCGACCAGGCGAACATCGAGGCGCGCGGCGCCGGCACGTGCCAACCGGCCCGCTCGAAGCTCTCGATCATCACGTCGCGGCGCTTCTTATAGACCTCGCGCATCTCCTTGATGCAGTCGTCCGGGCCGTTGAGCGCGGCGCTGGCCGCGACCTGGATCGGCGTGAAGGCACCGTAATCGAGATAGGACTTCACGCGCGCGAGCGCGGCGATGATGCGTTCGTTGCCGACGGCGAAGCCCATGCGCCAGCCCGGCATCGAATAGGTCTTCGACATCGAGGTGAATTCGATGGCGATGTCCATCGCGCCCGGCACCTGCAACAGCGACGGCGGCGGGTTGTCGTCGAAATAGACTTCCGCATAAGCGAGATCGGACAGCACCAGGATCTCGTGCTTCTTCGCAAACGCCACGAGGTCCTTGTAGAAGTCGATCGACGCCACATAAGCGGTCGGGTTGGCCGGATAGCACACCACCACCGCGATCGGCTTCGGGATCGAATGCACGATCGCGCGCTCGAGCGTGTGGAAGAAGTTCGGCGTCGGCTCCGACGGCACCGAACGGATGGTGCCGCCCGCCATCAGGAAGCCGAAGGCGTGAATCGGATAGCTCGGGTTCGGCACCAGCACGACGTCGCCCGGCGCGGTGATCGCCTGCGCGACGTTGGCGAAACCTTCCTTGGAGCCCAAGGTGGCGACGATCTGGGTCTCGGGGTTCAGCTTCACCCCGAAGCGGCGCTCGTAATAAGCAGCCTGGGCGCGGCGCAGCCCCGGAATGCCGCGCGAGGACGAATAACGGTCGGTGCGCGGCTTGCCGAGGGTCTCTTTCAGCTTGTCCAGCACATGCGCGGGCGCCGGCAGATCGGGGTTGCCCATGCCGAGGTCGATGATGTCCGCGCCGGCGTTGCGGGCCTTGGCCTTGGCCTTGTTCACCTCTTCGAACACGTAAGGCGGCAAGCGGCGGATGCGGTAAAATTCTTCCATCGGTTCAGACCTTCAAGTCGGCTCTTCCTGCCTCGCGCCCGGGACGACATCGAGCGCCGGCTGCCCTCGCCAGCCGGCAGGCGTTACCCCGGCTGGCTTTTATCACGGGTTCGCCTTCGCGCCAGTGTTGGTGCCGGTTTTAGCGCCAGTTTTCTGGGTGGTTTTCGCGGGCGCGGGCTTCTTTTTGCCCGCCGGGGCGGGCTCGTCCTGCGCGCCTTCCCTCGCCGTCTTGTCGCGAGTCGCTTGCAGGTCCTTTTCCAGCTTCACCTGGTCTTCCTCGGACAGGGTCGGGCTCGCCCGCTCCGGCGGCATATCGTGGACGGCGGGGAAGGCATAAGGCGCGGCCGGCCGCGACGGCGCGCCGGCCGGCAGGCCGCCGACCGCCTCTGGCAGTTGGTCGCCCATCGTGCCGCAGCCGGCCAGCGCGGCCGACAACAGTGCGGCGCCGATTACCGCTCGTCTCAATCCACGTCCCATGAATGTCGGAAACCTGTGGGATGGTCGTAAAATCGATGCAGACTCAAGGAATTATAGCATAACCCCGTTAACCGGCTAATATGGCGTCAGCAAGGACGCAGCCGGCCGGGAAAGGCTGGCACGTCGCTTGCGAGGGAGGACGGCCGCTGCCCGGGCACCCCAGGCGGCGATCGACGGAAAACGGATGGATAAGCCTGTCAAAGAACCGGGTCCGGGCCCGGATAAAGAAGCGCCGCCCATCACCGCGGCCGACATCGAAGCCTACGCGCGCAACGCGGCCCGCATGATCGAGCAAGGCGGCAAGGCGCTGGCCGCCTATATGAAGCCGCGCGAGGAAGGCAAGATCAGACCCGAGCTCGCCGACGAGGTGAGCGAGCTGGTCAAGACGGTCGGCCAGGTCCTCGAATATTGGCTGTCCGACCCGCAGCGTGCCCTCGAGCTGCAGACGAGCCTCGGCCGCGCCTATCTCGAACTGTGGGCCGAGGCTGTGAAGCGGCTCGCCGGCGAGCCGGCCGAGCCGGTGGTGGCGGCCGACCCGAGGGACAAGCGCTTCGCCGATCCGGAATGGTCGCAGAACCAATTCTACGATTTCCTCAAGCAGGCCTACCTGCTCACGGTGCAATGGGCCGATAGACTGGTGAAGGATGCCGCGCTCGACGAGCGCACGCGCAAGAAGGCCGAGTTCTACGTCAAGCAGATCGGCAATGCGATCTCGCCGTCGAACTTCGTGCTGACCAATCCGGAACTGATGCGCGAGACCTTGTCCTCGCACGGCGAGAATCTCGTGCGCGGCATGCAGATGCTGTCGGAGGACATCCAGGCGGGCCAAGGCAATCTCAAGATCCGCCAGACCGACCCGAACCTGTTCGACGTCGGCGGCAATCTCGCGACGACGCCCGGCAAGGTCGTGTTCCAGAACGACCTGATGCAGCTCATCCAGTACCAGGCGACGACGCCGGACGTCTTGAAGACGCCGCTTCTGATCGTGCCGCCCTGGATCAACAAATACTACATCCTCGATCTGACGCCCGAGAAGTCGTTCATCAAATGGTGCGTCGACCAGGGCATCACCGTCTTCGTCATCTCCTGGGTCAATCCGGACGCGAGGCTCGCCGAGAAGAACTTCGAGCAATATATGCGCGAAGGCGTCATCGCCGCGATGGACGCGGTGAAGCAGGCGACCGGCGAGGACAAGATCAACGCCATCGGCTATTGCGTCGGCGGCACTTTGTTGTCGGTGACGCTCGCTTATCTCGCCGCCAAGAAGCAGGACCGCGTCAAATCGGCGACCTTGTTCGCCGCGCAGGTCGACTTCACTTATGCCGGCGACCTCCTGGTCTTCGTCGACGAAGAGCAGATCAAGCAGCTCGAAGACCACATGAAGGGCCAAGGCTATCTGGAAGCGTCGCGCATGGCGAACGCCTTCAACATGCTGCGCTCCAACGATCTGGTCTGGCCTTACATCGTCAACAACTACCTGCGCGGCAAGAAGCCCTACCCGTTCGACTTGTTGTATTGGAATTCAGACGCCACGCGCATGCCGGCGGCCAATCACTCCTTCTACCTGCGCAACTGCTATCTCGAGAACAAGCTGACCAAGGGCAAGATGGAGCTCGCCGGCGCCAAGCTCGACCTGCGCAAGGTCAAAGTGCCGGTCTACGACCTCGCTACCCGCGAGGACCACATCGCGCCGGCGAAGTCCGTGCTGACCGGCGCGCAATATTTCGGCGGGCCGGTGCGCTTCGTCCTCGCCGGCTCCGGTCACATCGCCGGCGTGATCAATCCGCCGGCCAAGCCGAAATACCAGTACTGGATCGGCGACAAGCCGGAAGGCACCGACGTCGAGGCCTGGCTCAAGAAGGCCACCGAACATCCCGGCTCCTGGTGGCCGGACTGGCTCGAATGGCTCAAGGCGATCGATGCCGAGACGGTGCCGGCGCGCGAGATCGGCGGCGGCAAGCTCAAGCCCATCGAGGACGCACCGGGCTCCTATGTGAAGGTGAAGAGCTGGACTTAGAACACCGGTCAGGCGTCCAGGCTGAAACGCCGCACGGCATTCCAATCGACCAGTTGATCCAACCCGGCCACCTCCGGCAGGTCGATATAGCCGTCGACGATCGGCGGCATGACGGTGACGACCTGCTCGGTCATCGCCAGGTACCAGGACAATTCGGCCGGCAGCACGGACGCAGGCACGGCCGAGGCAAAGGCAAGCCCGGCCAACGTGCCGAGCAGGCTTTCGCCCATCAGCCCGACCACCGGCTGACAATTTTCGCGCAGCGCCAAGTCCAACATGGCGCGCGATTGCGTCAGGCCGAAGCGCCCCGGCTTGATGCTCAACGCCCGCGCCCCCTGCTCCAGGAACAGACCCGCATCGCGCAGCGACGTGCTGCCGAAGTCGACCAGGATCGGTACCGGGCTTTGTTCCTGCAAGCGGCGAAAGGCCCGGTTGGGCGCAAGCGCGCAAGGGTCCTCGACGATCACCGCGCCTTCTTCCGCCATCGCCGCGACGAAGGCCCACGCCTCGTCCGCGCTGTAGAAGCCGTTGGCATCGACATAGAGCGTCACCGTATCGCCAACGGCTGCGCGCACCGCGCGTATCACGGCGCGGTCGGTGGCGATGCCCTGCCCGCCTTTGATCTTGAGCACGCGAAAGCCGTGACGCGCGATCATGGCGACGGCTTCCGCGGCCATCACCGATGGCGCCGCGCGCGTCAGCGCCCCTGACAGTTCGACGCGCGGCGCGCCGTTCCACAGGCTGCGCAGCGACCGGCCCTGGCGCGCGGCATGAAGATCCCAGCAGGCGCAATCGATCAGAGTCTTCGCCGCCTCGTTATCGGGGACCTGATCGAGAATACGGCGCACGGCGGCTGGGTCTGACAAATCGTTCGCCGCCAGACGCGGCATCAAGACCTCTTCGACCGACGCGATCAGGCTGCGCGCGGTGACGCCGCACCACGTCGGCTTCACCGTGATCTCGGCGACGCCGGCCGCGCCATCTTTGTCCCGCAGACGCAGCAGCTCGAAGGGGGCCGCCTCCTCGACAATGTCACTCCAGCGCACCGGCCGCGCATAGCGAAGCCGATAAGTATGAAGCGTATAGTCGAAAGTGCGCATTGCGCCGCTCGCGGCCTTCGTCATTGGGCCGTGATGCCGGAATCTTGGATCAATTTGCCCAGCTTCGGCGATTCAGCCGCCACGTAGGCCGTCAACTGCGCCGGGTCCATGTATTTCGGCTCAACGCCGAGCTTGAGCATCTTCTCGCGCAGCTCCGGCGCATCGACTGCTTTCTGCACACCGCTGGTCAGCTTGGCGACGATATCCGGCGGCGTATCGCGCGGCGTGAACAAGGCGTACCAGGCGAGCACCTCGAAATCGGGAAAGCCCAGTTCGGCCACGGTCGGCACATTGGGCACCAAGGCGCTACGCGTGGCGCTGGTGATGGCGAGCGCCCGCAGTTGGCCCGCCTCGACCTGCGGCAACAGCGACGGCACCGTGAAGAAGATGAAATCGATCTGGCCGGACAGCACGCCGGTGACGGCTTCCGGACCGCTCTTATACGGCACGTGACGGGCATCCATGCCGGTGGAGCGTTTGAGCAGCGCCGCGGCGAGATGGCCGGAGGTGCCGACACCCGCCGAGGAATAATTCAGTTTCCGCTCGCGCCCCAGCTTGATGAGGTCCTGCAGCGATTTCACCGGCAACGACGCATTCACCACCAATAGGTTCGGTCCCGCCGCCACCATCGCCAAAGGTGGCACGTCGCGCATCGGCTCGTAACCGAGGTTCTTGTAGAGGTGCGGGCCGACCGAATGCGTTGGCGCGCCGCTCATCAGCAACGTATAACCGTCGGGCTTGGCGCGCGCGACCATCGCGGCGCCGAGATTGCCGCCGGCGCCCGGCTTGTCCTCGATCACCACCGGCTGTTTGAGCGAGCGCGCCAGGTGTTCGCCGATCAGCCGCGCCAGGATGTCGGCAGTGCCGCCCGCCCCCGACGAGACGATGATATGCACGGGACTCGTCGGCCAAGTCTGTGTCTGTGCCTGGGCAATGGCGCCTGTGGCGCCCATCACAGACAAGACAGCCGCTAAGACAGCCGACAGGCTGCGACGACGTTTCATGCGCGTTTCTCCCAAAACATTCTGTCGCATGCGGACCGGGGTCCGCCGCGACTTTCTTTAAAGCGCGTTGCCGGCGGCCGAGACCGCTCGGCGCGCAGTGTCAGGGGAGAAACGGCTATTTGTCCAATTTCTAATCGTAATGCGCGTTATCACAGAGGTGGATATTCACCACGGCCCAACACAAAAGCGCCAGCCGTCGCATGACAGCCGGCGCTCTGGATGCGTTGAGCCTTGCGCCGTCTACGACGCGAGCTTCACCGGCACTTTAAGATAGCGCACGCCATTGGCTTCCGCCGGCGGGAACTTGCCGGCACGGATATTGACCTGGATCGACGGCAACAACAGCAAGGGCGCGGCGAGCGTCGCGTCGCGCTTCTCGCGCATCTTGACGAAGTCGTCCTCGCTGACGCCCTCGTGCACATGCACGTTGCGCGCCTTCTCCTCGCCCACCGTGGTTTCCCAGGCATATTGGTCGCGGCCCGGCGCCTTGTAGTCGTGGCACATGAACAGCCGCGTCTGCGGCGGCAGCGACAGCACGCGCTGGATCGAGCGATAGAGCTGGCGCGCATCGCCGCCGGGGAAGTCGGCGCGCGCGGTGCCGTAGTCGGGCATGAACATGGTGTCGCCGACGAACACGGCATCGCCGATATGATAGGAGATGCAGGCCGGCGTATGGCCGGGCGTGTAGATGACCTCGGCGTCGATGGTACCGATCTTGAAGCGCTCGCCGTCCTTGAACAGGTGATCGAACTCCGAGCCCTCGCCCGACACGTCCATGGCGTTGAACACCGGCCGGAAAATGCGCTGCACATCCTTGATGTGCTCGCCGATGCAGATCTTGGCGCCGGTCTTGAGCTTGATATAGGGCGCGCCCGAGAGATGGTCGGCGTGAGCATGCGTCTCCAGGACCTGCGTGATCGTCAGGCCTAACCGCTTGGCCTCCGCCAGCATCGCGTCGGCCGCTTCCACCGTGGCCTCGCCGCTGCGCTGGTCGAAATTGAGCACGGGATCGATGACGGCGGCCTCTTTGGTCGCCGCGTCCCACACCAGATAGCTGACGGTGTTGGTCGGCTCGTCGAAGAAGGCCTTGATCTCAGGCTTGATCTCAAGCTTGGCGGTTGCCGGCATGGCTTGCACTCCCTTTCGCGCGTCACGTCCGTACATCATGTCTGTCCTTGGGCTTGACATATATATTAGAAATATCTAATTTAGCAATATCTAATTTACGGCAAGCCCAACCGACGGAGAATCCCATGGCCCCGCGGGCGGCCCACTTTAGCAACTTGCCGGACGAGTCCGGCATGGCGGAACTCGAGCGCAAGGCGGCGGAAGCGGCGGGACTCCTGAAGCTGCTCGCCAACGAGAACCGGCTGTTGATCCTCTGCCGGCTGGCGCTCAAGGGCGAGATGTCGGTCAACGACATCGCCGGCGCGGTGGGTCTGAGCCAGTCCGCCCTGTCGCAGCATCTCGCCAAGATGCGCGAGGAAGGCCTGCTCGCCACCCGGCGCGAGGCGCAGACGGTGTTCTACCGCATCGCCGACGAGAACGCCGCGCGGCTCTTGATGCTGCTCAAAGACATCTACTGCCCGTGACCATCACCGCCTTAACCGGCGGCAAAACCAACAACCCACCGAGAGAACGACGATGACCGACCTGAAGACCATTTCCCCCGCCGACGCCGCCGAGCTGGTGCGCAAGGGCGCCATACTGATCGACATCCGCGAGGCCGACGAACATGCGCGCGAGCGCATCCCCGGCGCCCGCCATCACGCGCTAAGCGTCATCGGCAATGGCACCGTGGCGCGCGAGGGCGACGAGATCGTCGTCTTCCATTGCCGCTCCGGCGCGCGCACCAAGGGCAATGCCGGCCGCCTCGCCGCCGCGGCATCATCCTGCGAAACTTACGTGCTCGAAGGCGGCATCGACGCCTGGAAGAAGGCCGGTCTCCCCGTCACGCTCGACCGCGGCGCACCGATCGACCTCATGCGCCAGGTGCAGATCGGGGCCGGCGGTCTTGCGCTGATCGGTATCCTGCTTGGCGCCTTTGTGTCGCCGAGCTTTTACGCTGTGTCGGCCTTTGTCGGGGCCGGCCTGGTCTTCGCCGGCATCACCGGCAACTGCCCGATGGCGCGCGTGTTGCTGTTGATGCCCTGGAACAAGCGCATGGCGGCGTCCGCGCAATGACGACACTCACCGCGCTGCTGGCTGTCCTCTCCGGCAGCGCGGTCGGCTTCACGCTCGGCCTTGTCGGTGGCGGCGGCTCGATCCTGGCCGTGCCTCTGCTCGTCTATGTCGTCGGCGTGCCGAACGCGCATGTCGCGATCGGCACCAGCGCCATCGCCGTCGCCATCAGCGCCGCGGCCAATCTTGCCGGCCATGCCCGCGCCGGCACGGTGAAATGGCCCTGCGCGCTGGTCTTTGCGATGGCCGGCGTCGTCGGCGCCGCGGCCGGCGCGCAGCTCGGCAAGATGGTCGACGGCACCCGGCTGCTCGCGGCCTTCGGCACCCTGATGATCGTCATCGGCCTGTTGCTGCTGCGCGCGCGCAAATCCGGCGGCGATCCCGACGTAACGCTCACCGCGGCCAGCGTCCGGCGCTTGCTGCCCTGGCTGATCGGTATCGGCTTTTTGGTCGGCCTGCTGTCAGGCTTCTTCGGCATCGGCGGCGGTTTTCTGGTGGTGCCCGGTCTGATCGGCGCCACCGCCATGCCCCTGATCAACGCCATCGGCTCGTCGTTGGTTGCGGTCACCGCCTTCGGGCTGACCACCGCGGCGAGCTACGCCGTGTCGGGACTTGTCGACTGGCCGCTCGCCGGCCTGTTCATCCTCGGCGGCGCGCTCGGCGGCCTTCTCGGTATCCGGCTCGCGGGCCATCTCGCCGGCCACAAGAATGCGCTATCGCGCATCTTCGCCGGCATCATCATCGCCGTCGGGCTTTACGTCGTCGCCCGCTCACTCTGGCTCTAGCTCCCAGAAGTCGATCGACGGATCGCTCGGCACGTCCTTCTTGTGGTGGACCGTCGCGTATTTGCCGCCGTGATAGACGAGCGGCGCGCGCGCATCGTCGCGCATGCCGACGATATGACCGATGAAGATGGTGTGGTCGCCGCAGTCATGCGTCGCCGCGACCTTGGCCGCGATCGCCGCGCTGACATTGGCCAGCACCGGAATGCCCTGCATGTGCTCGAACAGGAGATCCGGATCGGCCGCGCCTTGGCCGGCGAAATGCTGGCTGATGCGCTCCTGGCCATGCGCCAGGATGCTGACGCCGAAATGACCGGAGATGCCGAGTGCGGCGTGCATGCGCGCCTTCTTGGCGACCGAGATGATGCACAAAGGCGGCGTCAGCGAGCCGGACATGAAGGCGTTGGCGGTCATGCCGCGCACCGCGCCCTCGATCTCGGTGGTGATCACGGTGACGCCGGTGGTGAAGCGGCCCATGACACTGCGGAACAATTTGACGTCAACGGCATCCTGTTCGGTCATGCTGCCGGCCTGCCTCCCATTGCCCACCCGCTGATAACCCATCCGACCGGCCTCGGGGAAGGCCGCCCATCCTGTGAAATAACAGGCGCGTGACGGGCATGGGCCGCGACAGCGGGGCCGCCATCTCCTAATCTCCCGGCCCGACTCCGGGTGCAAGCGAGGGCGTGACGATGTCGAAGGAACTGTTGTGGCTGACCCTGACGGTCATCCTGACCGGGGTGCTGTGGATTCCCTATGTCCTCGACCGCTGCAAGGTGCGCGGGCTGATGGGCGCGATGGCCAACCCCTCGCGCAACGACACGCCGCAATCGCCCTGGGCGCAGCGGCTCTATTTCGCCCACACCAACGCGGTCGATAATCTCGTCGTGTTCGCGCCTTTGGTGCTGATCCTCGACAATATCGGCCACTCGACGCCCGCGACCGTCATCGCCTGCGCGGTCTATTTCTGGGCCCGCCTCGCGCACGCCATCGTCTACGCGCTCGGCATTCCGGTGGCGCGCACGCTCGCTTTTGCCGTCGGCTTCGTGGCGCAGGCCGTGCTGGCGCTGGCGGTGTTCGGGGTGGTGTAAGCGGCACGGCGTCCGCGTTCCCTCCCCCTGAAAGGGGGAGGGTCAGGGAGGGGGTCATTGCTAGCGCGGTGATAGACCCCCACCCGCTCGCCCTCGCTTCGCGATGGGCGAGCGACCTCCCCCTTTCAGGGGGCGGGAAGAAGAGGCCCCGCCCGCTCCACCCACGCGCGCGCGTCAACGCCCCGCGGCGGGGCGAC
>JANLJK010000392.1 GCA_029255525.1 Pseudolabrys sp.
GGATTCGAACCCTCGACCCCGACCTTGGCAAGGTCGTGCTCTACCCCTGAGCTACACCCGCATCCGGTAGTGAAGTTGCCGGGTCCCGTCACCGGGCCGGCTGCCAGGGCGTTCCTATAGCCACTCACCCCCCGGCTTGCAACCACTCGCTTGCGGCTATTTCAGCCGTGCCGCGGACGACGCTTTCCGCGCTTGCGGGGCGGTTCCCCCGGGCCGTACCAACCGCCCCAGCTGGGATTGGGGTTACAGAAGCCCCGGTTGCCGGAGAGGATATTGGGCCGGCAGGCCTCAATCGAAGGATATTGGCAATCCCAATAAGCATCGCCCGGCCCCATGTTGATCACCGCGCACCAGGGCGCGGCGCCGGAGGCCGCCGACGGCCGCAAATCGAACAGCAGGGCTGCTGCTAGTAAGACGACGGCAAGCAAGATTTTGCGCATGGTTTCGACCTCCGCTGGGCAGATGCTAGGTAAACCCCGGCCCTTGCCGGAACCTTGCAGTCATGCCGAAAAGTTCTACCGATTTGTTCACCGCGCTCGATGCGCTGGGCATATCCCATCGTACCGTCAAGCACCCGCCGCTCTTCACCGTCGAGCAGTCGCAGGGCCTGCGCGGCACAATTCCCGGCGGCCACACCAAGAATCTGTTCCTGCGCGACAAGAAATCGGCCCTTTATCTCATCGTCGCCCTGGAGGACGCCTTGATCGACCTCAAGGGTCTGCACCGTGTTCTGGGCGCCATCGGACGATTCTCCTTCGGCGCGGCCGACCTGTTGCGCGAGGTTTGGGGCGTGGCGCCGGGGTCGGTGACGCCGTTCGGCGCCATCAACGACACCGAGGGCCGGGTCACCGTGGTGCTGGACGCGGCCATGATGGAGCACGAGGTGCTTAATTATCACCCGCTCGACAACACCATGACGACCACGATCGGGCGCGACGACCTGGTCCGGTTCCTCCGCTCCACCGGCCACGAGCCCCGCATCGAGCGGGTTTCGGGCCTGCCGGCGGAAACCGAGTAACCGATTGCAATCGCTTGCCGGATGACCATCTAATCCGGCATTGGAACCTGGGATTTCGGCCGCGACATATTGGATGCGGGCCGGTTAAGGCGAGGAACGATGCTGCAGAACGGCGGGGCGACGACGACGGCTGACGTGGTGAAGGACATCACCACCCAAAGCTTCATGAAGGACGTCATCGAGGAGTCCAAGCGCCAGCCGGTGCTGGTCGACTTCTGGGCGCCCTGGTGCGGCCCCTGCAAGCAGCTCACGCCCATCCTCGAAAAGGCGGTGAAGGCGGCCAAGGGCAAGGTCAAGCTCACCAAGATGAATATCGACGAGCATCCGGCCATTCCCGGCCAGATGGGTATCCAGTCGATCCCGGCCGTGATCGCCTTCGTCAATGGCCAGCCGGCCGACGGCTTCATGGGCGCGCTGCCCGAGGGCCAGGTGGTGCAATTCCTGGAGCGCCTGACCAAAGGCAAGATCAGCGGCGATGACCAAGATCTGCTGAAGGCCGCCGATGCCGCGCTGCTCGAAGGCGACGCCGCCGGCGCCGCCGCGCTCTATGGACAATTGCTGCAGGAAGACGCCGCGAACATCCATGCGCTGGCAGGCTTGACGCGCTGCTATGTCGAGACCGGCGCGCTGGAGCAGGCCAAGCAGACATTGGCGCTGGTGCCGGAAGCCAAGCGCAACGATGCGGCGGTTGCCGCCGCGCGCGCCGCGCTGGAAGTCGCCGAGCAGGCGCAATCGCTTGGACCCTTCGCCGAGCTGGAATCGAAAGTGTTGGCTGATCCGCTCGATCATCAGGCGCGTTTCGATCTCGCCATTGCGCTCAATGCGCAGGGCAAGCGCGAGGAGGCCGCCAATCATCTGCTTGAAATTATCAAGCGCGATCGCAAGTGGAACGAGGACGGTGCGCGTAAGCAGCTCGTGCAGTTCTTCGAAGCCTGGGGCTTCGCCGATCCGGCGGCGGTCGAAGGCCGCAAGCGGCTGTCGTCGATTTTGTTTGCGTAAGCAGTTTTCCGCTCGTCCCCGCACGCAGACATCGGGTTTACCCGATGTCTGCCATATTAAGTTGCCCAAGTCGGCAACAGCCGACTTGGGATGGGGACCCAGCGCTGGATTCCCGCTTTCGCGGGAATGAGCGGCGGAGAGGAGAGGCCGGCGCATGGAGAGACGTTTCAGCGTGAGGCCCAACTAATGCCGATGAACGCCCAATATCGCGGACCGATCGATCTCCCCGGTGTGATCCCGGTTTTCCCGCTGCCGGGCGCGTTGCTGTTGCCGCGCGGGCAGATGCCGCTCAACATCTTCGAGCCGCGCTATCTGGCGATGATCGATGATTCCTTGCGCGACGGCCACCGGCTGATCGGCATGATCCAGCCCGATCCGGCGCAGGATGGCCCGCCCGACAAGCCGCCGCTCTACAGCATCGGCTGCGTCGGCCGCATCACCCAGCTCGCCGAGAGCGGCGACGGCCGCTACATGATCGAGCTCACCGGCGTGGCGCGTTTCCGCATCGAGGCTGAGCTCACCGTCGCCACCGCCTACCGGCAATGCCGCGTCACCTTCGCGCCCTTCGCCAGCGACTTCGTCGCCCGCAAAGGCGAAGATGCGGTCGACCGCGAGGCGCTGCTCACGGCGCTGCGCGCTTTCCTGAAGGCCAATGAGTTGAAGGCCGATTGGGACGGCATCGACAAGGCGCCGAACGAGGCGCTGGTCAACGCGCTGTCGATGATGTCGCCTTACGGCCCGGCCGAGAAGCAGGCGCTCCTCGAAGCGCCCGATCTCAAGACTCGCGCCGAGATCCTGGTCGCCATCACAGAGATCGATCTCGCCAAGAAGAACACCGAAGGTGAGCCGCAATTGCAATAGTTGTGGCTGTCGTCCCCGCGCGCAGACATCGGGTTCACCCGATGTCTGCCATGTTGAGTGCGCAAGTCGGCTACAGCCGACTTGCGATGGGAACCCATACACCGTGCCCTCTCGATAGAGCAGGGGTATGGGTCCCGGGCCTCGCGGAGCCTGTCATCGGGCCGCGCTTCGCGCGGACCCGTTGGCTCGCCCGGGACAACATGCATTGCGCCTGCGCCATGCTATAACGCCCGCGTCATTCGTCGGGAGAATCCATGTCCACCGTCCCCCCCACCGAGCGCCCCGCCGGCAGCGTCGATCCCAAGCTCCTGGAGATCCTGGTCTGCCCGCTGACCAAGGGCCCGCTGGAATACGACGCCGAGAAGCAGGAACTCGTCTCACGCAAGGCCAAGCTCGCTTATCCGATCCGCGACGGCATCCCGATCATGCTGCCGGAAGAAGCACGGCGGCTGGAGTAAACCGCACACGTCCGACCCGTCATCCTTCGAGGCTCGCTGCGCTCGCTCCTCAGGATGACAGTCCAACTCAGACAAGAAACTTCCGGGGAAATGCCAATGCTCAAAATCTGGGGCCGTAACAACTCCATCAACGTGCAGAAGGTGATGTGGACACTCGGCGAGCTCAATGTCGAGCACACGCGCCTCGATGTCGGCGGCGCCTTCGGCAAGACCAAAGAGCCTGAATACCTCGCGATGAACCCGAACGCGCTGGTGCCGACGCTGGAGGAAGACGACGGTTTCATTCTGTGGGAGTCGAACTCGATCGTGCGCTATCTCGCCGCCAAGCACGACAAGACCGGTCTACTGGAGCCGAAGGACATCAGGACACGCGCACTCGCCAGCCAATGGATGGACTGGATGTTGTCGGTCGCCAATCCGGCGATCACACCGGTCTTCTGGGGCTTGATCCGCACGCCACCGGAAAAACGCGACCACAATGTCATCGAGACCCAGACCAAGAAGACCATCGAGGCGATGGCCATGCTCGACAAGCGTCTCGGCAAGTCGGCCTATGTCGCCGGCGATGCCTTCTCCTACGGCGACATTCCGGTCGGCTGCGTCTGCTATCGCTTCGTCAACCTGATCAAGGACCGTCCGTCGATGCCGAACGTCGACCGCTGGTACGCCATCATCTCAGCGCGCCAGGCGTTCAAGGATCATGTCGGCAGCGTGCCGCTGACGTAAGGCGGTCGACGGCTTTCAGTCGGTGACCAGCATGTCCAGCGGAACGCGCAACGCTTCGGCAATGACGCGCAGGGCCGCTACCGTTCCCTTGCGCCGCCCGCTTTCGAGATCGGAAATATAGCCCTGGCCGATATTCGTGCGATGCGACAGGTGCATCTGCGTCATGTCGCGCCACTTACGCAACACACGAATCGGATGCTCGCCATCAGCAATGCGCTCCGCGACTTCCATCGGAATGAGCGGCGCGCCTTCGGCCACTTCCTTGCGCGCGCGCGCGACAAGCCGTGCAACACCGATATCCTCGTCGGCCTCGGCTGCTTTTGCGACCAGCGCTTCGTAATCCTTGCGCGGCAGGATCGCCACTTCACCCTTAGCAGTCTTCTCGTAGCGCACGCTCATAGCGTCCCCTCAGTCGTAGATATCGCGTCGGTGTCCGACGGCGACGACGACAATCATATCGCCATCGGCATAGAAGATCAGACGCCAATCGCCGACCCGCAATCGGGAGCCCGCCCGACCCTTGAGACGCTTAACGTCGCCAATTCCCGTTTCCGCAAAAGATTCGAGTTTATCCCTGATCCGGCTACGGACATCCGGGCTGAGTTTCGTCCACTGGCGTAATGCCGTAGGCGTGAACGTGATCGGCATGCTGTAATATCGCATATAGCGATATTACAGTCAATCGCAATACGCGCTTGGCGATATGCGCCTAAACCCCCTCGCCCTTCAGCAGCTTCGGCACATCGCCGGTGAAACCGGCCGCCTCGCGAATGAAGGTGCGCTTCAGGGCCGGCAGGCGTTCGACCAAGCCCAAACCGACATCGCGCGCGAGGCGCAGCACATCGGAGTGGTTGGAGAACAATTTGTTCAAGCCGTCGGTGGCGACACCCATCGCCATGGTGTCGAAGCGGCGCCAGCGCTGATAGCGCGTCAGCACATCCGGCGCGCCAATATCGAGGCCGAGCCGCGCCGCATCCGCCACCGCTTCCGCCAAAGCCGCGACATCGCGCAAGCCCATGTTGAGGCCCTGGCCCGCGATCGGATGAATGACATGCGCGGCGTCGCCGATCAGTGCGAGCCGCTCGCCAATGAAGGAGCGCGCGGTGAACAGCCCGAGCGGAAAGGCGCGCTTTGGCCCGATCACCTGCAAATCGCCGAGATGCAGGCCGAAACGCTTCTCCAGCTCAACCAGGAATTCGTCGTCGGGTAGCGCCACCATGCGATCGGCCTCGCGCGACGTCTCCGTCCACACGATCGAGACGCGGTTGCCGGTCAGCGGCAGGATCGCGAACGGTCCCGATGGCAGAAAGTGTTCTTCCGCGCGGCCGTGATGCGGCCGCTCATGCGCCACCGTCGTGACGATGGCCGATTGATTGTAGCTCCAGCCATGCGTGGCGATGCCGGCATGCTCGCGGATCGCCGAGCGCGCGCCGTCGGCGCCGACCAGAAGCCGCGCCGACATCATCTCGTCATTGGCGAAGCGCACGTCGATGCTGTTGCGCGCGTGCTCGAAGTCCCTGACCGCGGTCGCGCGCAGATCGATGCCGTGTGCCTTCGCCTTGTCGACCAGCGCGTCGACCAGCAACCGGTTCTCGACCATATGCGCGAAGGGCTCACCTTCTTCGACCTCGCCGCCGAAGGTCAGGAAGGTCGGCCGCACCGTGTCATCGAGCTTGCTGTCGGTCACCACCATGTCGAGGATCGGCTGCGCCTGCTCCTCAACCGCCTGCCAGACGCCGATCGCCTCGAACAGCCGGCGTGCCGCGGCCGCGATGGCCGAAGCGCGCGGGTCCTTCGATTTCTCGTTCACCAGCGCCGGGTCGGCGACCGCGACCTTAAAGCTGTCGCCCAACCCCTGGCGCAGCGCGATGGCGAGCGCCAAGCCGGCGAAGCCCGCTCCGCCAATCACCACGTCGTGCCGCTGCCGCTTCCCTGCCGTCATTCTTCGGTCCCCGTGCCGCGCGGCCACTTCCGGCCCGGCGCCAGCGCCGCTACCCTAGTTCATTCAGGCACTTGCAGCACCCTGTGAAATTTTCAGACCTGCCCCCTTACAACGCCAATGATATTAGACTAAAGTATAAGAAGTTCGGGATTCGATAGGGTCCGGAACGCCGGGTCCTAGGTCCCTCAGCCAATGGAGGAGATATTTCCATGGCAACCGAAACCCCAGCCTCAGAAACCCAAAGTGCCATGACCCAAACCCTGATCTGGGTGGGGCTCATGTTCGTCGTCGTCGCGGCGCTGGCCTATTTCGCGGCCTGACGATCGGACACGCCGTTGGCGCGCGGGCGAGATGTTGACGGGCGGCGGGCCCTTCCGCCGCCCGCATCTTTTGCGCGGCTTGACTTCGTGCCGATGCCCGGCGTCACTGACCTGCCAGTCCCAGGAAAGCCCGCGCTCCTATGTCGTCAGCCGTTCAAGACCTTCTTGCCATCCTCGACATCGAACCTTTGGACGTGAACCTGTTCCGCGGCCGCTCGCCGCAGACCGGCTGGCAGCGCGTCTTCGGCGGACAGGTGATCGCGCAGGCTCTGGTCGCGACCGTACGTACGGTCGATGCCGACCGCCTGCCGCATTCGATGCACGCTTATTTCATCCTGCCGGGCGATCCCAAGGTGCCGATCATCTACGACGTCGACCGCATCCGCGACGGCAAGAGCTTCACCACCCGCCGCGTCACCGGGCGCCAGCATGGCCATCCGATCTTCTCCATGCTGGTGTCGTTCCACGCGCAGGAAGAAGGCATCGATCATCAGGCCTCGATGCCTGACGTGACGCCACCGGAGAAGCTGCCGGACGAAACCGAGATGCGCGAGAAGCTGCTGCCCTCCTTGCCCGAACCGGTGCGGCGCTATTACGAGCGCGAACGGCCGATCGAGATGCGCCCGGTCGAGATCGATCGTTACGCCGGCAAGAAATATCCCGAGGGCAATTTCAACGTCTGGTTCCGTACCGTTGAGCGCTTGCCGGATGATCCCGCCATCCATCAGGCGGTGCTGGCTTACGCCTCCGATCTGACTCTGCTCGATGCCGCGCTCACGCGTCATGGACGCACCTTGTTCGAAAGCGACTTCATGGCCGCCAGCCTCGATCATGCTTTGTGGTTGCACCGGCCGTTCCGCGCCGACGAGTGGCTGCTCTACGCGCAGGATTCACCCAATCTGCATGGCTCGCGCGGCCTGTCGCGCGGCCTTATATTCACCCGCGACGGCACGCTCGTCGCTTCGGTAGCCCAGGAAGGCCTGGTGCGGGAGCGGCGCAAGTCCTGACTCGGCTGGGTATGAAACGCGCACTCGCCACCTGCGCTCTCCTCTGTGCCGTCGCTCTGCCGGCGCTCGCCGCGTCCAATCGCGAGCCGCCGCCGGCCGGCAGCATCCGCGGCGCGCCGGCGCAATACACGCGCTTCACCGCCGCCGAGTTGACGCGCGGATTCTTCGCGCTCGCCTTCGGTTCGGATCTGCGCATCGGCGCCAAGCCGCGCGGCATCCGCCGCTTCGATCATCCGATCCAGGCCCGCATCATCCATGGCGGCAGCGTCGACCGCGTCGCGTCGATGCGCGCCATCGTCGAGGACTATGCGCGCCAGGTGCCGGGGCTGAATTTGTCCGTGGCGGAGGGAACGCGCGGCGGCGACATCGAGGTGCGGCTGATCGACGAGAAGGACTTCAAGGCCGCGCTCGAGGAAGCTTTCGGCGTCCGGATCACGCGCGACTTCGTCGCCCGCACCGACCCGCAATGCATGACCAGCGTCAAGTCGACCACCGAAGGCGACATCGTGCGCTCGGTCACCTTCGTCATCGTCGACAAGGGCGACAACGTGTTCTTCGACTGCGCCTATCACGAGATGCTGCACGCCTTCGGCCTGTCGAACCACGACCAGCGCAACCCGTGGACCACGCTCAACCAGAAACGCATGGTCGGCTATCTCACCGTCTACGACCGCGCGCTGCTGACGCTCCTGTACGACCGCCGCATCACGCCCGGCATGACGGCCGCTCAGGTCCGCGAAACGCTGCCTGAGGCCATCAAGGATCTCGATCTGACCGTCCCGGCGCAGTAGGCCGGTCGTGTTGCCAAAGTGCGCACAAAGCAGACTGATGCGCTCGCATCTGTCTGTGGGTGCGGTCATAATGCCACTTAAGGTCCGGGCTGCCTGCGGCTAGCTTCGGTCCGCACGCCAGCCGGGGGATGCCATGAAGCTCGTGATCGCCATCATCAAGCCGTTCAAGCTCGACGAGGTGCGGGACGCCCTCACCCGGGTCGGCATCCACGGCATGACCGTCACCGAAGTGAAGGGCTACGGTCGCCAGAAGGGCCATACCGAGGTCTATCGCGGCGCCGAATACGCCGTGAATTTCCTACCCAAGCTGCGCCTTGAGATCGTGGTCGCCAGCGGCGAGGCCGACCGGGCGGTGGAGGCCATCTCCAGCGCGGCCAAGACCGGCAAGATCGGCGACGGCAAGATCTTCGTCACTCCCGTCGAACAGGCGCTGCGCATCCGAACCGGCGAAACCGACGTCGACGCCCTCTAAAGCCAGGTTCGAGGGCGCCAAAGCTCTCAAAGACCGACTTATTCCCCATCCTATTACCACCGGCTCTCAGCCGGCGGGCGGAGCTTTAATCACCCCCTTACCATTGCATGTTATTTAAGCAAGCTGCTTAATTCTTGGCGCAAATCTAAGCGGCAGTCTGCCTCGGTCCGCAGCCGCTTTCGGGTCATTCCCGATTCCCCTTGCCGAATCAGTCCGATAGCCCCTCCGCGGCGATCTGGCACGGCGTTTGATTCCCTCTTGGCAGCCTTGCCTGCGAAATGCGCTTCGTCGGCTGGGTCCAGTGAAACTGCCCGCACTGCGTGTACGTAACAAAAGGGGCTCAAGCGGGGATCGAATCCATGAAAATCGTCATGGCCATCATTAAACCCTTCAAGCTCGACGAGGTCCGTGACGCTCTGACCTCCATCGGAGTGCAGGGGCTGACCGTTACTGAGGTCAAGGGGTACGGGCGTCAAAAGGGGCATACGGAAATCTATCGCGGTGCTGAGTACGCGGTGAGCTTCCTTCCGAAGATCAAAGTCGAAGTTGCGGTCGCTTCGGACCAGGTCGACAAGGTCGTCAGCGCCATCAGCGGTGCTGCCAAGACCGGACAGATCGGCGACGGCAAGATCTTCGTCTTCGGCCTCGATCACGCTGTGCGTATCCGCACCGGCGAGACCGATGCTGCGGCGCTCTGACACCCGCACCGAACAATATCGATAGGAGTAGACCATGACGTTGAAGAAAGTTTCGAGTGCGGGGCTGATCGCGCTCGCCGCGCTCGCCGCCGCCGTTCTTCTCGCCGACGGTGCACTGGCGCAGACCGCCGCGCCGGCGGCTCCGGCCGCCGCACCTGCGGCCGCTGCAGCCCCGAAGCTCGACACAGGCGACACCGCCTGGATGCTGACCTCGACCGCTCTCGTTCTGATGATGACCATTCCGGGCCTCGGCCTTTTCTATGCCGGCATGGTGCGTAAGAAGAACGTGCTCGCCACCGTGATGCAGTCCTTCGCCATCACCTGCCTGGTCACCGTGCTCTGGATGATCGTCGGCTACTCGATGGCCTTTACCGAAGGCAGCATGAACGCCTACATCGGCAGCTTCTCGAAGCTGTTCCTCGCCGGCGTCGGCGCGACCACGACGAACTCGCTCGCGGCGACGATCCCCGAGACGGTGTTCATCATGTTCCAGATGACCTTCGCCATCATCACGCCGGCCCTCATCGCCGGCGCCTTCGCCGAGCGCATGAAGTTCTCGGCGATGATGTGGTTCATGGGTCTGTGGCTGATCTTCGTCTACTGCCCGATCGCCCACTGGGTCTGGGGCGGCGGTTTCCTTGGTTCGGCTGGCGTGCTCGACTTCGCTGGCGGCACCGTGGTTCACATCAACGCCGGTATCGCTGGTCTGATGTGCGCCATCATCCTCGGCAAGCGTAAAGGCTACGGCACCGTCGCAATGGCGCCGCATAACCTGACCTGGTCCTTCATCGGCGCCTCGCTGCTGTGGGTCGGCTGGTTCGGCTTCAATGCGGGTTCGGCGGTTGCCTCGAATGCACTCGCTGGCGCCGCGATGATCAACACCCAGGTTGCGACCGCCGCTGCGGCCCTCGCCTGGATGTTCGCCGAATGGATCATCGCCAAGAAGCCGAGCCTGCTCGGCATCGTGTCCGGCGCGGTCGCGGGTCTCGTCGCCATCACGCCGGCATCGGGCTTCGTCAATCCGACCGGCGCGCTGATCATCGGCATCGTTGCCGGCGTCGGCTGCTACATCGCCGCGGTCCACGTGAAGAAGGCGCTGGGCTACGACGACTCCCTCGATGCGTTCGGCGTCCATGGCGTCGGCGGCATTATCGGTGCGCTGCTCACTGGCGTGTTCGCGGACGTCTCGGTCAACGAACTCGGCAAAGATGCCAGCGTCATGACCCAGGTCTACGGCATCGCGGTGACGATCGTTTACACGGCGATCGCCACGGCCATCATCCTCTACATCGTCAAGGCGATCGTCGGGCTGCGCCCGACCGAGCAGGGCGAAGAGGAAGGCCTCGACATCACGCTGCACGGCGAAACCGTGCAGTAATAGCCGGCAACGGCTGACGGCTCGCGGAAGGGGCGGAAACCCGGCACTGTCCCTCCCGTACGAGGCCCCGGTTCGCAAGAACCGGGGCCTCACCTTTTGTGGGGTACGCCAAGCCCGCCGTGCATCGCCTGGGAATCGCCAAACCGACCCGTTATCCTCGCCGCCGCGGCAGCGACATGAGAGGTGGTGCGATGACCACAACGGCGAAGGCGCAGGAACACGGGCTCGATAGCCTGGTGCTCGATCTGCTCGAATGGATCGCCAAAGAGCCCCGCACTTACGCGCAGACCATGGAAGCATGGCGGACATCGTGTCCGCGGCTGGCGGTGTGGGAAGAGGCGCTCGACCGCGGGCTGGTAGCGCGCACGCCCATGCCCGGCAACGGCATGAGTATCGCGATCACGTCCGCAGGCAGCGGCTTCCTGGCGCGGAGCGGACGGCGACCGGCGGCTTAGTCTTCGATCGTCGCCAGCACCGGCACGTGGTCGGACGGCTTCTCGACGCCGCGATAGTCCTTGAAGATCTTGATCTTCGACACTTGCCCCGCGAGCGCGTCCGAAGTCCAGACATGATCGAGACGGCGGCCGCGATCTGAGATGCGCCAGTTCTCCATCGCCCGATAGCTCCACCACGTATAGAGCTTCTCCGGCTCCGGCGTATGCACGCGCATCGTGTCGACCCAGCCGCCGGCCGCGCGCGCGAGGTTGAGTTTCTCGCATTCGATCGGCGTATGCGAGACGACCTTGAGCATCTGCTTGTGGCTCCAGACGTCGTGCTCAAGCGGCGCGACGTTGAGGTCACCGACCAGGATGGCGCGCTCGCTCTGCGCCGGACGCAGGCCCATGTGTTCCTTCATCTCATCGAGGAACGACAGCTTATGTTCGAACTTGGGATTGATTTCGGGATCGGGCTCGTCACCGCCGGCCGGAACGTAAAAGTTATGCAGCCGGATTGGATCCTTCAGGCCGGCACGCTCACCGAGCACCACGGACATATGGCGGCAATCGGTCTTGCCGCAGAAGTTCTCGAACTTGGAGCTGTCGAACGGCAGGCGCGAAACCACCGCGACGCCGTGATAGCCCTTCTGGCCGTTGAGCGCGACGTGCTCATAGCCGAGCCGGCTAAACCGCTTGAGCGGGAAGGCGTCGTCCGGACATTTGGTCTCCTGCAGGCACAACACATCCGGCCGCGTGCTCTTGATGAACTTGGCGACCAGATCGATGCGCAGGCGGACGGAGTTGATATTCCAGGTGGCGACTTTGAGGGGCATTCGAAATAACTAGTATCTGCCGAGGCTTTTGTCACCGTCATGCGCGGGCTTGTCCCGCGCATCCCGCTAAGGCGGGCAACGGCTTGCCTTCCTAAGCGGGATGGCCGGGACAAGCCCGGCCATGACAAAAACCTTTCCCAGGCCGCAGACCGTCAGTTCCGATACCGCGTGTAATCGATGCGGAACATGGCCGGATCGGGCTTCTTGCTGGTGTCGAGATTGAACACCGCGACGGTGGTGTCGTAGCCCTGCGGATCCGTCACCGTCCATTGCTTGAGCTGCATGTCCTTGGCGCTGAACATGAGCATCAGCCGGCTGGTGCCGACCAGCCCGTTCTTCTCCTCGCACACCACCGTGACGAAGACGTCGTCGGCATAGACCGCGACCAGGCTGGTATCCTTCATCAGGTCGACGCGATCGGACAAGAGGAAGCGCAGCGGCGTCTGCGACAACGGATAGACATCCTGGGTCGCCAGCTTGCGGTCGCGCACCACCACCGACTGGCCGTCGGCGATCAACTCGATCGGGCTCGGATCGTCGTATTCAAAGCGCACACGGCCAGGCTTGTAGATAGTGAAGTCGCCCTTGGTGCGGCCGCCGTCGGGACCGACCTGCACGAAATTACCGGACAGATTCTGCACGCTCGACAGATAGGTGTTGACCTTGTCGATGATGCCGCGCTGCTCGGCCGTGAGCGCGCCGGAGGTGCCGCTACCGGACTTGCCGAGCAGAGCGGCGAAAGGATTGGTGACCGGATTTTGCGCCGGCGCCTGCGCGCGCGCGATCAAGGCCTGCGGCGGAATGGCGGGCTTGGCGGCGACCGAACCGGTGGTGAGCGGGCGATGTACCGGCGCCGCCGCGGCGGCGACTTGGCGCAGCGCGGGACGCGGTTTCGGCAGCGGGACGCTCTGGGCCAGAGCCGGCGCGGCGGTGAACGCGGCGAGCGCAACAGCAAGCGCCGCCATCCGGCCGGTCCGCACAGTCTCCAAAGCCATCACAATCTCCGCCTTACCCTGCACCCGGTACGCTAATCGAATAGCGGCGGGCTGTGGCTATTTCGCGACCCGCGAATCAGGCGCTGATTCGATTTAGCCCGCAAATCGTTGCTTTTCTGTCGTCACCGGGCCGGTCCCGGTGATCTCGCTCAGGAAGGCAAGGCCGCGCCGTCCTGGTCGGGATGACAGCGCCTATCGCCCCAGATCCCCTTCTTCGGGGATCAATATCTCGCGTTTGCCGGCATGGTTGGCTTGGCCGACGATGCCTTCCTGTTCCATGCGCTCCATCAGCGTCGCGGCGCGATTGTAGCCGATCTGCAGCCGACGCTGGATATAGGAGGTCGACGCCTTGCGGTCGCGTTTCACGATGGCGACGGCTTGGCTGTAGAGATCGCCGCCCTCGGCCATCCCCATGCCGGTGGCGTCGAACACCGCGCCGTCCTCACCCTCCTCGAGCTCGCCGGCGGTGACCTCTTCGAGGTACTCCGGCATGCCCTGCGCCTTGAGATGGCGCACGACCTTCTCGACTTCGTCGTCGGACACGAACGGCCCGTGCACACGGCTGATGCGGCCGCCGCCGGCCATATAGAGCATATCGCCCTGGCCGAGCAGCTGCTCGGCGCCCTGCTCGCCCAAGATGGTGCGGCTGTCGATCTTCGACGTGACCTGGAAGGAAATACGCGTCGGGAAGTTCGCCTTGATGGTGCCGGTGATGACATCGACCGACGGGCGCTGCGTGGCGAGCACGACGTGGAGACCGGCGGCGCGCGCCATCTGCGCCAAGCGCTGCACCGCGCCTTCGATGTCCTTGCCGGCGACCATCATCAGATCGGCCATCTCGTCGACGATGACGACGATATAAGGCAAGGGCTCGAGATCGAGTTCTTCCTTCTCGTAGATCGCCTCGCCGGAATCCTTGTCGTAACCGGTGTGCACCGTACGCGACAAAGTCTCGCCCTTGGCCTTCGCCTCGGCAACGCGCGCGTTGTAGCCGTCGATGTTGCGCACGCCGAGCTTGGACATCTTCTTGTAGCGGCCCTCCATCTCGCGCACCGCCCATTTGAGCGCGACCACCGCCTTCTTCGGATCGGTGACGACGGGCGTGAGCAGATGCGGGATACCGTCATAGACGGACAGCTCGAGCATCTTCGGGTCGACCATGATCAGACGGCACTGTTCCGGCTTCAGCCGGTACACCAGCGACAGGATCATGGTATTGATGGCAACCGACTTGCCGGAGCCGGTGGTGCCGGCGATCAAGAGATGCGGCATGCGGGCGAGGTCGACGATGACGCTTTCGCCGCCGATGGTCTTGCCAAGGCAGAGCGGCAGCTTGGCCGCGCTCTCGTTGTATTCCTTGGTCGTCAGCAATTCGCGCAAGTAAACCTTCTCGCGCGTCGCGTTCGGCAATTCGATACCAATGGCGTTACGCCCCGAGACCACCGCGACGCGCGCCGATACCGCGCTCATCGAGCGGGCAATGTCGTCGGCCAAGCCGATCACGCGCGACGACTTGATGCCAGGCGCGGGTTCAAGCTCGTACAACGTGACCACCGGACCGGGCCGCGCATTGATGATCTCGCCACGCACGCCGAAATCGCCCAGCACGCTTTCGAGCGCCGTCGCATTGGCCTCGATCACGTCCTTCGGCATGGTCGTGCGTTCGCCCGCCTTCGGCGCCATCAGCAAATTATGCGAGGGCAACGTGAAGCCGGCGCCGCGCTTGGCGGCCTTGGCCGGTGCCGCGACCGCGCGGCGCCGTGGCGCGGGTGCTTCCTCTTCCGCGGCTTCCTCTTCTGCATCCTCGTAGTCGTCTTCCGGCGCGGTGGCCGGCGCGGCGACACGGCCGAGCGAGTCGAAACGCGGCTCCTGGCGCGGCCCGCGCGCGGCGGGCGCCGCCGGCGCGCGGAGCGCATGGCTCGTCGCGCCGCGCAGCAAACGGCCGATGCGCGCCTTCCAGCTCAACAGCGCATGCGCGATCATGCCGAGCCAGGGCGAAGCGCGGTCTTCGCCTTCTTCCTCATCTTCCGCTTCGGCTTCTTCTTCTTCGTCTTCCTCGTCCTGCGACCGCGCGCGCCATTGCAGGCCGACCGCGAGCGACAGCGTGATCAACGTGGCGACGCCATAGAGAACGGCCAGCACCAGCATCAGCATGCCTTCGGACTTGGCGCCGAAGATCATCAGCGGCAAGCGTACAAAGGCATCGCCGGCAACACCGCCGAGCCCGGTCGGCAACGGCCATTTCGGCGTGACCGGCAAGGTCGAGGCAAAGGCGGCGGCGAATAACGTCACCGCGATCCACACCAGGCCGCGCCAGCGTTCGCCGAGCGGCTTGTGCGACAACAGCCGCCAACCGAGCAACGCCTCCGGCGCCAGCAACAACATGGCCGCGAGGCCAAACAACTGCATCGCCAGATCGGAGAAGATCGCACCGGGGAAGCCGAGCAGGTTCTCGATCGGCTTCTGCGTGGCGTGGCTGAGCGAAGGATCCTGCACCGACCAGGTGGCCAGCGCGATCGCGCCCAACAGCGCCAAGGTGATCAGCGACAGGCCGGCGAGCTCGCGCAAACGCCGCCGCACGATCTCACGGAAGTGATCCGTGACGAAGGCGACGACGTCGAGGCTGCGATCCGCTGAAGCCATACCCTAGCCCTGCACCATTAGCCGTAAGCGACGCCCCACATTCGGGGCGCGCGCCAAGAGTTCATCATCGCTGTCACTTCAACACCTCGACGAGGCGATGCAGCGCCTCCGCCGTGGCCGCCTTGTCCTGCACCATGGCGACGCGGATGTAGTCCGCGCCGGGATTGGAGCCGTCGGCCTGCTCGCGCGCCAGATAGCGCCCGGGCACGACGCGCACGCCGGCTTCCTTCCACAATCGTTTGGTCACGACTTCGCTGCCGCCATGCTTCGATACGTCGAGCCACAGGAAGAAACCGCCGGCCGGACGCTCATAGCCATAGCGGTCGCCGATGATCTGATCCGCGAGGTCGAACTTAGCGGTGTAAAGCTTACGGTTCTCTTCCACATGCGCCTCATCCTCGTAGCAGGCGACAGCGACATGCTGTGCCGGCACGGGAACCTGCGGCGCGGCGACGTTGCGAAGCTCGAGGAAGGCGGCGAGGAAATTCTTGTCGCCAGCGGCGAAGCCGACGCGCAGGCCCGGCAGGTTCGACCGCTTCGACAGCGAATGGAACACGATCACATTGGTGAAATCGGGGCCAGATGCTTCCAGCATCCCGGCCGGTGCCTGTTCGCTATAGATCTCGCCGTAGCATTCGTCGGCGAAGACCACAAAACCGTAACGCCGCGCCAGACCGCTAAGCTTTTCGAGATAAGCGTGATCGGCGACGGCGCCTTGCGGGTTCGACGGCGACGCCAGATAGAAAGCGACGGTGCGCTTGAGCAGCGTTTCGTCGAGCGCGTCGAGATCGGGCAGGAAGTCGCTTTCGCGCGTCGCCGGCAGATAGACCGGCTCGCAGCCGGCGGCAAGCGCGCCCGCCGCATAAGCGGCATAGAACGGATTGGGGATCAGCATCGCAGGCGTGCCGATACGCGGGGCGACCCAGCGCGTCGCCGAGATCGCCGCGAGAAACAGACCTTCGCGCGTGCCGTTGAGCACCAGCACTTCCGTCTCCGGATCGACCGCGCGCGGCAGCTTGAATCGTTTGCCGAGCCACGTCGCTACGGTCTTGCGGAACGGCTCGATGCCTTTGTTGGCCGGATAGCGGCCGAAATCGTTGAGATGCTTCGCCAGCACCGGTCCGACAAAAGCAGGCACGCCATGCTGCGGCTCACCGACCGACAGATTGATGACCGGCATGCCCGGCTCGATGCCGGCAATAAGGTCGGTCAGGCGCACGAAGGGCGAGCGCGATTCCGCCGCAGAAGCGGGAGACGTTGGCAGCTCGCGGTGAGCGGTCATTTGGGACATGCGTTTACGAGCGGGACGGAGCCCGCAACCTTGCTGTTAGCCACATTAAATAGGGCGAGGTTAAGACCCGATTAACCATCGGGCCCTGGGTCGGGGGCTGTTGATAGCGGGCGGGAGCCGGCAAGAAAAGCCGCGGGCCAGGGGCGGTTTCTCCCTCCCCAGCGAGGGGGAGGCAGCCCACCGAAGGGGGCAGAGCGGCGTGACCGCGAGACTATCTGAGACCGGGGAGTTCACGCCTCCCCGGTCCGCTTACGCTGCAATGCCGCTGCAAAATAGCGACATTGCGGAGAGGACGGCGGCCAACAGCCGCCTGTCCCCCCTTCAGGGCAGGACAAAAGGCCGCCGCGCCGATCACGGGCGACCTCGCAAGACCGAGTCGATCCCGACGAGGGGCTTCTGCCTGGTCAGCCCGCGTTCTCGCGCACAACCATGCCGGTGCCCGTCATCGAGACCGCATGCCTTATTGCACCTTCGAGATCGAAACGTCCGCGACCGACAGCGGATCGAGCTTGTCGACCGGCACGTTCTCCTGCTTCGCGACCCATTCCCATGTCGTCTTGACAAGCTCAGGTGAGAAGACACCAAGGCCGTCCCGCTGCGTGTTCTCGTTGAAGATCAGAGGCAGCGTCGCTTTGACAAGCGCAACGGTGATCGCAAGATCGATCTCCGGGACCGACGCCTTGACGGCCGCGGCGGCCTTCTCGGGATCGTCGCGCATCATCTGTTCGGCCTTGCGCACCGCCCGCATGAAACGCAGCACAACATCGCGGCGCGTCTCCAGCGTCTTGTTCGACACGAAGATCGAGCTCGAATAGCCGGTGAGGCCGTAGTCGGCCCACGGAATCATCACGGCCGTCTTCTTGGCCTCGGCTGCGATGGCGGACGTGGCCGGCGCATTGATGACGTATTGAATGATGGCATCGACTTGGCCGGTCGCGAGCATCGGGGCGAGCGCATTCGGATCGGCCTTGATGACCGTCACCGCCGCCGGATCGATACCGTTCATGCGCAGCAGGAACGGCCAGGGACCGTTGGACGACGTGAAGGGCGAAGTGGCGACCTTCTTGCCGGCCACGTCCTTCAGCGTCTTGATGCCGCTGGTGCTGGTCGTGAACAGGGCGTCGGGTGCCTTGGTGTAGGCGGGCATCACCGCGGTGACCGGAACATTGCTGGTCAGGCGGGCGCGCAACAGGGCGTCCAGACCACCTTCGCCGAAGTCCGCGGCACCGGTGGCGACCTTGGTGATGGCGTCGGTCGAACCTTTGCCGCCGATCAACTGCACGTCCAGGCCTTCGGCTTTGAAGAGGCCCGCCTCTTTCGCGAGGTAATAAGCCGCGCGGTCGCCGCCGGGGACCCAGCCGAATTGCATCGTCACCTTGTCCAGCGCCAAGGCCTGCGCCGGGACAAGTAGAAGCGCAGCGATACATTTAAGCTTTATCCA
>JANLJK010000393.1 GCA_029255525.1 Pseudolabrys sp.
GATCGAGCCGGTGCTTGTTGACGCGGCGCAGATCACCGCGACGCAGGGTCACGCCATGGCGATCGAAGAACTCGAGTATCTGGATGGCAACCTTACGGCCGTTGTCAACGCGGTCGCGGAATTGCGCCGCCGTGAACTGCCCATTCGGCGTGGTCGCGCCAAGGTCGACAATGATGTCGACCATCTCCGCCACGGTCGCGCGCAGAAAGAAGTGATCATGCGCGACCTCATCGACCTTGCCCATACGCCCTAACAATTTGAGCAAACGCCGTACGTCGGTCTCGCGCAGCATCAACAGCGTGGCGATGTCGCGCACGCGCGGCGGGCGGAAGCGTTCGCCGCCGCCGATCAAAGATACGATCTTGATCCAGACCTTTTCATCGTCCGGCGTTAGACGTACTTCGTGGCCGGCGAGCCGCACCCAAGCGCCGTCCAGACCGACGACCTTCTTGCGCGCGAGACCTTGGAGGACGGCCAGAAACGCGGATGCCGGCAACCGCGGCTCGAGCTGGAGCCGTAGCCGTTCAAGGCCAATGCCCGGCAGATCGGGGTTCGCGGCGTGGAAGTTCTCCAGCGCTGCCAATAGGCCACGTTCGAAGCGCAACCAATGCGGCGCCGATAATGCGAAGACGCGGTCGCCCGCCGTCGCCTTGATGATGCCGAGATGCTCACCGATCGCACGCGCTTGAGGCTCACTCAGAGCGCGGTCGCGGGCGAAGACGGACAGATCCACGAAGCACGGCGGGATATCGAGCAAGGCGGCAAGCACCGACTCCGCGTCTCTAAGGGCATGGGCCTGCAACTGCGCGAGCCGCTCCGGCGTGCGCCGCTTGCGCGCCGGCGCGCGCAGGTCGAGGAATTTTCCGCCGCCGATGGTGCGCTGCGCCGTGGTATCGCGCAGCACGAAGCGGTCGCCTTCCGCCGCCGCGATCGGATGGTCAAGCACAAGCTGCACGAACGCTTCGCCGCCTGGGGGGATGGGCGTATCGCCGAGCAGCACGATGCGCACACCCACCTCAGTCGCGGCATGGTGCAGGCGCGCGGGCATCCATTGCGTCACCGGCCTCGGCTCGCTCGCCAGCAAACGCAAGGTCGTATCGATGCGGTCAGTCGGCGCGTGCAACGCGGGATCGAGCACCATCTGCCCCCGCGCAATGGTGTCCTTGCTGATGCCATCGCCCACCAGATTGAGCGCGCAGCGCTGGCCGGCGATGCCGCGCTCAGTCGGCCGGTCTTGAGCGTGAATCGAGCGCACGCGTGCTGCAAGGCCAGACGGGCTGATCGTCACGCGGTCGCCGATCGATACTGTGCCGGAGAGCACGGTGCCGGTCAGCACCGTGCCGATACCGGACAGCGTGAACGAGCGGTCGACCGCCAGCCGGAAGCGTTCCGCAGCGGTGCGCGCGTGAATAGTGCGCGCCGCCTCGAAGAGATGCTGGCGCAAATCGTCGACGCCCTCCCCGGTAACGATCGAGACCGGAACGATGTCGGCGCCGGCAAGGCTCGTGCCGTCGATAAGTTGCGCAATCTCGGCCGTAACCTGCACGCGACGCTCCGGCGTCACCATATCGGCCTTGGTCAGCGCAACGATGCCCCGCTCGATGCCGAGCAGATCGACGATGGCCAGATGCTCGCGCGTCTGCGGCATTACGCCGTCATCGGCCGCGATCACCATGAGCACGAAATCGATACCGCTCGCGCCGGCCAACATGTTGTGCACGAACTTCTCGTGGCCCGGCACATCGATGAAGCCGAGCACCGAGCTATCAGGCGCGGGCAGATAGGCAAAGCCGAGATCGATGGAAATGCCGCGCGCTTTCTCCTCCTTCAACCGGTCGGTATCGACGCCGGTCAACGCACGTACCAGCGACGTCTTGCCATGGTCGATGTGACCGGCGGTGCCCACGATCATGACGTCGGCCCCGGCAAAGGCGCGGCGGCACGCACTTCGCTTTGCGCGATCTGCTCGGCCGCCAACACCGCCCGCACCGCCAGGAAGAATTGCGATGCCAAGGGACTGCCGCCGGCGCGCGACCGCAGCAGCCAAACAAAGGCCTCGACTGGATCGCGCACTACGCCGGCGCCGAGGTGATAGGCCGCACCTAACATCGCCTGACCATCGGCATCGCCGCGCTCGGCACCGCGGCGCCACCACATCACCGCCTGCGCCGGATCGCGTTCGACGCCGAGCGCGTTGTGGAACAACATGCCGAGCCGTGTCATCGACGGCGCCTGGCCTTGCGCAGCGGCGGCTTCGGCCCAACGCCGGGCCTCAGCATAATCCGGCGCAGCCACCTCACCTTCCAAGAGCATCCAGCTCAGCATGTCCTGGGCCGGCGCGTCGCCCTGCTCGGCTGCGGCACGATAGAGCGCGAGCGCGCGGGCGTAATCCTGTTCGACACCCTCACCCTTGAAATAGAGCGCGGCGAGATTACGCTGGCCGATGGCATCGCCCGCCTCCGAAGACAGCGTCAGCCACTTCGCCGCCAGCACCATATCGCGCTCGACACCAAGCGCCTCGGAAAAACAAGCACCGATATTGTTCTGCGCCCGCGGCACGCCCGCCCGCGCCAGTGGCCCCCAGATATCGAGCGCGCGTGCGTAATCGCCGCGTCGCGAAGCCTCGTAGGCCTCGGCCATGCGGTCGGCGACCGTCGCCTCGTCGCGGGGCCGCCGCGCGAGGGCGTCAAGCCAACGCATGCGGCTTCTCCAACAAATCGAGCGCGGCGAGATTGGCGATGAAACCCTTTTCGTCGTCGAGGCAGCGCAGGTCGAAGATCAACGCGTTGTCGTCGATGCGACCGACGACGGGGACCGGAAGCTGCCGCAGCGCGATCGACAGCGCAGACAGTACCCGTCCGCCCCGCTTGGCACCGCGCACGCGGATGGAGAGGCCGGCGCTCGGCACCTTCTCCATCGGCAAGGCTCCCGAGCCGATCTGGCTGGCGCAGGCGGTAACGGAAACCTCGAAGCCGTTACCGACCTTTTCGGCAATGACCGGCAGCATCCGCCGTGCGGCCGCCTCGATGTCCTGCTTCGACCGCGCCAGCAGGCGCACCGTCGGCAACCGTTCGGCCAAACGATCCGGATTGCGGTAGAGCTTGAGCGTCGCTTCGAGCGCGGCGAGGCGGATCTTGTCGATACGCAGCGCCCGCTTCATCGGGTTTTTTTTGAGGCGTGCGATCAGCTCCTTGCGGCCGACAATGAACCCGGCCTGCGGCCCGCCCAACAGCTTGTCGCCGGAGAAGGTCACCAGGTCGGCGCCTTCGGCAATCGCCTCCTTGACCGTCGGCTCATGGGTGAGCCCGAAGCGCCCCAGATCGATCAGTGTGCCTGAGCCGAGATCGTTGACCAGCGGCACTTTGCGCTCACGCGCCAAAGCGGCGAGCTCGCGCGCGCCGACCTCCTTGGTGAAGCCTTCGATGCGATAGTTGGACGTGTGCACCTTGAGCACGAGCCCGGTCTTCGGCCCGATGGCGCCGACATAGTCCTTTTTGTGCGTACGGTTGGTGGTGCCGACCTCGACCAGCCTGGCGCCGGCGCGGTTCATGATCTCGGGCATGCGGAAGGCGCCGCCAATCTCGATCAACTCGCCGCGCGACACGATGGCCTCGCGGCCCTTGGCCAAGGTATTGAGCACCAGAAGGACCGCGGCAGCATTGTTGTTGACCACCGTGGCGTCTTCGGCACCGGTCAATTCGCATAACAGATCGCGCACCACTTCATCGCGATCGCCGCGATGGCCGTGGCCGAGATCGAATTCGAGCGCAACGGCATTGCGCATGGCGACCGTCGCCGCCTCGATGGCGGCTTCGGCCAGCAGCGCGCGGCCCAGATTGGTGTGCAGTACCGTGCCGGTAAGGTTGAACACCGGACGGAGGTTGGACTGCTCCTGCACTTCGAGCAGCATCAGCGCCTCCGCGGCAATCTCACCGGCCTCACTGGGCGCGGCGCCCTCGGCTCGCGCGGTTGCGAGAGTGTCACGCACAGCGGCGACAACCGCCGGACGGCCAAAGCGAGTCACAGCCTCCTGCACGAGAGCGCCTCGCAGCACTTCATCGACGGAGGGAAGCTTGCGAAGCGCGAGGGATGCAGTTTTGGCCATACGTTCCCCCCTCAATAGCCGAGCAGGAAGGGATTGACGGCGCCGCGCCGGTAGCCGGCTTCGCGCAAGAGCAGATCGAGCCCGAGACTCGCTACATCATCGGCGACCGGCTCGAGCGTCGGATCCTTCTGCTGAGCGAGGATCTTCACATAACCATGACAGTTTTCGCAGGTCTCGGCTTTGACGGTGCCGGCGCCGCCTTCCAGCTCCTGATAGGCGATGCCTTCGGTCGAATCGCACAGCACGCATTTGATGCGCACGACATGCCATTGCGTCGCGCACAGCGAACAGGTGCAGAAGCGCGCGCCATGCGCCCCCTGCCAACCGACGATCGCCGAGGCCACCGGCGCTTCGCCACAAGCGGGGCACGCACCCTCGCCCACCGGCACTAACACGGCAACATCGAGCCGCGCCGCCATCCGCGCGAAATGCACCTGCAAGGCCGCCGCGACATAAACATGATCGGCCACCGTCTCGACCGGAATGGCATCGGCCAACACCGCGCGCACCATGGCGTCACGTGCGACCGGATCCGCGGCGCTTGCGCGGACCAGCGCAGCGCGGGCACTGTCGGGCATGTCGATTTCGGCGGCGAGTGCGAACAATCGGTCGAGCGTCACGTCGAGGGCGGCATCGGCGGTGAAGCGGCCCCGATCGAGCGGCGGCATACCGTGCTCGCGCGCACGCGCGCGCATATCGGCGGCCGGCATGTCGGGCTCGGGTAGACCTTCCTGCAGGCGGTGCTGGCACTCGCTCAAATGGCCCAAGAAGCGCAGATAAGGCGCGAGCGCATGATCTTGGGCTAGTGCCCAAAAGCGCAGCGCCCGCGCGGCAAACAGTGCGGATGGATCGGGCAACCGCGCGAAGGGGGGCGCGGCGATCTCGCCGATCGGGATTGGATCATGCCGACTGGCACCGGTCTCACTCATCTTCCTACCTCACGAACCGCACGGGCCACGTGACAGACCGGTGAACGGTCCCCGCCGAACCACGGCGGGGACCGCCTCGTTCAGTGTGACTTTCCGCCGACTAGTTCCCGCAACCATTTACGATGATGCCGCCACGCCCAGCCGCCGGTCACCTGACCGCGCGTCATGGCGCCGATCGTGCCGCGCACCCAGATCGCCGCGTAGACATGAACGATCCAGACGCAGATGATCGCCACCGCGGCCAGCGCGTGAATTAGGATGGCCACACGCTTCTGGTCGATGGTGGAGTATTGCGCGAAGTACTGATCCCAGATGACGAAGCCGCTGGTGATCAGGATGATGATCAGGATCGACATCGCCCAGAACACGACCTTCTGGCCGGCATTGTACTTGCCGACTTCCGGCAGCTTCTCTTCGTGGCCCGTCAGAACGTCACGCAGACGAGCCATCCATGTGCCGTCCTCGCTCTTCCAGAGATTGGCCTTCCAGAAGCGCAGGAACATTCCGGCAAAGCTGAAGAACAGCACCACGCCAATCCAGGGATGGATCGTGCGCGTCCATTGCCCGCCGCCGAACAGCCCCGTGAGGAAGAACAGGGCCGGCGTGAACAACGCCAACCCGGACAAAGCGAGCAGCACCAGAGAGATCGCGGTGATCCAGTGATTGACCCGGGCGCCCGGCGTGTAGCGATCGACGGTCACCGGATTGCCGGGATGGACGTTGTCGCCGGACTCGACGTCATAGGCTGTCATGCCCGGCCTCCCGTCAGCTTCTTGGCATTCTCTTCATCCTCGGGCGAGACGCGGTTGGCGCCGGTCACGACGTGATGGACGAGGCCGATCACGGCGAAGGCCCCCATCGCCGCAAGGCCTGCGTACTTGGTCATGCCCTTCCACAATTCGACGATCGGACTGATCCGCGGGTCCTTGGCCAGGTTGGCGTAGATTTCCGGCTTGTCGGCGTGATGCAGCACGTACATCACGTGTGTGCCGCCGACGCCCGGCGGATCGTAAAGCCCCGCGTTCTGATAACCGCGGGACTTGAGATCCTTGATCCGGCCCTCGGCGTGCTTCTTCATCTCGTCCTTGGTGCCGAACACGATCGCGTGCGTTGGGCAGGCCTTGGCGCAAGCCGGCCCCTGCCCGACCGCGACACGGTCGGAGCACAAGGTGCACTTATAGGCCTTATGATCGGCTTGGCTGATGCGCGGGATGTTGAACGGACATCCTTTGACGCAATAGCCGCAGCCGATGCAATTCTCGTGCACGAAGTCGACGATGCCGTTGGAGTATTGCACGATGGCGCCGGGCGCCGGGCAAGCCTTGAGGCAGCCCGGATCGGCGCAATGCATGCAGCCGTCCTTGCGGATCAGCCATTCGAGATTCTTGGTCTCGGGATTGACCCACTCGGTGAAGCGCATCAGCGTGAACATGTTCGGCGTCAGATCCTCGGGGTTGTCGTAAACCCCGCGATTGATGCCGACCGGCTCGCGCATGTCGTTCCATTCAAGGCAAGCCGACTGGCACGCCTTGCAACCGATGCACTTCGACACGTCGATGAGCTTGGCTACCGGCGTGAGCTGCCGCGCCGGCGCCGGCACTGAGGACGCCGAACGACGAACCAGATCAGCCTCGCCGAGGTTCGTCTTCGGATCCTTGGTGTTCGGGTTGGGAAGCTCGAAGTTGAATGCCATGGCTCCCTCCCCTTACGCCACCGGCCCGACGATGGGCTCGATGTCGACCAGGAACGCCTTGTACTCAGGCGTCTCGATATTGGCGTCGCCGACATAAGGCGTGAGCGAGTTCGGGCCGAAGCCTTTCTTTGCCGCTCCCGTGAAGCCCCAATGCAGGGGTATGCCGACGATGTGCACCGTTTTGCCATCGCAGATCAGCGGTGTGATTCGCTTGGTGACGACGGCTTTCGCCTTCACCGATCCGCGTTTGGACCACACCCGGACCCAGCCGCCGGACCTGATGTTCTTCTCCTTGGCAAGCTGCTCCGAAATCTCGACGAAGAACTCGGGCTGCAGCGACGCGTTAATCTGGACGTGCTTGGTCCAGAAGTGGAAATGCTCGGTGAGCCGGTAGGAGGTCGCCGCGTACGGAAACTCCTTGGCATCACCAAACTGTTCCATGTCGCCCTTGAACACACGGGCGACCGGGTTGCCGCGAATCTTCGGCGCTATCACGTTGGCGATCGGCGCCTCGAACGGCTCGTAATGCGCCGGGAACGGCCCGTCGCGCATCATGCCGCGGGTGAACAGACGCGCGGTGCCTTCCGGGTTCATGATGAAGGGACCGACAACGTCCGGCTTGGCGCCTGGCGCGATGTCGGGCACATCGTAGCCAGTCCAGGCCGTGCCGTTCCACTCAAGCAGTTTGCGGGTCGGATCCCATGGCTTGCCGTTGATGTCCGCCGACGCACGATTGTAGAGGATGCGACGGCTGACCGGCCACGAGAAGGCCCACTTGCTAAAGGCGCCCGTATCGTCCGGATCGCTATTGTCGCGGCGGGCCATGTTGTTACCCGCTTCGTTGTAACAGCCGGAGTAGATCCAGCAGCCGCAGGCGGTCTTTCCGTCGTCGCGCAGGACGGCGAAGCTCACCACCTGTTTGCCCTTGGCCAGCACGACCTTGGTCGGGTCGTTCGGATCGAGAACGTCTTCCAGCACGGAGCCGTTGAGCTCCTTCGCCAACTCCTGCGCGGAGGGTTCACCCGGATCCTTGTAGCGCCAATCCAGATTGACGATCGGCTCGGGGACCTTGCCGCCTTCCTTCTGATACAGCGCCTTCAGACGCAGATAGAGCTGCGCCATGATCCAGGAGTCGAGCTTGGATTCGCCCGGGGGCGTACCGCCCGCCCAATGCCATTGCAGCCAGCGGCCCGAGTTCGTGAGCGAGCCCTCGTCTTCCGCGAAACACGTCGTCGGAAGCTGGAATACTTCCGTCTGTATCTTCGAGGGATCGACGTCGTTGAACTCGCCGTGGTTCTCCCAGAATCGCGACGTCTCCGTTTCGAGCGGATCCATCGTGACAAGCCATTTCAGCTTCGAAAGCGCCGCAGTGAGCTTCTTTCTGTTTGGGAACGACAGCAGGGGGTTGAAGCCTTGGCAGAAGTACCCATTCATCTTGCCCGCGTGCATCAACTCGAAAGCACGCAGGACATCATAGGCCGGCACGTCGAGCTTCGGCAGATAGTCGTAGGCGAAACCGTTCTCGGCCGTCGCGGCCGGACCATACATCGCCTTCAGGAAGCTGACGAAGAACTTCTTGTAGTTCTGCCAATAGCTCATCTGACCCGGCCGCAACGGCTTGAAACCGCGCGTCGACATATAGACGTCGAAGGTCGGCTCCCGCTCCGTCGGCAGCGTGAGATAGCCGGGGATCAGATTTGACATCAAGCCGATATCGGTCAGACCCTGGATGTTGGAGTGACCGCGCAAGGCATTCATGCCGCCACCACGCACGCCGATATTGCCCAGGATGAGCTGAAGCATCGCCATGCAGCGAATGTTCTGCGAGCCTTTCGAATGCTGCGTCCAGCCGAGCGCATACATCGACGTCATCGTCTTGGTCGGCGATGAACACTCGGAGATCATCTGCGCCACCTTCAGGAATTTTTCCTTCGGAGTGCCGCAGATACGTTCGACCGTCTCTGGCGTGTAGATCGCGATATGCTTTTTGAGCAGATTCCAGACGCAACGCGGATGCTGGAGCGTGTCATCCGCCACCACGAAACCATCAGGCCCTATTTCATATTCCCAGGTCGAACGGTTGTAGTCGCGCTTGGCTTCATCATAGCCCGTGAACAGGCCATCCTGATAGCCGAACCCCTCCTTGATGATGTACGACGCGTTCGTGAACGCCTTGGTGTACTGCCACTGCACCTTGTCGTTATCGATGCAGTATTTGATCACGCCGAGCAGGAACGCGATGTCCGTTCCTTGCCGGATCGGCGCGTACATGTCGGCAACCGACGCCGAGCGCGTAAAGCGCGGATCGACAACAATAAGCTTGGCGCCACGATTGGCCTTCGCCTCCGTGACCCATTTGAATCCGCACGGTTGCGCCTCAGCGGCGTTGCCACCCATAATCACGACGAGGTCCGTGTTCTTGATATCTGTCCACGAATTCGTCATCGCACCGCGACCAAACGTTGGGCCCAAACTGGACACCGTGGGGCCGTGTCAGACCCGCGCTTGGTTGTCGAATACGACCATTCCGGCACTACGAACGACCTTGTAGGTCGCCCACGCCGTTTCGTTGGTTGTTGCGGACGCAGCCAGGAAGCCGGTCGTCGTCCAGCGGTTGACTGTCACGCCGTCGTTGTTCTTCTCGACGATGTTCCGGTCGCGATCGTCCTTCATCAGCCGCGCGATGCGGTCGAGGGCGTAATCCCAGCTCACGCGCTCGAACTTGTCCGATCCCGGCTTTCGCACCATCGGATATTTGAGGCGCGTTTCCGCATGGACGTAATCGAGCAGCGCCGCACCCTTCGGGCACAACGTGCCGCGGTTGGTCGGATGATCAACGTCGCCTTCGATATGGATGATGTCGGCTTTCTCACCCTTCGCAAGGTTACCCTTGGAATACATGATGATGCCGCAGGCGACTGAGCAATATGTGCAGGTGTTGCGGGTTTCGGTGGTGCCTGCGAGTTTGAAGGGCCGTATCGCCGCTGCATAAGCGGTTTCGGCCTCTCCAAAACCAAGCGCCCCGATGGTCGTTCCGGCAAGACCCGCGCTGGCGCCTTTTAGAAAGGTGCGCCGCGAGAGTTCCATGTTCACGGACAGTCTCCTTCGAGACTTTAAGCCCCCAACGGGGGACGTTTCGCCGAGAGCGCGCCCCACCGGGTCGTGCCCTGATGACGGAATCCTAATATCGAAAGGCTATTTTTTAATTGGACCAAAGTCAAAAGCGATCCGTAATCCTCACATGAAATTGCAAATCAACGTGATCTGAATTTCTGCTGATCATTCAATGATCGCCTACATTTCGTGTTGCAATGCAGCGTCATAGCCTAAGGCTATGCTGCTATTTCTGGCTGCGCTTAGCTGCAAATTGCTGCTTTATTTTTCTGCGACACCTTGAGCGTTGACCCAACGAGACACTCCGTCGCACACTTAAACATCGTGAAGTTTCGAATGGCTCCCGCGGGTCGGGGCACACCATTCCTTTCATGTTCCGCAGCGCTTGCCTGCATGCTGCTTTTTGCAGTCGGAGCGGCGTGGCCGCTGCGTGCCACCGCAACGGCCACCGAATTGCAGCCCTGGCGCGGCAACCGACAGCCGGCCTTCGCCTTGCCCGACACGAATGGCGTCAACATCTCGCTCGAAGCCGCGCGTGGTCAGGTCGTGCTGGTGCATTTCTTCGCGACATGGTGCGAGCCGTGTCGCGAGGAACTGCCAGCCCTGAACCGGCTGACCGCCCGCGCCAACGGCGCCATCAAGGTGCTCGCCATCTCGGTCGCCGAAGTCGATCCACGCGTGCGCCGCTTCATTGAATCAACACCGGTCAACTTTCCCGTCCTGCTCGACCGCGACCGCGCGGTCGCCAAAGCCTGGGACGTTTCGACTTTACCCACCACCGTCGCGCTCGATACCAACTTGCGCCCGCGATTTGTGGTGGAAGCCGACTTTGCCTGGGACAGCATCGATCCGGCCAAACTGGTCGCCGGGCTCATCGACGACAAAGGCACACAGCTAACGAAACCAACAGAGAAAACCAACGTGGGAGGATGACATGCATGTCGACAGACGCGACTTCCTGAAAGCCGGAACTGCCTTTGCTGTCGCCACGGGATTGCCCCAGCTCGCTTCCGCCGAGGTGACATTCGATCCCAAGCCCGGCAACTGGCGCAATTTCCAGATCGTGACACGGCTTGAGATCGCCAAGCCCGAGGGCAAGACGCAGGCCTGGATTCCCCTTCCCTCCATTAATGAGAAGGACTGGTTCAAGTCGAATGGCAGCGAGTGGACCACGAATGGCAAGGCCACTCAGAAACGCGATCCGAAATACGGCGCCGAAATGCTGCATGTCGAATGGGCCGACGGCGAGAAAGCCCCGGTGGTCGAAGTGACCAGCAAGATTTCGACGCAAGACCGTGCGGTCGACCTGTCGAAGCCGGGCAATCCGTCGATTACCCTGAACGCGGCGGAGCGCAAGCTCAATACCGAAGGCAACGAGCTCATCCCAGTCGACGGCATCGTCAAGCAGACCTCCGACAAGATCGTGGCCGGCAAGACGACGGAGATCGAGAAGGTCCGCGCCATCTATGAATGGGTCGTCGAGAACACCTTCCGCGACGGCAAGGTGCGCGGCTGCGGCATCGGCGACGTCGCCGCCATGCTCAAGAGCGGCAATCTCAGCGGCAAATGCGCCGATCTGAACGCGCTGTTCGTCGGCCTGGTGCGCGCCGCTGACATCCCGGCGCGCGACGTCTACGGCATCCGCGTGGCGCCGTCGAAGTTCGGCTTCAAATCCCTCGGCGCCGGTTCAGAGGTCGTCACCAAGGCACAGCATTGCCGCTCGGAGGTCTTTCTCGCCGGTTACGGCTGGGTGCCGACGGACCCGGCCGACGTGCGCAAGGTCGTACTCGAAGAGCCGCCCGGCAATCTGGCGATCAACGATCCGAAAGTCGCGGCAGCGCGTAAAACCTTGTTCGGCGCCTGGGAAGGCAACTGGCTCGCCTACAACACCGCCCACGACATCGCGCTGCCAGGCTCGAATGGCCCGAAGCTCGGCTTCCTGATGTATCCGCAGGCCGAGTGCGGCCCGTCGCGGCTCGATTGCCTCGATCCGGATACGTTCAAATACACGATCAAGGCTAAGGAGTTGACGGCGGCGTGAGAGAGCTTCCGCAACATACCACATGGGCGCCGCACCGGCGGCGTCCATCTCTATCGGTCATGGGGCCCGAACTACACCGGCGCCGCGACGGAACCATTGTGCCAAGTCGGCCGTTTTTCATCGACTCTTCAACAGGAGGCGATGATGCAGACGTTTGGCATGAAGAGGCTTGGCATAATGTCGTTCGGCGCCGCTTTGCTGCTCTCCACGGCCATCACGGGCGCGCAAGCACAGAGCCAATCTGGAACAGCGCCGGACAATCAGCAGCAGGACAAGCAGAGCCCGCCCAGCACAACGACCGGCCAGAGCACGACCGATCCCGCAACGCAGGCGGCGCGCGACGCCGACTCCGCCAAGACGCAGCCGCTGATGGCGACGGGCGAGGATCTCAAGGGGCCGCCGATACGCTTCCCCGCCAACAAGACCCCCGAATAACACAGCGCGAATCGTCCTTCCGACGCGTGAATTCGCCGGCGTGCCTATGGTAGGCGCCGGCATGCAGCCGCTGTCAAAACCCGACGAGATCGTGCTCGATCTGCGCGGTTTGAAATGTCCGCAGCCCGTGTTGCGCGCCAAGAAAGCGCTGCGCGCCATTCCAGTCGGCGGCACTTTGGTGCTCGAATGCACCGACCCGCTGACGGTCATCGACGTCCCCCACTTCGTCAATCAGACCGGTCACGCCCTCGCCGCGCAAGAGCGTAATGGGGGCCTGTACGTTTTCAAGATCGTGAAGCAACGATGACCGCCACGACACCCGTCTATCTCGACCACAATGCGACCACGCCGGTCGATCCGGACGTGCTCGAAGCGATGCTGCCTTACCTGCGCGGCGAATTCGGCAATCCCTCGTCCGCGCATGCGCTGGGCCAGCGCGCGCATGACGCCGTCGCGCAAGCGCGGGATCAGGTCGCAACTCTGATCGGCGCGGCGCCGGACGAGATCGTCTTCACCAGCGGCGGCACTGAGGCGAGCAACATGGCGATCCGCGGGGCAGCCAAGCGAGATCCGGCCCGCCGCGCCATCGTCACCACCAATATCGAACATCCCGCAACCGACGCCTGCTGCGCGCTGCTCGCGCGTGACGGCCATCCGGTTAGCCGCGTCAACGCCAAAGCCGATGGGCGCGTCGACGCGGCCGAGATGATCGCCGCCGTCGACGGCGAGACAGCGCTCGTGACCATTATTCATGCGCAAAATGAAATAGGCACGCTGCAACCGGTCGCCACGGTTGCCAAGGCCACGCGCCAAGCCGGCGCGCTGGTTCATGCCGACGCGGCGCAATCCGTCGGCAAGGAGCCGGTCGATGTGAACCAGCTCGGCGTCGACCTGCTCTCCATCGCCGGACACAAGCTTTATGCGCCGAAGGGCATCGGCGCGCTCTACATCCGGCACGGCGTGACTCTACCCCCGCTCTTGGTCGGCGCCGGCCAGGAGAATGGGCGCCGACCCGGCACGGAGAACGTCCCTTATATCGTCGCGCTTGGTGAAGCCTGCCGGCTCGCCACCGCGGCGCTCGCACAATCCTCCAAGCGCATGAATACGCTTGCGGCCGCCCTGCTCGCCAAGCTCGAGCAGGCCGTGCCGGACCTTGTGCTGGTCGGCCATCCGACAGATCGGCTGCCCAATACATTGAATGTGTTGTTCCCGGGCGTGTCCGGCCGCCGGCTTCTGGAAGCCTGCCCGCGCGTGCTGGCGTCGAATGGCTCCGCCTGCCACGCCGACAGCGAAGAGCCGTCGGCGATCTTGCTGGCGCTCGGCATCGCCCGCGAAGCCGCGCTCGGCACCGCGCGCCTGTCGATCGGACGGCACACAACGGAACAAGACATCGACATCGCGGCAGCGTCCCTGGCTGACGCTTGGCGCAGCTTACGCATCACCACGCCGCAACGCGCGGCCAGTTAACGCTGGAGAGATTGCCGTGAACATCCAACAACCGCTGCGTCTGAGCCATCTGTCCCACGGCGGCGGCTGCGGCTGCAAGCTGGCGCCATCGGTCTTGCAGTCGCTGCTGTCGAGTCATCCGACCGCCAGCCCCTATAAGAAGCTTCTGGTCGGCGTCGAAACCGGCGACGACGCTGCGGTCTGGGAACTGGACAACGGCACCTGCGTGATCGCGACCACGGACTTCTTCATGCCGATGGTCGACGATCCCCATGACTTCGGCCGCATCGCCGCGACCAACGCTATTTCCGACATCTATGCGATGGGCGGGACGCCGATCATGGCGCTGGCGATCCTCGGCATGCCGGTCGACAAGATGCCGGCGGACATGATTCGGCGCATCCTCGAAGGCGGCGCCTCGGTCTGCGACGCGGCCGGGATTCCAATCGCTGGAGGCCATTCGATCGATTCACCGGAGCCGATCTATGGGCTGGCCGTGATCGGCACCGGCCTGAAGCAAAACATCCGCCGCAATTCAGAGGCGCAATCCGGCGACAAACTGATCCTGACCAAAGCGCTCGGTGTCGGCATCTACTCAGCTGCTTTCAAGAAGAGCGCGCTCAGCCGTGAGGCCTATGACGAGTTCGTGGCGACGACGACGCTGCTCAACAAGATCGGCACCAAGCTCGCTACCCTCCCCGCCGTCCACGCGATGACGGACGTGACCGGCTTCGGCCTTCTGGGTCATGCCTTGGAAATAGCGCGCGGCTCGCACAAGACGGTGACGGTACAGGCCAGCGCACTGCCGTTCCTCAAGGACGCCGCCGCATTGGCACAACAGGGTTTCATCACCGGCGCGTCGGGTCGCAACTGGAAGAGCTATGACACAAGCGTATCGCTACCCGACGGCACGACGGACTGGCAGCGCCAGCTCTATTGTGACCCGCAGACCTCCGGCGGCCTGCTGATCGCCTGCGCGGCGGACGAGGCTGAATCCATCTTGCGCATCATTGTGGACGCCGGTTACCCGGCCGCACGGACCATCGGCGCGGTGAAGGCCGGAGAGCCGCGCGTCGTCGTCGAGACATGATCGACGCGGGCCGACGAAGAGCGGTCGGCGCTTGCTCTAACGGCGGCAAGGTCTCCAGATGACTGGAGCGGATGAAGGGTTTATAACCCACCCATACGCCATTGATTTTATTTTATCCACTTTCGAACGGTCAGCATTACTCAGACGTTATCCTAAGTGCCGCCGCGCGACGGATCACACGTTGCGATAGCCAGCCGAAGCGGCTTTGCGTCGAGGCACCTTAGTCCCATCGTGTCGCAAACAGGTCTTGGTTACGTCGCGGCGTCGATGGGCTATTCAGCACGACGCACCTCTAAAGTGCGCCGTGCTTTTGTTAATCGTCGATTGATGCTTCAGCCATGGCGGCGCTTGGACACAGATCGAAGTCCGTCCTACCGCCGAAGCCAGAGATTAGAACGACCCGGGCGGCAGCCGGTAGACGTCCGGCGCCTTGGCGTCGGCGATGTAGAACAACAGCAGTGTCGTCGGCGTGAGGACGCGCTGGTTGTCCTCGCCCTGCGCCAGGGTGCCCTGCAGGATCATCATCACTGTGCGGTCCTTGGCGTCGCTGCCGCGGAACATCAACAGGCCACCGTTGATCGGCATGTTGGTCGCCACCGTGTCCGGCTTGAAGCCGCCGGTCATGAAGTGCGAGCGCAGCACGCTCGAATTCGAGAACAGTTGCTCGGGCGTCATCTTGTCGTCGATCGCCTTCGACCAGGAGATCGAAACCTGGATCAGCTTCTTGCTGTGATAGCCTATCACATACGAAGCTTCGGCAACGCCCCCGCCGGGCAGCAGATCCGGCACCTTGACGATGAGCACCTTGGTGCGCTCGCCTGGATTTGCCTGCTCACGAATGGCGTCGGCCTTGACGCCAAAATCCTTCATAATCGTGGCCTTCACCTCGGCCTCGCTCATACCGAACCGGGCGGAGCGGAAACCCTCGACCTGCGTCTGAGGCGCCCCGATCACATTCGCGGCGCCCGCCGGCGCCGCCGGCACGTCCTTCTTCTGGCTCAGCGCGGGGCTCTGCGTTGTCGCGACGAATGCTAGCGCGATCGCGCTCGACATTGCCAGACGGCGGAATGAACTCTTCATCTTACTCTCCCATCTCTGTTTAACACGAAGTCGAAACGTCTATTTCAGGTTCAGCAATGCCAGCGGCCTGATGCTGATACGGCCGTAAACCTCGTAGCGATTTTGCGTAGCCACCACGGAGTGCCAGGGAATACCGACGCTCGCCTCGATCGTAAGCGCCGGGAAGGGCGTCCAGGACGCTCCAAAACCAGAGGAATCGAGCTGAGTTCGCGCCGGCGCGGTCGAGAACGCCGCGCCGCTGTCGAGAAAGGCGAACACGTCGAAGCCCGGGATGAGGTCGGACATGTCGCGGTGAAGCTCGGCATTGAAGTAATAGCCGCTGTCGCCAGCCGCGGTGTTCGACGGAAAGCCGCGCACGCTGGTCGACCCGCCGATGGAAAACAACTGATCGCCGGGCACCAGCTTTTCCGCGGTGTATTGGGCACTGCCGATCCCGAGCACATAGAACTGCCACGGCAACCTCGCCGTGCCGTTCAGCGAGGCGGTCAGGGTGTCGAAGCTGCGCTCGCCGCCCAAAACCTTGTCGTGCCAGTTGATGTCATTGTAGAGCGGCGAGAACGTCACCCCATAGCCCTCGCCGGCCAGATTGATCGAGAGCCCGCCTGTCACCTTGCTGTAGCGGTCACTGGTGACCGTGACCTTGGCGAAATCGCTTTCGGAATTACCGTAGGTGTAGGCGCCAGTCGCCTGCACGAACCAGTTCTGGTTCACCAGAAAGGGCTGCGCGAGGTTGACGCTCGCCTGATTGGACTTGCCGGTGACGTCGAGGGTTTCGAACGGCCCCTGGATGATCTTGATGCGGCCCTGCGTATAGCTCGCGCCGATGCGGCCGCCCCACGGATTGAACGGAATATTGTAGGCGATATTGCCATTCATATTGCCCTGCGACTTAACGCCGTAAAACGTGAGGCGGTCGTCGATGCCGAGCATGCCGTGCAGCTTGTAGAACAATCCAAGTTGGTTACGACCGGTGGTCTGGACGCCTTGATTGTCGCCGAAGATTTGCAGCGTATTGCGCGGCGGCTCGGTCACCGCTAATTGCAGATCGGTTAGGCCGAAATCGGTGCCGGGCTGCAACAGCGCCCTGATCTGCACCTCGTTGGTGCGGTTGGAGCGCGTGACGTCGTTCGTGAGCTTGGGCACGTCGAGCACTTCTCCCGTCGGCTGCCGCACCTGCCACAGGATGTAATCGGCCGAGGTCTGCCGGTTGCCCTCCACCGTCGTCTTCTGCAGACGCCCTTCGGTCAGCCTGATCTTGATAACGCCATTATTCGCGGTCTGCGGCGGCAACGTCGCGATCGCCGTGACGATGCCACGCTGCGCGTAGATCTGATTGATCTCGGCCAGCATGGCCTGCAAATCGGCAATGCTCACCTGCCTGCCGACATACTTCGAAGCGATGGTCTGCAATTCCTCCGGTGCGATGAATTTGGAGGTGTCGAACTCGACCTTACGCAACAGAAACCGCGGTCCGCCGCCAGGTATCACCACCGGTGGCGGGCGCTGCGGCCCGATCACGGCCGGACCCTGCTGGCGCGGCGCCTGCTGCTGCTGCTCCATCCGCTGGCGCTGACGCTCGATGTCGCTTTCGATCACGCCGGGATTGATCGAAGGAGACGGCACTTGCGCGCGCGCAATCGTCGCCGGAATCATTGCCATCCCGATCGCAAGACACGCGGCCAGCCGCCTGCTCAGACTAAATAATGTTCCCACGGAAGCCAGTCGCTATCGCATGTCTATTGAGAGCCGGCGGCGAAACGAACGCCACTTCCCCTGCTCAGCTCTGTACTGCGCGAGTTCGTACGATTCCGCTTGGATGACGGTGTCTTTCTTTCGAACAATCCCTCCACATTGACGGCAGGCCCATCGCCAATCACCTCGACCGGCAGGATGATACGATCGCGCAAGCCGAGGCCCTGGGGGCCGAGCAGATAGAAGGTGGCGAGTCCGCCGCGCTCGGTGTGGAGCGGATCGAATTCGCCGCTGCCGCGCATATCCTGCTGCGAATTGCGCACGAAGCTCGTGCCGCCTGTCGGGTCGAGCACGTTCTGCCTGATGTACGAGGCGATCGTCGTGTCGTACCAAACGACAT
>JANLJK010000394.1 GCA_029255525.1 Pseudolabrys sp.
GCGCCGCCGATGGCGCGCATCGCCGATCGCTCCGGCGAGACGGTCTATCTCCTGCAACTGGTCGGCTCGGAGGCGGTGACCTTGGCACGGCTCGCGGGCAACCGCCGCGCGATGATCGATGATGAAGTCGGGCAGAGCTATCCCTTATGGGCGTCCGCCGCCGGGCGCGCGCTGCTCGGCAGCGTGCCGCGCGTGGCAAGGCCTGCCTTGCTGCCGGCCGAGCCTTTTCCAGCGCTGACGCCGCGCACCACAACGACCTGGGTGAAACTCAACGCGGCTTTGCAGGAAGCGCGGCGCGACGGCATCTATGTGGAGGAAGGCGAGGTCGATCCCGCCCTCAGTTGCTACGCGACACCGCTCCTGCACAGTCATCGCGACGAGAAGCTGGCGATCGCGGTGAGCTTTGAATCGCGCCGGCCCGAGAGCGAGCGCCGCTTGATCCGGCAGGCCTTGCGGCAGGAATGGCGCGACGTCGCCTGGCAGATCTAGCCGCGCATTATCCGCACGCCTTGCGCCAGGCGCATTCCCCGCATTGCCGTATCGTCATGTGACGAGCATGGTCGCTGCACCTTATTTGCAGCGCGGCTCTTGCTCATGGCGTCCACCGCTTCCCGCGACACGGCTCCTTGCGACGACGTCGCGGCGGCGTTCCGCGTTGCGATGCGGTCGTTCGCCGGCATCGTCACGCTGATCACGACGCGTACCGCGGACGGCGAGTGGCGCGGCATGGCGGCGACGGCGGTGACCTCGGTGTCGATGGAGCCGCCGATCTGCCTGGTCTGCGTCAACCGCACCGCCTCGCTCTATCCGACCTTGATGGCGACCCGGCAGTTCTGCATCAACGCGATGCACCAGGACCATCACGCGCTGATGCCCGGCTTCACCAAGCCGGAGCATCGCGACAGCCGCTTCCGGTCCGGCCCATGGCGGCAAGGGCGGGATGGCATTCCCTACCTCGATGGCGCCCAGTCCAACATCTTCTGCGCCATCGACAGCATCGTGTCGAAAGGTTCGCATGATGTCGTCTTCGGCCGCGTGCGCGAGGTCATGACGCGCGCCGACGGTGATCCGCTCTTGTACAGCGATGGCGCCTATTGGCGGCAAGCCATGCGTTGACGGCGCTTTCCTCTTCGGCGTGGCTCGGCCACACTCCGCCCGATTCTGGTGGAGTTGTGCCTCATGGACGTCTTCGAAGCCGTTGCCTCGCGTTATTCCTGCCGCGCCTTCCTGCCCAAGCCTGTCCCCGAAAAAATCGTCCGCGACATCGTCGAGCGCGCATCCCGCGCGCCGTCGGCCGGCAACATGCAGGCCTGGCGTGTCTATGCGCTTGCAGGCTCGCGCGTCGAGGAACTCAAGGCGCTGCTGGCGCCGCGCATGAACGAATTGCCGAAGGGCGAGGGCGGCGATTATCGCATCTATCCCGATCCGATGGGCGAGCCCTATCGCGCGCGCAGCTTCAAGGTCGGCGAGCTGCTGTATGAGTCGATCGGCGTGCCGCGCGCCGACAAGCCGGCCCGCTACCAGCAATATGCCCGCAACTTTCAGCTCTTCGGCGCGCCGGTCGGGTTGTTCTTCGCCGTCGAGCGCGCGCATGGCGTGGCGCAATGGGCCGATATCGGCGGCCTGCTGCAAACCGTGATGCTGGTCGCGCGCGGCCACGGGTTGCACACTTGTCCGCAACAGGCCTGGGTGTCGTGGCACAAGACGATGCGCAGCTTTCTCAATCTCCCTGACAATCTGATGATCTATTCTGGCATGGCGCTCGGCTATGCCGACGACAGCGCGCCGATCAATGGGTGGCGCGCACCGCGCGACCCACTGGACACATTTGCGTCATTTGAGGGGTTCGAGGGTTAGAGGTTCCACCGTTCAGGCGACGTTCACCGGGACATCTCTATAGGTTCCGGCATGTCGGTCTCCCGAATCGTCCTCGCCCTGATGCTTCTCGGTGCGTTGAGCGCCCCCGCGATGGCGGCCGACGGGCCGCCGCACCGTGGCGCCTGCCTGAGCAAGGCGGAACAGCGCGCCGCGGTCGAGGCCCACCGCGCCGTGCCTCTGGCGCAGGCCATCAAGAACGTCCGTGACCGCGGCCACCGCGCCGAGGTCGTCCGGGCGCGGCTTTGCCGGAAGGGCGACGGCCTCGTCTATGTGCTGACTCTGCTGACCCGCAATGGCAAAGTGATCCGTACGACCGTTGACGCCGCCAATGGCGAGCTTATTAACGGGCGTTGACCGGAGAATACTGCCTTGCGCCTCCTCGTTGTCGAGGACGATCCCGACCTCAATCGACAGCTCACCGCCGCGCTGACCGAAGCCGGATACGTCGTCGACCGCGCGTTTGACGGCGAGGAGGGCCACTTTCTCGGCGAATCCGAGCCTTATGACGCGGTGATCCTCGATATCGGCCTGCCCAAGATGGACGGCATCTCGGTGCTGGAAGCCTGGCGGCGCGCCGGCCGCGCCATGCCGGTCTTGATGCTGACCGCCCGCGACCGCTGGAGCGACAAGGTGCAGGGCTTCGACGCCGGCGCCGACGATTATGTCGCCAAGCCGTTCCATCTCGAGGAAGTGCTGGCCCGCGTGCGCGCGCTGTTGCGCCGCTCGACCGGCCACGCCAAGAGCGAGTTCACCTGCGGCCCCGTGCGGCTCGATACCCGCACCGGCCGCGTCGCGGTCGACGGCAATCCGGTCAAATTGACGAGCCACGAATACCGGCTGCTCGCTTATCTCATGCACCATACCGGGCGCGTGGTGTCGCGCACCGAGCTGGTCGAGCATCTCTACGATCAGGATTTCGACCGCGACTCGAACACGATCGAAGTGTTCGTCGGCCGCATCCGCAAGAAGCTCGGCGTCGACATCATTCAGACCATCCGCGGCTTGGGCTACATGCTCGCGCCGCCCGGCGGATGATCGCGGTCCGCACCATGCGCGCCAACTCCCTCGCGCTGCGCCTTTTCCTCTCGGCTACCGCCTGGGCCGTCGTCATCCTCGTCATCACCGGCGTTGTCTTGTCGTCGCTCTACCGGCAAGGCGTCGAACGCGCCTTCGATCGCAGGCTCGGCGTTTATCTGCGCACCTTGGTGGCGGATGTGGCGTCGCCGGACGAGGGCGGCGAGAAATTCCCACAATCGCTCGGCGAGCCTTTGTTCGAATTGCCGCTGTCGGGTTGGTACTGGCAGGTGACGCGGCTCGATCCCGGCAAGAACGAAATACGCGCGTCGCGCTCGCTGTGGGACGGCGGCCTGCCGCATCTGCAGGACTTGGGCATTGCCGCTGCGACGGACGGTTCGCGGCAGGGTTATGTCGCGGGGCCGGAAGACCAGCGTTTGCGGTTGGTCGAACGCAATATCGATCTGGGTGACGAAGGGCATTACCTCGTCGCCGTTGCCGGCGACGCGGCCGAGATCACCGGCGAAATCCGTTCCTTCGATCAGGCGCTTATCATTACCTTCACGCTTCTGGCCGCGGTGCTGCTGCTCACCACCATGTTCCAGGTGCGGTTCGGCCTGGCGCCGCTCAAGCGCATCACCGACGGCCTGGCCGCGATCCGCGCCGGCACGGCCGAACGCCTGACCGGCAACTTCCCCGAAGAGATTGCGCCGCTGGCGCGCGAAACCAATGCGCTGATCGAGGCCAACAAAGAGATCGTCGAGCGCGCGCGCACGCATGTCGGCAATCTCGCGCATGCGCTGAAGACACCACTGTCGGTGATGGTCAACGAGGCGAATGCACATGGCAGTGATGCCTTCGCCCAGAAGATCCTGGAACAGGCCGACATCATGCGCGACCAGGTCGCGCGTCATCTCGAGCGCGCGCGCTTGGCGGCGCGGCTGACCGTGGTCGGCTCGCTGACCGAGGTGACGCCGGTGGTGACGGCGCTCGCGCGCACGATGGAGAAGATCCATCGCGACAAGAGGATCGCGATCGATGTGCACGCGGACGAGCAGGCGCGGTTTCGCGGGGAGCGCCACGATCTCGAAGAGATGATCGGTAATCTGGTCGACAATGCCTGCAAATGGGCGGTGTCGCGGGTGTCGATCGAGGTGGTGCATGAACAGCCCGATCCGGCGAGCGATGTGCGGCTGATCCGCATCGTCGTCGACGATGACGGCCGTGGCCTCTCGCCATCGGAGCGCGAGCAGGTGGCCAAGCGCGGTCGCCGGCTGGACGAGACCAAGCCGGGCTCGGGGCTCGGCCTGTCGATCGTCTTGGAGCTTGCCGGGCTTTATGGCGGTGGGCTTACGCTTGGCAGCGCGCCGCTCGGTGGCTTGCGCGCCGAACTGGTGCTGCCGGCGGGGTGAGGAGGGCGGACATGCCGGACTTTTGCCCTAATCGTCCCATCTCGATAGACATACCGTCGCCGTCAGGCGAAACGTCGCATCTTTACTGGTCGTCCCGGGGGGCCGCATGTCCAAGCTGAAATTCGTCGCCATCGCCGCTGCCGGTCTGTCGCTTGCCGCCTGCGCCGGCAATCCGGACACCGGAACCGGCCCGAAGGAGAACACCGGCACTTTGGTTGGCGCCCTTGGCGGCGCGGCTATCGGCTCCCAGTTCGGCGGAGGCACCAGCGGCCATATCGCAGGCGCCTTGATCGGTGCCGGCGTCGGCGCCCTGATCGGCAACCGCATCGGCGCGGCGCTCGACGACGAGGATAAGAAGCGGGCCTATGTCGCCGAGATGGAGGCCCTTGAGCGCGGTCAATCGGGCGCTCCGGTCACGTGGCGCAATCCGGACAGCGGCCGCTACGGTACAGTGGTGCCGGGGCCGGCTTATGCCAATAATGGCCGGAACTGCCGGGCCTATACCGAGACGATTTACATCGACGGCCGGCCGCAAACCGCCCGCGGCACCGCCTGCCGCAACCCGGACGGCTCCTGGACGCCGATCAGCTAAGCCCGCGCGAACATCCTTAAAACCTTCTTAAGTCCCCTCGCGCTATCAAAGCTGATAGCTCTAACGGGATCAGGGGAATGGCGGGCGCAGAGACGACCGTCGAGCGGCTGCGGCAATTTTTGCGTGAACTCACGCCACAGGCGCGCACGCTCCTGATCAACGAGTTCGAACGCGCTGTGCTGCGCGGCGACGACTTGGCCGGTGCCGAACTCGTGCTCAACGAGCTGCGCGCCATCGTGCGCGAGCAGCGCGAGGGCCTGCCGCGCATCTCCAGCGCCGCGCGCCTGTTCTTCAAGCCGGTGGAACCCTTCCTGGTCGACGATCGCGGCGACCATCATCATCCCGGCCGCCTGGCGCGTTCGTCGCTGGAACTGTTGTGGACCTGGATTGACCGCGATCTCCTGCCGGGCGAGGCCGAGGCCTATGCCAACGACGTCAATGGCGCGCTGATCGCCGGCAACGATCAAAAGGCCGAGCAGCTTACCCGCGCTTTCCAGGATCGCGTCGGCAGGGCGATCGAGCAGGCGCTGTTCGAGGCCGACGACGATAAACTGCGCCGCCGCCTGCGGGCGCAGATCGCGACGCCGAAGCCGGAAGAAGACGCCAATACGCTCAAATGCGTGTTGAAGGGCCGCGATATCCTGGCGTCCCTGGCTGCCAGCCTGCCGCTGCGCATCGGCAATCTCGGCGGCGAGCAACTCACCGAGTGCAAGGCCTTGATCGACAGCGCGGCCTCGCGCCTCGACGGCATCTTCGTCTACGCGCTGCTCACCGTCATGACCCGCATGGCGGAGCCCTGGCAGATCATCCGCTTCGGCATCAAGGCGGCCGGCAACGACACCGCCGCGCGCGTCGCCGAGACGCAATATGGCGTGACGGTGAATATCGTGCTCGCCGAACTCGACCGCCTGGTCGGCGAGTTGCGCAACGATCTGCGTAGCGGGCAGGGCGTCGCTGTCGCCGCCTCACTCAAAACCATTCACGATACCGCGCGCGGTCTGCGTACCGAGCTCGATCTGCCGGTCGACAGCACCTGGGGGCGGGCACTCGCCACCCTGCGCGCACAGATCTCCGACATGCTGCGCTCGGAGATCGAGTCGATGCCCGGTCGCGTGCGCCGCCTGTTGCGCCATCGGCCCGCGTCGGAAATCCGGGCCCATTCGGTGCTGGATGCCGACGAAGTGGCCGAGATCGAGGGTTTGGTCGAGTTCGTCGGTTCCTGCCGCTATTTCGCGCGCGAGCTTGCCATCAACGAAATGACGCAGCGCGCCTTCAACGATCTGCACCAGTTCCTCGATACCGGCACGCGCGCGCTGCTCGACGGTCTGCGGCACGCGGGCGACGCCGACCGCAGCTTCCGGCAGTCGCAGGTCGACGCGGCCGTGCGGCTCTGCGCCAAGGTGTTCGGCAAGGACTACGCCGCGCTGCTCGGCAAGGCGGCCGAGGTGGCCGCGACCGCGGAACGCCGGTCCACGCGCGCCTGAAACGGGCGTTTTCCCCGCAAATGCGGCATTTGATCTTGCGCATTGCCGCCATGATTGCGCGTGATGTATGCCCCTTCCCGGGCTGCCCCGCCGGGTGGCGGCCGCTGCGGATCGAAAGGCTCCATGACCCTCTGGCTGGTGTTCGCGCTGATGACGGCGGCGGCGATTTTCGCCGTCCTGTGGCCGCTGTCCCGCCGTGGCGAAACGCCCGGCGGCAGCGATATCGTGGTCTATCGCGACCAACTCGACGAGATCGCGCGTGACCGCGCCGCCGGTCTGATCGGCGAGGCGGAGGCGGAGGCCGCCAAGGTCGAAGTGTCGCGCCGCCTGATCGCGGCCGCCGATGCTGCCGACGCGGTGAAGGCGGTCTCGAGCGACGCCAGTCTCTGGCGCCGCCGCGCGGCCGCTTTGGCCGCTCTCTTTCTGCTGCCGATCGGCGTCGGCGCATTTTATCTGTTCCTTGGCTCGCCGCAGATGCCAGGCGAACCGCTCGCCGCGCGCATGCAGCAGGCGAACCAGAACCGCTCCATTGCCAGCCTTGTGTCGCAGGTCGAGGCGCATCTGGAGCGCAATCCGGATGATGCGCGCGGCTATGAGGTGCTGGCGCCGGTTTATATGCGGATGGGGCGCTTCGCCGATGCGGTGAATGCGCGGCGCAAGCTGCTTGCGCTCGCCGGCGAAAGTGCCATGCGGCAATCCGATCTCGGCGAGGCGCTGACGGCGGCATCGAATGGTATTGTCACCGAGGAAGCCAAGCGCGCCTTCGAGCGCGCGGTGGCGCTCGACAAGGATGAGCTGAAGGCGGCGTTTTTCATCGGGCTCGCCGCCGAGCAGGATGGCGATCGCACCAAGGCTGCGTCGATCTGGCGCGGCATGTTGGAGGGTGCACCGGCGGATGCGCCCTGGGTGCCGATGGTCAAGGAAGCGCTGACGCGCGTCGGCGGTACCGCGCCGGCCATTGCGCCTGGGCCCGGGCCGAGCACGGCGGATGTCGCCGCGGCGGCCGGCATGAACGAGAAAGACCGGCAGGAGATGGTGCGCGGCATGGTCGCGCGTCTCGCCGACCGGCTGAAAGAAAATGGCGGCGATGTCGAGGGATGGCAGCGGCTGGTGCGCGCTTATATGGTGCTCGGCGAACGCGACAAAGCGCGGACCGCCGCCGGCGACGCCAAGCGCGCGCTTGCGAGCGACCCCGACAAGCTGCAGCGCATCGAAGGCATGATCAAGGAATTGGGCCTGGAAGGATGACCCGTAAACAGCGGCGACTGGTTCTGATCGGTGGGAGCGTCGGCGTGCTGGCGATCGCGGTCGCGCTCGTGCTGGTGTCGTTGCGCGACTCCATCGTGTTCTTCAATTCGCCGACCGATGTCGTTGAGAAACATCTCGCAGTCGGCACGCGCATGCGCATCGGTGGCCTGGTGAAGCCCGGCAGCCTTGAGCGCGGCGATAACTTGAACGTCCGCTTCGCCGTCACTGACGGCAATCATGATGTGACTGTGCGCTATCAGGGCATCGTGCCGGACCTGTTTCGCGAAGGGCAGGGCGTGGTGGCGGAAGGCAAGCTTGAAGCGAACGGCAGCCTGATCGCCGATACCGTGCTGGCCAAGCATGACGAGCGCTACATGCCGCGCGAGGTCGTCGACGCCTTGAAGAAGAGCGGCCGCTGGCAGGAAGGCGAAGTGAAATGATCCCCGAGCTCGGCCATTACGCGTTGGTGCTGGCGCTGGCCTTGGCGCTGATCCAGGCGGTGGCGCCGATGATCGGGGCCTTGTATCGCGACGCGTCGCTGATGCGGCTCGCGCGGACGACGGCGATCGTGCAGTTCCTGTTCGTCGCGCTGTCGTTCCTGGCGCTGACCCTCTGCTACGTGACGTCCGATTTCTCGGTGGTGAACGTCTACGAGAACTCGCACTCCATGATGCCGCTGATCTACAAGATCACCAGCACCTGGGGTAACCACGAAGGCTCGATGCTGTTGTGGGTGTTCATCCTCGCGCTGTTCGGCGCGCTGGTGGCGATCTTCGGCGGCAATCTGCCGGCGACCTTGAAGGCGCATGTGCTGGCGGTGCAATCCTGGATCGCGACCGCCTTCTATCTCTTCATTCTTTTGACCTCGAACCCGTTCCTGCGCCAGGCGCAGGCGCCGTTCGAAGGCCGCGATCTCAATCCGATCCTGCAGGACATGGGGCTCGCGATCCATCCACCGCTTCTGTATCTCGGTTATGTCGGCTTCTCGATCGCCTTTTCCTTCGCCATCGCCGCGCTGATCGAAGGCCGCATCGATGCCGCCTGGGCGCGCTGGGTGCGACCGTGGACGCTCGCCGCGTGGATGGCCCTGACGCTCGGCATCGCCATGGGCTCCTACTGGGCCTATTACGAACTCGGCTGGGGCGGCTACTGGTTCTGGGACCCGGTCGAGAACGCCTCGTTGATGCCGTGGCTTGCCGGCACCGCGCTCTTGCATTCCGCCGTGGTGATGGAGAAGCGCAACGCGCTGAAGATCTGGACGGTGCTGCTCGCGATCCTTGCCTTCTCACTGTCCTTGATCGGCACCTTCCTGGTGCGCTCCGGCGTGCTCACCTCGGTGCATACGTTTGCCAGCGATCCGTCGCGCGGCGTGTTCATCCTGGCGATCCTGGTGCTGTTCATCGGCGGCGGGCTGACCTTGTTCGCCTGGCGCGCGCCGATGCTCAGGCAGGGCGGGCTGTTCGCGCCGATCTCGCGCGAAGGCGCCTTGGTGTTCAACAATCTCTTCCTCACCACAGCCTGCCTGACCGTGTTCGTCGGCACGCTCTATCCGCTGGCGCTTGAAGCTTTGACGGGTGAGAAGATCTCGGTCGGCGCGCCGTTCTTCAACCTCACCTTCGCGCCTTTGTTCATCCCGCTGCTGTTCGCGATGCCGTTCGGTCCGCTGCTCGCCTGGAAGCGCGGCGATCTGCTCGCCGCCGCGCAGCGCCTGATGGCCGCGTTCGGCATCGGCCTCGTTGCCATTGCCGCGACTTTCGTGGCGCAGGGCGCGCATGCGGTGCTGGCGCCATTCGGCATCGGCCTGGCATTTTTCGTGATGGTGGGCTCCTTGGTCGATATCAGCGAGCGCACCGGCCTGTTCCGTGTGCCGTTCAAGGTCGCGCGTCAGCGCGCGATCGGGCTGCCGCGCTCGGCCTGGGGCACGGCGGTGGCGCATTTCGGCATGGGCGTGACGTTGCTCGGGATCGTCTGCGTTACCACCTGGGCGAGCGAGCGTATCGTGGCGCTCAAGCCGGCGCAGACCGTCTCGCTCGACGGCTATGATCTCGTATTCGACGGGATGGTTCAGCGCAGCGGCCCGAATTTCCGCGAGCTCGCGGCCAAGTTCACCGTGCGCCGTGGTGGCGTTGTCATCGGCGAGATGGCGCCGGCCAAGCGCACGTTCTCGTCGCGCAGCATGAGCACGACCGAGGCGGCGCTCATGACGCGCGGCGTCAGCCAACTCTATCTGTCGCTCGGCGATACCAATGACGATGGTTCGATCGCGGTGCGGCTCTATCACAAGCCGCTGGTGCTTCTGATCTGGCTGGGCGCGGTTGTGATGATGCTCGGCGGCTTGCTGTCGCTGTCGGACCGGCGGTTGCGCATTGGCGCGCCCAAGCCGGCCAAAGCCGTGGCTAAGTCCGCGCTGCAACCGGCGGAGTAGAGCGATATGCGCCAGCTCGCGATGCTCGCTTTGCTGATGACTTTGGTGGCGCCCGGCGCTGCGTTTGCCGTGCAGCCGGATGAGATCCTCAAGGATCCGGTGCTGGAAGGCCGCGCGCGCGAGCTGTCGCGCGAGTTGCGCTGCATGGTGTGCCAGAACCAGTCGATCGACGATTCGGACGCGCCGCTTGCGCGCGATCTGCGTCTCCTGGTGCGCCAGCGTTTGCAGGCCGGCGACAGCGATCGGCAAGTCATCGATTTCCTGGTCGCGCGCTATGGCGAGTTCGTGCTGCTGAAGCCGCGGCTTGAAGCCCACACCTTGCTGCTGTGGGGCTTGGCGCCGGCGGCGCTGCTGGTGGCCGTGATCGGCCTGTTGCTGATGGCGCGTCGCCGCCGTCCGGCGCCCTCGCAGGCCGAACCGTTAAGCCCGGACGAGCAGAAACGGCTTGCGACTTTGGTCGGCCCGTCGGCCGGTGAACCTTGATAAGACTGGCGTTTTCGTCGCCGTTGCGTTTTCCTCACCTTACCGAAGTTTAATCTGGCCGACAGGACGCTGTAAGGCGCGGCTCTCCATCTTCTCCTTCGAACAGAGCGCATTCGCGCCTTACCGAATTGAGATGGAGATGTCCCGATGATCCCCAGCGTCACTTCCGCTCCTCAGAAGCGGCGCCGCTTGACGGCCCGCCGCGCCGCGCTTCTCGGCACCACCATTCTCGGCCTTGGCGCCGCGTTGGTCGCCGGCCCGAGCTTCAACTTCTCCACCGGCTATCCGGCCGCTCATGCGCAGAACCTCACCGAGCAGGCGCGCAAGATGCAGGCGCCGGTCGGCTTCGCCGACATCGTCGAGAAGGTGAAACCGGCGGTGATGTCGGTGCGCGTCAAGATCGACGGCGGCGCCCAGACCACCGGTGCCGGCGGCAATGAAGTGCCCCCGGGCCTGCGTGAGTTCTTCCGGCGCTTCGGCATGCCCGACATGCCGCAGGGCGGCCCCGAAGGCATGCCGCGCGGCGGCCGCGGTGGTCACAACACCATCACCGGTCAGGGCTCGGGATTCTTCATCTCGGCCGACGGTTATGCCGTGACCAACAATCACGTCGTCGACAAAGCCGAGACCGTTGAGGTCAGCACCGACGACGGCAAGACCCATAAGGCGAAAGTCATCGGCACCGATCCGCGCACAGATTTGGCGCTGATCAAGGTCGAAGGCGGCCCGTTCCCTTACGTCAAGCTCGCGGATAACACGCCGCGTATCGGCGACTGGGTGCTCGCGGTCGGCAATCCGTTCGGCCTCGGCGGCACGGTGACGGCCGGTATTGTTTCGGCCCGTGGTCGGGACATAGGTGCTAGTGCTTATGACGACTTCATCCAGATCGACGCGCCGGTGAACAAGGGCAACTCCGGCGGCCCGACCTTTGATACCGAAGGCAACGTCATCGGCGTCAACACGGCCATCTTCTCGCCGTCGGGCGGCTCGGTCGGCATCGCCTTCGCGATCCCCGCCAGCACGGTGCAGAGTGTGGTCACGCAGCTCAAGGACCACGGTTCGGTCACCCGCGGCTGGATCGGCGTGCAGATCCAGCCGGTGACGCAGGATATCGCCGACAGCCTCGGCCTGAAGAAGGCGGAAGGCGCGCTCGTCGCGGAGCCGCAGAAGGACAGCCCGGCCGCCAAGGCGGGCATCGTGGCCGGCGACGTCATCACCGCCGTCAACGACGCGCCGGTGAAGGACGCCCGCGATCTCGCCAAGAAGATCGGCGCGCTGTCGCCGAAGGCCACCGTCAAACTCGCCGTGCTCAGCAAGGGCAAGGAGAAGACGTTGAGCCTTACGCTCGGCGAGCTGCCGAACACGAAGGAAGCGCGCGCCGCGACCGACGACAGCGATAGCGGCCAGGCCGACATGGGCAAGCTCGGCCTGACATTGGCCCCGGCCTCCCGCGTGGCGGGTGCCGGTGCCGAGGGTGTGGTCGTCACGGGTGTCGACTCTGGCGGCGCCGCCGCCGACCGCGGCTTCTCGACCGGCGACGTGATCCTCGAGGTCGCGGGCCAGTCGGTCGGCTCGCCGGCCGACGTCCGCAAGGCGATCGCGGACGCCCGCACCGGCGGCAAGCGCAGCGTGCTGATGCGCGTCAAGTCGGGCGGCAACACCCGCTTCGTCGCTATGCCCGTCGGCCAAGGCTGACGTGTTCGTTTGCGCATGATCTCGACCGAAAACCGGTTTCCACTTTTCGGGATCATGCGCGCTGACTTTGGGGACGTCCCGCCGGCATCCGTCGCCCCCGCCGGCGATCGCCCTCAACGGGACGGGCGTTAAGCCCGTCCCGTCAAATTCCTGACCCTCCGTCATGAATCCGGCGGGTCGGCCAGAACTCCAACCCCGGCATCAGTCGCCCCCGCTGGGGTGGGGTCGATGAGGGGGTAGCGGTCTCGGCCGCTACCCCCTCGCGTTCGACAAAGGCGGCATCCGTGCCGGTCGTGCACCGGCGAAAATCTGGGGGCGCTGACGGCCGGCGATAATTTGCCGCCATGAATTGGCTAGAATTGGTGTAACCCATGCCCAGTACTGCGGATATCCAAGGGCAACGTGCTTTCGGCCGTATGGCCGATGCGCAACCAGACCGGGTCACCATGCGCCTGCTGATCATCGAAGACGATCGCGACGCCGCCGATTATCTCGTCAAAGCCTTCCGTGAAGTCGGCCACGTGGCCGATGCCGCTCATGACGGCGAGGACGGCCTCGCCATGGCGCTCGACGGCCAATACGACGTGCTCATCGTCGACCGCATGCTGCCGAAGCGCGACGGGCTGTCCGTCATCGGCACGCTGCGGGCTAAGAACATCGAGACGCCGGCCCTCATCCTTTCCGCCCTCGGCCAGGTCGACGATCGCGTGAAGGGCCTGCGCGCCGGCGGCGATGATTACTTGCCTAAGCCCTATTCCTTCTCTGAGCTGCTCGCCCGGGTCGAGGTGCTGTCACGCCGCCGCGGCGCGCGAGCCGAAGAGACCGTCCTGCGCGTCGCCAATCTCGAGCTCGACCGGCTGTCGCACCAGGTGCGCCGGGGCGAGGAAGAAATCACCCTGCAGCCGCGCGAATTCCGGCTGCTCGAATACCTCATGCAGCACGCCGGGCAGGTGGTGACCCGCACGATGCTGCTGGAAAACGTGTGGGATTATCATTTCGACCCGCAGACGAACGTCATCGACGTCCACATCTCGCGCTTGCGCTCGAAAATCGATAAGAACTTCTCCCAGCCGCTTCTGCACACGGTCCGCGGCGCGGGATACATGATCCGTGACGGCGCTCGGTAAGCTTTTTCGCACGACCACGTTCAAGCTGACGCTGGTCTACCTGACCGTGTTCGCCTTGTTCGCGGCGTTCCTGCTGGGCTATTTCGCGCTCAACACGCGGCGGCTGATCGACGAGCAGATCACCGATACGGTGAATGCCGAAATCACCGGGCTTTCCGAGCAATATAGATTGGGCGGCATCCGCCGTCTGGTGATCGCCGTGGACTCGCGCGCGCGCCGGCCCGGCTCCAGCCTCTATCTGGTGACGACCTTCCAGGGCGAGTCGTTGGCCGGCAACGTGACCGCGCTGCCGCCCGGAACGCTGGATAATGCCGGCTGGATCGAGACCAATTACCGCCGGCTCGACGAATCGGAGACCGCGGATCGCGGCGACCACCACGCGCTGGTGCGCGTCTTCCAGCTCCCCGGCGGCTTCCGCCTGCTGGTCGGTCGCGACCTCGAAGAGCGCGAGCGGCTCTATCACATCGTCCTGGCGGCCGGCCGCTGGTCGGTGATCATCGTCATCGTGCTGGGCTTGGCGGGCGGGCTGTTTGTCACGCGCCGCGTCTTGCGCCGCGTCGACGCCATGACCGAGACGTCGCGCACCATCATGGCCGGCGATCTCGGCGAGCGTCTGCCGATCGCCGGTACGGGCGACGAGATCGACCGGCTGGCCGAAAACCTCAACATCATGCTCGAGCGCATCGAGGCGCTGATGAACGGTCTGAAGGAAGTGTCCGACAACATCGCGCACGACCTGAAGACACCGCTGACGCGTCTGCGCAATCGGGCCGAGCAGGCGCTGCGTACCTCCGGCAGCGAGTCCGAATATCGCGGCTCGTTAGAGGCGATCATCGAGGAATCGGACGGCCTGATCGCAACCTTCAACGCGCTGTTGATGATCGCGCGGGCGGAATCCGGTCAGGCGCGCGACAATATGACCGACTTCGACGCGGCCGAGATCGCGCAGGATGTCGGTGAGCTCTATGAGCCGCTCGCCGAGGAGAAGGGCATTGTCTTGACCGTGGAGGCGCCCGCGCCGGCACCGGTCAAAGGAAATCGCGAACTCGTCAGCCAGGCGCTCGCCAATCTGGTCGACAACGCCATCAAATACACCGAGCCGAAGCCGGACGCGGCCGACGGTGCGAAGCCGACCATCGTCGTGCAGGCGCTCAATGACGGCGATCGCGTCCTGCTGGTGGTGGCGGATAACGGGCCGGGCATCCTCGAAGCGGACCGGGGCCGGGTCGTCGAGCGCTTCGTGCGCCTTGAACGCAGCCGTTCGCAGCCGGGCTCGGGTCTCGGTTTGAGCCTGGCCGCGGCCGTGGCGCGGTTGCATGGCGGCGAATTGCGGCTCGAAGATAATCAACCAGGCTTGAAGAGCATCATTGCTTTGCCGCGCGGAGGGCCGGTACAGAGTACGTGATGACTCTGCCGGGTGATCACAAAGCGATTGCCGAGCCTGCCAAGTCCGCCGTCGCCGACGGGGAGGCCGCCGCTTTGGCCGCGCGGATTACCACCGCGCCGCAGGTGTACGATCCGGCCACCGCGTGCCATCGCGTCGATGAATGGCTTGCCGATATAGGGCCGGCCGACGCGGTACCGCTGACGGCGCTGCTCGAACGGCTGCCGCTGGTGCGGCGTCTCCTCGAAAGCCTGGCGGAAAGCTCACCCTTCCTGTGGGAACTGGCGAGCCGGGAGCCGGCGCGTCTGGCGCGGCTCCTGTCGGCCGATCCCGATCGCCATCTCGACGCGCTGCTGGCCGAGACGGCGCGCGCCGTCGCCGCGACCGAAGACGACGCCGAAGCGATGCGGCTCCTGCGGCGGATGAAGGCGGAAGCCGGGCTCCTGATCGCGCTCGCCGATATCGGCGGTGTGTGGCCGGTGATGCGGGCGGCGCAGGCGATCACGGCGCTGGCGGACACGGCGGTCGAGGCGGCGGTGCGGTTCGCTTTGGCGGAGGCCGCGCGCGCCGGGCGCATCACGGTCGAAAACGCCATCGCGCCGCAGGACGGCTCCGGCTACATCGTGCTTGCGATGGGCAAGATGGGTGCCTTCGAGCTCAATTATTCGAGCGACATCGATCTCATTGTCTTCTACGACCCGGCCGCGCCGGCCTTTCCCGACCCGGATGTCATGACCAAGACGGTGGTGCGCATCACCCAGCGGGTGGTGAAGCTGCTGCAGGAGCGCACCGGCGACGGCTATGTGTTCCGCACCGACTTGCGGCTGCGGCCCGATCCCGCCTCGACGCCGATCGCCGTCTCCACGCCGGCCGCCATGGCCTATTACGAGAGCGTCGGCCAGAGCTGGGAGCGCGCCGCGATGATCAAGGCGCGCGCCTGCGCCGGCGATGTCCCGGCTGGCGAGCGCTTCCTCAACGACCTGTCCCCCTTCGTCTGGCGCAAATATCTCGATTACGCCGCGCTCGCCGACGTGCACGCGCTCAAGCGCCAGATCAACGCCTATCGCGGCCATGGCGAGATCGCCGTCGAAGGCCACAACATCAAGCTCGGTCGCGGCGGCATCCGCGAGATCGAGTTTTTCGCGCAGACCCAGCAACTGATCGCGGGCGGCCGCAATCCGGATCTGCGCGGCCGCGATACGCTGACCACGCTCGACAAGCTCTGTGAGGACAAGTGGATCGACGCCGCCGCGCGTGACGCCATGAAGACGGCTTATTGCTTCCTGCGTGGCGTCGAGCATCGCTTACAGATGATGAATGACGAGCAGACGCAGACGCTGCCGGCCGAGCGCCAGGAGATGGAGCGCTTCGCGCGCTTCTTAGGCTTTGATGGGCGCGACGCCTTCGCTGAGGTACTGGTCGGCCATCTCAACACGGTGCAGCACTATTACGCACGCCTGTTCGAGAAGACGCCGGGGCCGGAACGGCCGCAGATGCTGTTTCCGGCGGCGGCGGACGATACCAAGACGCTCGACCGCCTGGCCGAGTTGGGCTTCCGTTCGCCGCTGGAAGCCTCGCACGTGGTGCGCCATTGGCTCGCCGGCGGGCATCGGTCGCTGAAGGGCGACGGCGCGCGTGGCCATCTTGAGGAACTGCTGCCGCTGCTGCTCGAACAGCTCGGCCGTACCGACAATCCCAATGCCGCGCTGCATCTGTTCGATGACTTCCTTGCCAATCTGCACGGCGCTGCCCGTCTGCTCTCCCTCCTGACGCAAAAGCCCGAACTGATCGCGCTGATTACGCTGGTGCTCGGCACCGCGCCACGCCTTGCCGACACGCTGGCCCGCCATCCGCAGGTGATGGACGCGCTGGTCGATCCGAGCTTCTTCGGTGTGCTGCCGGATGCCGACGAACTCGGCCGCCGGCTCGACGCGGCTTTGGCGCAATCGCGCTACGACGAAGACCTGCTCGAACGCATCCGCATGTTCGGGCTGGAATACATGTTCCTGATCGGCGTGCGCATTCTCTCCGGCACCGTCACGGCGCGGCAGGCGGGCGAGGCCTTTGCGCGCCTTGCTGATGCCGTGATCCGCGCCGTGCATCGCGCGGTGGCCGAGAATTTTGCCGGCACCTACGGCTATCTGCGCGCCGAGGAGACCGCCGTGCTCGCCATGGGCAAGCTCGGCGGCTACGAGATGACGGCGTCGTCCGATCTCGATCTCATTCTGGTCTACGACTTCGACCAGACGCAGCCGGAGTCGGACGGCCGCCGCTCGCTCTATGGCGCGCAGTATTTCGCGCGGCTGACGCAGCGGCTGATCAATGCGCTGACGGCGCAGACCAATTACGGTGCGCTTTATGAGGTCGACATGCGGTTGCGGCCCTCCGGGCGCGCCGGACCGCTTGCCACCCAGCTCGACGGCTTTGCCGGCTATCAGGAGACCGAGGCCTGGACCTGGGAGCATATGGCGCTGACGCGCGCGCGCGTGGTCTCCGCGTCGCCGGATTTCACCACGCGCGTGCAAAAGGTGCTCCGCGCGGTGTTGCAGCGGTCGCGCGACGCGGCGATGATCGCCGGCGATGTGGTGGAGATGCGCGGCGCCATCGCCAAGGAGAAGGGTGATCAGACGCGTTGGGATCTCAAATACGCGGCCGGCGGGCTGGTCGATATCGAGTTCATCGCGCAATATCTGCAGCTCGTGCACGGGCATACATTGCCGGACATTCTCGACACCTCGACCGCCCGCGTGCTCGATAAGGCCTGGGCCTTGAAGGTTCTGCCGGTCGAGGATGCGGAAGTCTTGCGGCCGGCGGTTCAGCTCTATCAGGACCTGACGCAGATATTGCGGCTGTGTCTGCCCGGCGACTTCGATCCGAAGACGGCCGGGCCCGGCCTGTTGCGCCTTCTGGCGCGCGCGGCCGACGTGCCGGATTTCGCCACACTCGATGCGACGGTGGCCGATACGCAGGCCAAAGTGCGCGAGAGCTTCGTGCGGATATTGGGGCAGGCGCCTTAGGAGTCGTCATCCTGAGGAGCGAGCGTGCGCTAGAGTCCGATCCATCCAGCTTGAATCTGCAAGATCCGCTCGTCCCCGCGAAAGCGGGGACCCAGGGCCAAAAGTGCTGGATTCCCGCTTACGCGGGAATGAGCGGGAGA
>JANLJK010000395.1:0-9170 GCA_029255525.1 Pseudolabrys sp.
GGTGCCGTTGCAGACGATGTCGTATTGGAAGGCGTTGATCGCCAAGAGCTTGTCGGTGTCGGCCGGATCGAGCGCCAGGAACTCTTCGAGGCCCATATTCGGCATCGAGAACGGGTTGTGCGAGAAGTCGATCTTCTTCTCCTCGTCGCTCCACTCGAACATCGGGAAATCGACGATCCAGCACAGATCGAAACGGTCTTGCGCGATCAGGTTCAGCTCCTGACCGACCTTGGTGCGCGCTGAGCCTGCAAACTTGACGAAGTCCTTCGGCTTGCCGGCGACGAAGAAGCAGGCGTCACCAACCTTGAGGCCGAGCTGATCGGCGATTCTAGCGGTGCGCTCCGGCCCGATGTTCTTAGCGAGCGGACCGGCGCCGCCCTCCTCGCCCTCGCGCCAGAAGATGTAGCCGAGACCCGGCTGACCTTCGCCCTGCGCCCAAGAATTCATGCGATCAGCGAAGGCACGGTTGCCACCAGTCGGCGCCGGGATCGCCCAGACGGCGCCCTTCGGGTCGTTGGCCAGAATGTTGGCGAAAATCTTGAAGCCCGAACCACGGAAGGCTTCGCTGACATCCTGCATCACGATCGGGTTGCGCAGGTCCGGTTTGTCGGTGCCGTATTTCGACAGCGCTTCCGCGTAGGGAATGAGCGGGAACTTCGGCGTGACTTTCTTGCCCTTGCCGAATTCCTCGAACACGCCACGGATGACCGGCTCGACGGCGTCGAACACGTCCTGCTGAGTGACGAAGCTCATTTCCAAATCGAGCTGGTAGAATTCGCCGGGCGAGCGGTCGGCACGTGCGTCTTCGTCTCGAAAGCAGGGCGCGATCTGGAAATAGCGGTCGAAACCGGCGACCATGATGAGCTGCTTGAACTGCTGCGGCGCCTGCGGCAGCGCGTAGAACTTGCCGGGATGGATACGCGACGGCACGAGATAATCGCGCGCGCCTTCCGGCGACGAGGCGGTCAGGATCGGCGTCTGGAATTCGAAGAAGCCGCCGGCCTTCATGCGGGCGCGCAGCGAGTCGATCACCGCGCCGCGCAGCATGATGTTCTGGTGCAGCTTGTCGCGGCGCAGATCGAGGAACCGGTACTTGAGCCGGATCTCCTCCGGGTAGTCCTGATCGCCGAACACGGGCATCGGCAGTTCCGCCGCAGGTCCCAGCACCTCGATCTCGTCGATATAGACCTCGACCTTGCCCGTCGGCAGATCGTCATTGTCGGTGCCCGCGGGGCGGCGACGCACCTTGCCGTCGATACGCACGACCCACTCGGCGCGCAGCGTCTCGGCCAGCTTGAAGGCCTTGGAATCCGGGTCGGCGACGACCTGGGTGAGGCCGTAATGGTCGCGCAGGTCGATGAACAGCACGCCACCATGGTCGCGGATGCGGTGGCACCAGCCGGACAGGCGGACCTGATTGCCGATGTCGCTCTCACGAAGCGCGCCGCAGGTGTGTGAGCGATAACGATGCATGGTCAACTCTTTAAGCCGGTTCGAAGACGATTCAGGAGGGGGTGAGGCGCGCGGAAAAGCGCATGGGGGGGGGCCTTTGTCAAGGCAAGGCCCGGGCAGGTCGCCCGCGCCCGATGGGGTCGACAGACTCGGGTCCAGACGGCAGATTGGGGCCGTCTCGCAGCCGGAAGTGCCATGCCCAAAACTAGCGCCAAAAAGAAGGCCAAGCCGGCCGTTGCCGACCTGTCGACCGCCGAGGCGACCGTCCAAACCATGCTTTCGCATGGGATTTCGACCGTCTATGCCCTGCCCGGCGTCCATAACGACCATCTGTTCGACGCTTTTCATGGCGCCGCCGACCACCTGGCGGTCGTCCATACCCGCCATGAGCAGGGCGCGGCCTATATGGCTCTGGGGGCGGCGCTGGCGACCAATAAGCCGCAAGCCTATGCCGTGGTGCCCGGCCCCGGCCTCCTGAACTCCGGCGCGGCGCTGTTGACCGCCTACGGCATGAACGCCCCGGTCCTCGGCCTGATCGGCCAGATCCCGGCCGACCGGATCGGCAAGGGGCTCGGCTATCTGCACGAAATCCGCGACCAGGCCGGCATCATCAAGCGGCTGGTCGACAATTACGCCCATATCGGCGGCCCGGCCGAGGCCCCGGCCAAGACCGCCAAGATGATCCAGAGCATAACGGTCGGCCGCCCCGGTCCGGCCGTGCTCGAATGCGCCATCGACGTCTGGGGCAAGCGCGGCAAGGTCGCCGCAGCGCCCGCCCCCATTCCCCCGCGCCCGCCCACGATCGACGAGACCAAGGTGCGCACGGCCGCCAAGCTCCTCGGCACCGCCAAACGCATCCTGATCGTCGCCGGCGGCGGCGCCCAGGGCGCCTCGCCCGAGGTCACCCAGCTTTCGGAGCTCTTGCAGGCCCCCGTGCTCGCCTACCGGCGCGGCCGTGGCGTCCTGGACGGCCGCAGCCCGTTCAGCGTGACGCTCCCATTGGGGCGTGAGCTGTGGGCCGAGGCCGATGCCGTCCTGGCGGTCGGCACGCGCCTGCTGGCGCCGCTCACCGAATGGGGCATCGATAAGAAGCTCCAGATCGTCCAGGTCGACGCCGACAAGACCGAGCCGGGGCGCCTGCACAAGCCGAAAGTGGCGCTGATCGGCGACGCCGCCCCGGTGCTCCGCGCGCTCATCGCCGCGCTGGAGAAGACCAACACCCGCCGCGCCGCGCGCCTGCCGGAAATGCAGGAGCGGCAGGCCAAGATGCGCCAGCGCCTGCAGAAGATCGCGCCGCAACTCGCCTTCGTCGAGGCAATCCGCGCCGAACTGCCGGAGGACGGCATCTGGGTCGACGAGGTGACACAGATGGGCTTCGCCGCACGCCTGGCGCTGCCGGTCTACAAACCGCGCACCTTCCTGTCGCCCGGCTATCAGGACAATCTCGGCTGGGGCTTTGCCACCGCGCTTGGCGCGCAGCACGCCCGTCCCGATGTCCCGGTCGTCTCGATCAACGGCGACGGCGGTTTCATGTACACCGCCAACGAGCTGGCCACCGCCGTGCGCCACAAGATCCCGCTCACCGCCATCGTCTTCGCCGACGGCTATTTCGGCAATGTCCGGCGCATCCAGGAAGAGCACTACGGCAACCGGCTGATCGCCGTGGACCTCGCCAACCCGGACTTCGTCAAATTCGCCGAGAGCTTCGGCGCCACCGGCCGCCGCGCGCGCGGGCCGGAGGAACTGCGGACGGCGCTGCGCGAGTCCTTTGCCCGGCGCGAGCCGACGCTCATCGAGGTGCCGGTCGGCACCTTCCCCTCCCCCTGGGAGTTCATTCACATGCCGAAGGCGCGCGGCCGATGAAGCGCGCTGTCGCCACCAACCCGGAAGGGGCTAAGCTTTCGACGCCCATGAACGCGATCACCACCAGCGAAGACCTTGCCGCGGTTTGCGCCCGCATGGCGCAGCACCCGTTCGTCACGGTCGACACCGAATTCCTCCGTGAGACGACCTATTACCCCCTGCTCTGCGTGGCGCAGATGGCGACCTTCGACGAAGCCGTGGTCATCGATACGCTGGCGCCCGGTATCGATCTCGCGCCCTTCTTCGACCTGCTCGCCAATGAGAAGGTGGTGAAGGTGTTCCATGCCGCGCGGCAGGACATCGAGATCGTCTGGAACATGGCGGGCAAGATCCCGCACCCGATCTTCGACACGCAGGTCGCCGCCATGGTGCTCGGCTATGGCGATTCGATCTCTTACGACCAACTCGTGCAGCGCATCACCGGCGACCAGCTCGATAAGTCGAACCGCTTCACCGACTGGACGCGCCGGCCGCTGACCGACGCGCAGATGTCCTACGCCGTGTCCGACGTCACGCACCTGCGCGACGTCTATGTGAAGCTCGCCGGCGACCTGGAGAAGCGCGGTCGCACCAACTGGGTCAAGTCCGAGATGGACGTGCTCACCTCGCCCGAGACCTATCGCGCCGATCCCGAGCGCGCCTGGGAGCGGCTGAAGAGCCGCGTGCGCAAACCGAAGGACCTGGCCGTGCTGATGGAGGTCGCCGCCTGGCGCGAGCGCGAGGCGCAGACGCGCGACGTGCCGCGCTCGCGCGTGCTCAAGGATGAAGTGATCGGCGACATCGCCGTGCAGCATCCGACCTCGATCGAAAAGCTCGGCCATCTGCGCTCGATGCCGAAGGGCTTCGAACGCTCACGCTGGGGCGAGCAGATCGTCGAGGCGGTCACGCGCGGGCTGGAGCGCGATCCCAAGACGCTGCCGCGGCTGGACCGCTTCAAGGCGGCGCCGAACGGCGCGGCCACTGTCGAACTGCTGAAGGTGCTGTTGCGCATGACCGCCGAGAAGCACGGCGTCGCCGCCAAGGTCATCGCTACGGTCGACGAACTCGACCGCATCGCCGCCGACGACGAAGCCGACGTGCCGTCGCTCAAAGGCTGGCGGCGCGAGCTGTTCGGCGAAAACGCGCTGGCGCTCAAGCACGGTAAGCTGGCACTCGCGGTCGAGCGCGGCAAAGTGGTGGCGGTGGAGAAAGATTAGGCCGCGCGATACCTGAACGCATCACCACCGACGGCACCTCTCCATGAAAAAGATCGGCTTCCTGTCATTCGGCCATTGGACTCCGTCGCCTCAGTCGCAAACGCGATCGGCGTCGGACGCCCTGTTGCAATCGATCGACCTGGCTGTCGCTGCCGAGGAACTCGGCGCAGATGGCGCTTACTTCCGGGTGCATCACTTCGCCCGCCAACTCGGCTCGCCCTTCCCGCTGCTTGCCGCTGTCGGCGCGAAGACCAAGCGCATCGAGACCGGCACGGCGGTCATCGACATGCGCTACGAGAACCCGCTCTATATGGCGGAGGACGCGGGCGCGGCCGACCTCATCAGCGGCGGCCGCCTGCAACTCGGCATCAGCCGCGGCTCGCCCGAGCAGGTGATCGACGGCTTTCGCTACTTCGGTTATGCGCCGCCGGAGGGCATGACCGACGCCGACATGGCGCGGCGCCACACCGAGGTCTTCCTCGAGGTGCTGCTCGGCAAGGGCTTCGCCAAGCCCAACCCATCGCCGATGTTTCCGAACCCGCCGGGCCTCTTACGCCTCGAGCCCTTCTCGGAGGGCCTGCGCGAGCGCATCTGGTGGGGCGCCGGCACCAATGCGACGGCGGAATGGGCGGCCAAGCTCGGCATGAACCTGCAAAGCTCGACACTGAAGATCGACGAAAGCGGCAAGCCGTTTCACGTCCAGCAGGCGGAGCAGATTCGGATCTATCGCACGGCGTGGCAGGAAGCCGGACACACGCGCACGCCGCGCGTGTCAGTCAGCCGCAGCATCTTCGCGCTCACCGACGATCGCGACCGCATGTATTTCGGGCGCGGCAATGAGGAAGGTGACCAGGTCGGTTTTCTCGGCGGCAATGAGCGCGCCATCTTCGGCCGCAGCTACGCCGCCGAGCCGGACGCTCTCATCGAGCAGCTCAAACAAGACGAGGCGATCGCGGAAGCCGACACGCTGCTCCTGACCGTCCCCAATCAGCTCGGCGTCGACTATAACGCCCACGTCATCGAGACGATCCTGAAACATGTCGCGCCGGGTCTGGGCTGGCGCTGATTTCTGGCGACCAAGCGATGGCCGTTGAGAAGAACGAGCGCGCGATTGAATTGAGTTTGGTGAGGAGTTGATTAGCCCCTGTCGGCTGTGCGCGAAAAGCGTCTTGCGGCTCGGGAGAATCCGGCATCGACGAACAACGCCGCAGAGACGCCGATGACCTCATGCCTCGCAGGAGCGATACAGGCTAGAGCGTTTTCGAGCGAAGTGGAAACCGGTTCGCGTGAAGAAAACGCGTCAAAACAAAAAGCTAGAGCCCCGGCTTTGATTCTATCAAAGCCGGAAAGGCTCTAGAACCGCATTGCCCAGGTGCCTTTGAGCGAGTGGGTCTGGGCGTTCTCGCCGAGCAGACCGTCATAGCTGAGGTCGATCATCGTGGTTGCGCTGACGTCGTGCGAGAGACTGGCGTTCAGCGCCACCATGTCGCTGGCGACCGCTGCGCCGACCACACTGAAACCGGTGCCGCCGGCCAGCGTATAGGTGGCGGCGGGCGTGTCGTCGTAGGTGTGGCGCCAGCCCAGCGACCCGCTGGCCGTCAGCAATACCTCATCGCCGACAGAAAATTGCCGCTCGATCCCCATGCCCAACGTCGTGAAGGTGGCGGAGACGGTGTTCTGCGTTCGGCTCAGCGCGGCAGCGCCGCCCGTCTCGGCGAACGCATCGGTGCTGCGGCTGATGTAGGCGAGGCCGGCATAGGGCCGCAACAACAGCACACGCAGATCGAACGCATGCGACAGCTCCGCGAAGGCTTGCGCCGTCCCGCCCGCATAGTGCCCGGTCAGCACGTCGGTGAAACCGGGAAAGGCAACATTGCGGGTCGAATGAATATCGTGCCGCGTGTAGATCGCGCCGAGGGCAAGCCTGATGTCGCCCCATTCGCGCCCCCCGTAGAGGCCAAAGCCATAGTCGGCGCTGCCGACCGTCGAGCCCAACGCGGTCACGTTGCTCGTGGTGGAGCCGGCATGCATCATCACCCCGACACGCCAGTCGTCGTACAATCCATCAAGGCCGACGGCGACGCCGCCGCTCGATCCACTCAGCGACGAGGTGCCGGTGCCGGCCGCCACCGAGGCGACACCGCCATAAAGTGCGGTCCAGAACGCCCCGCCGGTTGCCGGCTCGGCCGCATAAACCGGCTCGCCGGCGTAGCCCATGGCGAAGGTTGTCTGCTTCGGCTCGCGAAAAGTCTGCCGCAGGCGATTGAGCGCCACGCCCCCGACAAGAGCAGCATAGCTTATTGCCGTGTTCTCGGCCGACGCATGGGCCTCGCCCGACAGCATGTCGAACGCTTGCCGCGCCTGTTGCGGGGTGAGCCAAAGTACGGCGTCATAGAGGGCGTTACCGGCCCGCAGCATTTCAACGCTCGCGCCGACCCCGACCTGATTGCCGGTGGCGCCGGTGGCGCCAAAGCCGACGTCGTTGCGCTTCATCGTGAGGGTGACATTGGTGGCATCGTAGCTCAGGTGCGCCGCGAAAAAGGCGAGGTCCGTGGTCGCGCTCGCGAACTGCCCGCTGATGCTGCCAGCACTGAGAATGGTGTAGCTGATCGGGGACGCATAGGCGCCGCTGGCGGCGGTGACCTTCACCGTCCCGGCCAGCGCCGCATTGCCGCTGACGACGATCTTGTCGGTGGCGCCCGCCGCGGTGACATTGATCTCGTAGGATGAGGTGGAGGTGAGCACGAGGCTGCCGACGCTCAGCGTCTGCGATCCGCTGTTCTGCGTCAGTTGGAGACGGCCCGAATTGGTGAGCGTGGTGATCCCCGAGAGATTTCCGGTGAGCTGCAGCGCGCCGCGATTGTCGAACGCGCCGATGATCTGGTTCTCGGCCCGGAAGTAGGTGCCGGTGTTGACGATGTCGCCGGTCCAGACGCCGGTGTGGATGATCCGGCCTCGGTTGGTCAGGTTGCCGTTCCACGCGCCGTAGTTGGCGATGTCACCGGGATTGTCGGTGACGTTGCCGTTCCACGTGCCGCCGGCGAAGTTGAGAATGAGGTAACTGTTGCTCAGCACGTTGCCGTTCCATACGGCGGCATTAGTGCCGGCATAATTGTTATAGATGTTGCCGGTGTTGCCGACGACGTCGCCGGTCCATGCGGCCTCGTTGAAAATCCGCGTGCTATTGCCCCTGACGGCGCCGACCCAGGTTCCGCGATTTTCGATCTGGGTCAGACTGTTGCTGCCGCCATTGGAGAGCACGTCGCCCTGCCAGGTGCTGCCGGCCTTGTTGCGGATGGAATTGTTATTCCAGACGATGTCGCCGACCCACAAGCCGCCATTCTGGTTGATGACGCTGTTGTCGTTCGAGACGCTGCCGGTCCAAACGGCGCCCGCGCCGGAACTCGTGATGAAGCCGGTATTGCTGACGATGTCGCCTGTCCAGACACCGCCGGGGCCGTTGTTGTTGATCGTGCTGGTGTTGCTCAGCACCCGGCCGGAATAAGCCACGCTGTTGGAAAAGGGCGCAGTGTTGCTGATGTCCTGCGCCGCAGCGACGCTCGCGGTTGCCAACACCACGGCGCCGGCCAGCAGCATGCTGCGCAGACGCCCGGCACCCAGCGCAACATAAACACAGCCCTGCGCTGGGAAATCGACATCGGACATCTACGCCGAACCAATTGCTTGATGTCCGGTAGAGTCCGAACGGCTTTCTACATTGGCTTAGAAATATCGGAGTTACAATGACGATGCACGGATGCAAAGCTGTATGAATTCGACATTGAACTTGACTCTGCCAAAGCCGCCGCTGCGCGCGAGGAAACGGGACACTGCCTGTCAGAGATGTGCGCTTTAGCCTTCCGTAAGTATTCTTTTTCTCACGCGCTCGGCTCTAAAAGCCCAGGCGAAAAGACGCTCCACCACGCGCGGATAAACCAGCCAGCGCCAGACTTTGCCGCGCCGGAGCTCGGCAATGACATTGTTGTATTCGTCGCAATAGATCGACAAGGCGCTCCTACCCGCCGGCTGTGAAAGGGCCAGCGCAATAGCCCTGCCCGCAGCGGCGCCCGTCTGCATGGCGTAAGGAATGCCTTCGCCGGATATGGGGTCGACCGCACCCGCGGCATCGCCACATAGCAACACATTCGAACGACCGGGCACGCGCCGGTAGTCGCCGCCCGGCAGGTACTGCCCTTTCACCTTGAAGTCGCCTGCGTCCAAACCCTTGCGCTGGAAATAGAGATCGAGCCGACGGCGCAGGTCCGGGTTGAGCCGATGCAGGCCGCCGATGCCGATGGTGACGGTGCTCTGCTTGGGAAAGACCCAGCCGTAGCCCCACCGCGCCGCGCTGAAATCGAATTCGACGCGGTCGCCTTGGTGCGGCAGCCTGTCGCGCGGCACTTCCGCTTCCAGCGCGAAGGCGATCTGCGCCGGATCGAACGAGCGGCCATACAATGTCTTGGCGACGACGCTGTTGACGCCGTCCGCACCGATCAGAAAGCCGAAGGCAATCTCCTGCCCCGACCGGAGCGTGACCGTCTGCCGCTCCAGGTCGATTTTGCCGACGGCATCGCCGAGCTTGAGCGTTGCGCCTGCGTCGCGCGCGAGACCGAGAAGGTAGTGATCGAAGTCCAGCCGCATCATGAAATGGATCTTCGT
>JANLJK010000395.1:9270-17879 GCA_029255525.1 Pseudolabrys sp.
CCAGAGACCCATATTTATGAAGTCCGCTGCAAAGTCGTCGTCCAATGGGGTTGTGCATGTGGGTTCCGACAAAAGAAGACGCCGTCGAGATGTTTGCGCGACATTACGAAGCCCTGCACAGGAGCGGGTCGGTCTTCCGGGCCAGGGATATGGCCGTCGCGCTCCAGACCAAGGGGGATAGCGAAGGGCACGCGATCTGGAACGCGGTCGCTGAAACAATCGAGCGTTTGCGACAAATGGAGCGGGTGCCGCGACGCCGTGAGTTCGAAGCGACTTAGCGCGTCAAGGCAGCTTTAAACACTGCCGACGAATGCCGAAAGAGACGCTTTCGAATAAGCGGGCGCTTCCGGAACAAGATGTTTGCGCTCGATCCTTTCGGCGACATCGTTCCAGGCGGTGTATCCTTCGTGGTCGCCGCGCCGTTCATGGGCTTTCGCCGCCTCGCGCGCCAGCTCGACCGCCTTGCGCCCATGCCGGTACGCCCAGAACTGCGCGTACATATCGAAGGCTTCGTCTTGTGTGATCCACATCATGGCGGTTCCAGGCGCACTGTAAAAACCAGAGCGCGATTGAGGCTGTGAATGAGGTGTCTACGCAGCCGTCTTCGCGGCGCGCTCGCCTTTCCGCTTCATCTCACGCGCCGTCGCGGCCCAGCCTTCCCAATAAGAGTCGTGCAAGGCACGGCTCTTGATCGGGTGATATGGGCACCGATCAGTGACGGGGAAATCGTCGTGACCCAATGTCCACGCATATTGCGACGCAGCTTGTTTCAACGTGAGCTTGACCAATTGCCACCTTTGATTCGCGGTGACGCAACGCATAGCGCCGCTGCTTGGCAGTTTCTTGACAAGGCCGGATGGACGCCGGGTTGCGCACGCATTTGTGTTGCGCAATCCGATGACGTTTGGCGCGATGGTAATTAGAGAGGCACAGGCGCTGGCGGCATGGGGAATGAGACGAAAATTGCTGCACCGCAGCGCCGTCCCGTCCCGCCGTGCGTCAGCTTGAGCGCTCTTGCTTGCGGCACCCCTATCAACTCATGCCTTTGTTCCGCAGCATCGCTTCACTTGATCTAGCGCAAAGCCGATCGTTTCACTTGCAACATCATCGCCCCCTCAATCCGGCGCCTCACGAAAGATGCCGGAACATAAGGGGAAGCGCATGGGTCAACTCGTTCTCGCCGCCAAGATTACGCACGTTCCGTCGCTGTTGATTTCCGAACGCGCAGGCCCGCTGCACGGCAAGCGCGCCGCGCCCATCGCCTCGCTGCGCGAGGTCGGCCGCCGGGCCCGCGCCCGCGGCGCCGACACCTTTCTCGTCTTCGATACGCACTGGATCTCGAATTTCGGCTTTCACCTGAATGCCAATGAGCGGCACAAGGGCATCTATACGAGCCACGAAGCGCCGCACATGATCCAGGATATGCATTACGATTATCGCGGCAATCCAGATTTGAGCGACCTCATCGCCGCCGAGGCACGCAAAGCCGATCTCGACGTGCTGTCGCACAAAGTGCCGACGCTGCCGCTCGAATACGGCACCATCGTTCCGATGCATTACATGAACGAGAACGGCGCATTGAAAGTCTTGTCGGCCGCCTCGCCCATCTTTGCGTCCGTCGACGAGAACCGCCGCTTCGGCGAAGCCGTGCGGCGCGCGATTGCGCGTTCGGATGCCAAGGTCGCGGTGCTCGCCTCCGGCTCGCTGTCGCACAAGCTCGTCAACAACACCCAGGTCGGCGACGAACAGTGGGACGTCATGGGCAGCGAGTTCAACCGGCAGATGGACTTGCGCGTGCTCGATCTGTGGAAGGCGCGGCGTTACGCTGAGTTCGTGCGCATGCTGCCCGAATACACGACCAAATGCTCGGGCGAAGCACTGATGACCGACACGGCGATGCTGTTCGGCCTGCTCGGCTGGGATGCGTATGACGGCGAAGCCGAGCAACTCTGCGACTATTTCCCGTCGAGCGGCTCAGGTCAGGTGACGGTGGATTTCCATGTCGGCTGAGACGTCGCGGACCGCCGCAAAGGCCACGGCGAAGGGAGGTACCGGCTTACTAGTTGTCTAAGTTGCAGGTTTTGGCTTAGCATCTCTAGGTTGTATTAATAATTCAATCAACCGGAGGGTTGCATGGCTGATGAAGCGCCAGTCTACAAACTCGAACTTGAGCTCGATCCCACCAAGCTGACCCAGGAGCGGATCAAGCAAATCGGCGACTCCATTGTCGCCCAGCTCGCGCAGGCCGCCGCCGGCGCGCGTGGCGGCGCCGATCACCAACGCTCTCATCACGATAAGGGCCACATCAAGTGGTGAGCGCGGCCCACTGACAGGCCGCCGCTGCCCTCTTGACGCGCATGCAAGGCGGTGGAGCCGGACCACGTCGGCTCCACCGCCTTGATCGCGGTCCTCGACAGCGCGCGCGCACCAACCGCCATCCGAAGAGCAGATGACGCAATCGACCCGAGAGAGCCGGCCATGACACAGACAAAACTGCAAATCAGCGTCGACGTAGACCCTGCGCAGCTGACGCCGGAGCGGATCAAGCAGATCGGCGACGACATCATCGCCGATCTCGCCCGCGAAGCCGCGGGCGCCAGAGGCGACATCGAATACAGCCGCAGTTCGCACACGAAAGTGCATGCCAAGTGGTAGCGGCCTTGGACGATACGGTGACGACGCCGTCGACGGGCGATATCCTCCTCATCACCAAGATCGTCGAACGGTGCAACCTCGATTGCACCTATTGCTACATGTATCACGCCGCCGACCAGAGCTGGCGCGAGCGACCGGCGCGTCTCTCCAACGAAAATCTCGACCGACTGACGACACGGTTCACCGAACATGCACAACAGTACCCCAAGGCCGGCCTGACGCTCGAATTGCATGGCGGCGAACCACTCCTCCTCGGCAAAAGGCGGATGCAAGCGTTGCTGAAGCGGATCAGAGACGCGCTCTCGCCCGAACGGCTTTTCATCTGCCTTCAGACCAATGCCGTGCTGCTCGACGAGGAATGGCTCGACATCTTCGCGCAATACGAGGTGCACATCTCGCTGAGCTGTGACGGTCCGCCCGATGTCACCAACCGCTACCGCAGGCTTCGCCGCGACGGCGGCGCGACCGGACAGAGTGTCGAGGATGCCATCCGGCTTTGCCTGCGTTGGCCCGAGGCCGACAAGCTCTTCCACGGCGTGTTGGCGGTCGCCGATCCGCAAACAGACGGCGCCGCGATCGTGCGCTATTTCTACGCGCTCGGCGTGCGCAGCTTCGACCTGCTGCTGCCCGATGCCAATTATATTTCACCGCCGATGCACCTGCCCGCCTATCGCCATGCCGATCTGCTCCGTTATATGACACGGGCCTTCGACGAATGGATCTCCATCCAGGACACTGAGTTCAAGATCAGGACGTTCCGGGAGCTGATCCTCGGCATGTTCGGCCGCAAGTCGGCGCTAGACGCCTTCGGCGCCGACCTTTCGACCATCTCCGTCCTGGAAAGCGACGGCTCCTATCAGTTGCTCGATGTGCTGCGCATATGCGGCGAAGACGCCACGCGCACACCGCTGCATATCGAACAGCACTCCTTCGCCGACTTCTTGGCCGCGACCGCCGGCACACTGCCAAAACCTTGCGCCCGCTGCCTCACTTGCGCGGCCTTTAACGCCTGCGGCGGCGGCTATCTCCCGCACCGCTTCGACGGCGTGAGCTACGATAATCCCAGCTATTTTTGTGACGTCCTGTTCGGGCTCCATCGTCACATCCTGACGCACTTGGCGAAAGTCACGCCGCCCGAGCTTTGGCAAACGCGCGGAGCGGCGACCGGATGACCGCGCGATATTCGCTTCATTTCGGGCTGAACGACTACAGCGCACTGACCCGCGCGAATATCGAGGGCACGTTCCGCAATCTCCTGGGCTGCGTGAACGACGCCGTTTCGTGGCGACGCTTCGCCGCCGAAAAGCTCGCAATTCCGAACGCTAACCAGAAGCTGTTCATCAATCCTGAGGAAGTAACCAAACCGCTGGTGTTGGCGGAAATGGAAAAGCTGTTCCGGCAATTGGCACCGGGCGATGTCTGCCTGATTACGTATTCAGGCCATGGCGTGCAAGCACCGTCTTACGACCCAACGACGACCGAGCCGAACGGCTACGACCAATGCCTCGTGACGTCGGACTTCACCTGGCGCGAGCCCCTGCGCGACAACGATCTGGCCCGGGTCCTGGAACTGCAGCCACGCGACGCCTTGTGCGTCTTGATCGTGGACACTTGTCATTCGGGTGGCGTCACCCGGCTGGTTGCGATGGAGGCCGAACAGTTCGTTCTTGTCAGAACGATCGAACCGCCCCCACGCATCATACACGACCTGCTGATCGCTCAATCGAGGCAACCGCCGCCCGTCGGTGGCTCTGGATTCGGACCGGTGAATACATTCGATCACCTCGTCCTGTTCGCCGCCTGCGACCGTGAGAAGCTGGCGCGCGAGACCTACTATAGTGGGGAGTTTCGCGGCGCCTTCTCACTCGTCATGCAGCAGGCCATCGAATCGTTGGGCCCGGCAAACTCGAACACGGCGATCTTCACACTCGCCGGATCAAAACTGCTCACGCTCGGGATGGTGCAAAACCCACAACTCGAAACCTCGGCAGCGACGATGCAAAAGCCGTTTTGGCCCGGCGCAGCAGCCTAGGCTTAGGCCTCGTACACTGCCTCGCGGCCAACGAGCCGCGCCAGTTGGCGCAGCCGCGTGGACAAGCGGTCGCTGGTGAGCTTGCCGTAAACGCCCGGCAGCTTGAGCGTCAACTTGCCGCGCTTCACTTGCATGGGCGTCTTGAGCAGAACACCGTCCTGCCCCGCCGTCAGGATGTAAGCGACACGCATGGCCGCCCCCAGGACGCGCGCGCGGTCGAGGATGCGCGGTGTCGCGAGTTCGCGCAGCCGCGGCGACAGGTCTTCCTCGGTGAGGCCGGCGTGACGGAAATAGACCGCCAAAGCGAGATAAGCCCGGCCAGGATGATCGATGGCCGTGAAGGCGCCGTGCGCGATGATGTTCATCGACTGCTCGCCGCGGTAATCTGGATGCGCGCGCCAGCCTATATCGGCCAAGAGGCACGCCGCATGGCGTAGCCGGCGTTCCTCCGCCGTCTCGTCGAGACCGGATGAGGCCATGAAGGCATCGGTCCAGGCGATCAGCTCTTCGCCATGGCGCGGCGACCGCGAGCGCAATACGTTGAGTTCAGCGCAGGCCGAGATGAGCGGGTCGCGCTCCTGTTCGCGCTTCTTCAAGAGCTCGTACAGCAACCCCTCGCGCACGCCGAGCACCGAGATCACCACGTCCTTCGGCTTGATGGTCCGGATGAGATGCTCCAGCACCAGCGCCGCATAAGCGAGCAGCGGCCGGCGGGCGGCATTGATCACCTCGATCTTCGACAACGTTTCCGTATCGACGCGGTGCACCAGGCGCGAGAATTCGAGCGCGTCGCGCGCGCTTATGCGGTAGTTGTGCATGACGTGGAACGGATAGCCGGTCTGCCACATATGCAGCCGCGCCAAAGCGCGCCACGTGCCGCCGACGGCGTAGAAGGTGCGGCCCTCCCCGTCGTGCAGCATGTCGAGCTTCTTGAAAGCCTCCTCGACGAATTTCTCCGCCTTGCGCAGCGAGCGGCCGGCGATGTCCTGCAGCGCCAAGCCGCCGAGCGGCAAGGTCACGCCGGCATGCACGCGCGCACCATGCACATTGACCAGTTCGAGCGAACCACCGCCGAGATCGCCGACGATGCCGTCCGGCTTGTGGATGCCCGAGACGATGCCGAGCGCGGTCAGATGGGCCTCGCGCTTGCCCGACAGGATGCTGATCTTGGTGCGGCAGATGCGTTCGGCTTGCGCGATGAAATCGGCGCCGTTGCGCGCATCGCGGCAGGCCGCGGTCGCAATCGCCCAGATCTTGCGGACACGCAGAATGTCGCACAGGCCACGAAACCGGCGCAGCGCGGCGAGCGCGGTATCGATCGCCTCCTGCGCCAGAAGGCCGGTCGTCTGCACCTGACGGCCAAGGCCGGCGAGTACCTTCTCGTTGAAGATCGGCGTCGGCGCGCGCGTCAGTCCTTCGTAGATGACGAGGCGGATCGAGTTCGAGCCGATATCGATGACGGCGATCGGCGGACCGTGGTCGAGCCGGCCCTGGGCCGACTCCTTGGCGGCTCTTTCGCGCGCGCGCTTACGCGCCCTCGACGATGCGGCGGATGAGGTTGCGGGGCGACGACTCTTTGAGCGATTTGCCACGGCCGGAGAGGCTCGGATTGGTCATGAAGTACTTATGGGCGTTGAAGGGTTCTTCGCCCGGCGCGGCCTTTATGCGCGTCGAACTGCCGTCGGGCAAGAGCCTCCAGCTCTGCTCGTTGTCCTTGAAATTCGCCACCATGATCTGACCGAGAACCTGCTCATGCACGGTGGCGTTGAGGATCGGGCACAGCACCTCGACGCGGCGGTCGAGATTGCGCGGCATCATGTCGGCCGAGGAAATATACACCGCCGCCTGCGGGTGCGGCAGCGCATGGCCGTTGCCGAAGCAATAGATGCGGCCGTGCTCGAGGAACCGGCCGACGATCGACTTGACGTGGATATTGTCGGACAGGCCGGGCACGCCTGGGCGCAGGCAACAGATACCACGCACCACGAGATCGATCGCGACTCCGGCGCGGGAGGCCTCGTACAAGGCATCGATAATTCCGGGATCGACCAGCGAGTTCATCTTCATCCAGATGGCGGCCGGCCTGCCGGCGCGCGCATTGGCGGCTTCGTGCGCAATGTGCTCCAGCATGCGCTTGCGCAACGAGATCGGCGAGATTGCCATCTTCTCGATCTCGGCCGGCTCGGCATAGCCGGTAATGTAATTGAAAATGCGCGCGACGTCGCGGCCGATCACCGCGTCGGAGGTGAAGAACGACAAGTCGGTGTAGATGCGCGCGGTGACCGGGTGATAATTGCCGGTACCGACATGCACATAGGTCGTCAGCGCCCCGCCCTCGCGGCGCACCACCAGCGACAGCTTGGCGTGGGTCTTCAATTCGATGAAGCCGTAGACCACCTGCGCGCCGGCGCGTTCGAGATCGCGCGCCCAGCGGATATTGGCTTCCTCATCGAAGCGCGCCTTCAATTCGACCAGCGCGGTGACCGACTTGCCGGCCTCCGCCGCTTCCACCAGCGTCTTGACGATCGGGGATTCGGCCGAGGTGCGATAGAGCGTCTGCTTGATCGCCACGACATTGGGATCGCGCGCCGCCTGCTGCAGGAACTGCACCACCACGTCGAAGGATTCATACGGGTGGTGGACGATCAGATCCTTCTGGCGGATGGCGGCGAAGCAATCGCCGCCATGATCGCGGATGCGTTCCGGATAGCGCGGATTATAGGGCACGAATTCGAGGTCGGGCCGGTCGACCCGCGTGAGCTGCGACAGATCGTTCAGCGCGAGCACGCCATTGACCAGGAACACCTCGTCGTCCGCGACCGCGAGCGCGCGCTGCACGAAGGAGCGCAGCTCCGTCGGCATCGTGGCGTTGAGCTCCAATCGGATCACCGAGCCGCGGCGGCGCTGCTTGAGCGCCGTCTCGAACAGCCGCACCAGATCCTCGGCCTCTTCCTCGATTTCCACTTCCGAGTCGCGAATGGCGCGGAAGGCGCCTTGACCCTTGACGGTGTAGCCGGGGAACAACCGGCTGACGAACAAAGCCGTCGCCTCTTCCAGCGTGATCAGACGCACGCCGGTGTCCGACACACTCGGCAGCCGGATGAAACGCTCGATCTTCTGCGGCATGCGGATGAGCGCGTTCATCGCCTTGCCGTCCTTCGCGCGCGCGAGCTGCAGCGCGATCGAGAAAGCGAGATTGGGAATGAAGGGGAACGGATGCGCCGGATCGATCGCAAGCGGCGTCAGCAGCGGGAACACATGCGTGAGGAAATGCTCCTCAAGCCAATGACGCTCCGCCTTGGTGAGGTCAGCGCCGTCGACCAGCGTCACGCCGGCCGCCGCCAGGTCGGGACGCAATTCGAGCCAGCGCTGCTGCTGGTCATGCGCCAGGCTGATGACCGCCTCGCCAATGCGCGCGAGTTGCTCGGACGGCGTCAGCCCGTCCGGGCTGCGCGTCGTGATGCCCTGCCGCACCTGGCCCTTGAGGCCGGCGACGCGCACCATGAAGAATTCATCGAGATTGTTGGCCGAGATCGACAGGAAGCGGACCCGCTCCAGGAGCGGGTGCTGCTCATTGGCGGCCTCTTCCAGGACACGACTGTTAAAGTGCAGCCAGGACAGCTCGCGGTTGATGAACCGGCTGGGGCTTTCCATCAGCGCCGCGACAGATTCTTTCTCGGCTACAGCCTGCTGAGCAGGCGCCGCTGAAGACATTTCTTCTTTGGAAACAAAAGCTTGAATATTGTCGGCCATGGCAAACCTTAATCCGAGCAATGCGGTCGTAGCCATAAAGAAGGGCGGCTCCATGACAGTTCCGCTCGAATGGCTGTCACAATCAAGCGCCAGCCGATTTCGTCATTAAAAACCCGATACAGGCGGCGGCCCTCAGGCCGGCAGTTCCCGGAACAGCTCGACCGCCAGC
>JANLJK010000396.1 GCA_029255525.1 Pseudolabrys sp.
AACGGGCGATCTGCTGGACCGGCCACTTGGTGCTGCACGCACGCAGATCCACGAGACCTATATCGTGTCGCAGACCCGCGACGGCCTGGTCGTCATCGACCAGCACGCCGCACATGAGCGCATTGTCTACGAGCGCCTCAAGGCATCGCTCGAACGTAACGGCGTGCAGCGGCAGATTTTGCTGATCCCCGAAATCGTCGAGATGGACGAAGCGACCGTCGAGAAGCTGGTGGCGCGCGCGGGAGAACTGGAAAAATTCGGCCTCAGCATCGAATCGTTCGGACCCGGCGCAGTGGCTGTGCGCGAAACACCGTCGCTGCTCGGCAAGACCGATGCGGCATCGCTGCTGCGCGACCTCGCCGAACACATGGCGGAATGGGATGAAGCGCTGCCGCTGGAACGCCGCCTGCTGCACGTGTCGGCCACCATGGCCTGCCACGGCTCGGTGCGCGCGGGGCGACGCCTCAAGCCCGACGAGATGAACGCGCTGTTGCGTGAGATGGAAGCGGTGCCGAATTCCGGCCAGTGCAATCACGGCCGCCCGACTTATGTCGAATTGAAGCTGACGGATATCGAAAAGCTGTTTGGGCGGCGGTAGCCGCGAGAGTTGCGAAATTGTTCTCGGCTTTGTCGTCGACACCCGATAAGACCTTGTTCGCTTGTCTATCCACTATTTTTGGGGGCTCGTTATGAAATCGATCTTTGCTTTGGCGCTTGTCGGCATGCTCGCCTGGTCGGCGCCGTCGTTCGCCCAGGCGACCAATGCCAGCGTGCTTGGCAACTACACCGTCACCGGCACCGAGACCGACGGCACCAAATATGATGGCGAGGGCACTTTGGCCGTCACCATGGACAAAAGCGGCGCGCTCGAACTGAAATGGGATGGCGGCAAATATGTCGGCATCGGCCAGGTCGAGGGCAGCAAGCTGTTTGTCGGCTCGGTGGCGGAAGGCAAGGTGGTCATCATGGTGATGGACGTCAAGCCGGACGGCTCGCTGGAAGGAAAATGGTGGCGTCGCACCGATGCCGGCACCAAGGGCACGGAAGTCTGGAAGAAGAAGTAACTTAGCTGCGGCGGAGAATGACGATTTCAGTATCGTCGTATGTCCGTCGCTCCAGTTCCTCGAAACCTTCCGGCGCGGCAAAGCCCGCGTCGGCGGCTTCCTCGACGACAATCAAGGCATGGGGCGTCAGCCAGCCGCCGTCGCGCGCCGAGACCAACGCTTTCTCGGCTAAGCCCTTGCCATAGGGCGGATCGGCGAACACCAGCGAGAACGGCTCCATCGGATGCGCCGGTCCGAGCTTGGTGGCATCGCGACGGAAGATACGGCTGACGCCGCCGAGCCCAAGCTGCTCGGTGTTGGCGCGCAACAGCGCGCGCGCTTCGACGCCGTCATCGACGAACTGCACGAAGACCGCGCCGCGCGAGATGGCTTCGATGCCGAGCGCGCCGGTACCGGCGAACAGGTCGAGCACACGCGCGCCGGTGACCGGATCGCCATAGGCATGCATCAGGATGTTGAACAGCGCTTCGCGCAGCCGGTCGGCGGTCGGCCGCAGGCCCATGCCTTTCGGTCCCGCGATCGGGCGCGAGCGCAGGCGTCCGCCGACAACGCGCATTATTTCGGTCTCGGGCGTGATGGCCGTGGGCCGCGCGAGCGGTCGGGCTTGCCACGCTTCTTGTGCTTGTGCCGTCCGGTCTCGGGCCGCTCGGTGTCGGCCTGCGGCGCGCGTCCCGGCCATTTATGTCCGTCATTCCGGTCGCGCGCGTGAGCGCGCGGGCCGGAATCCATAACCCCTGTCTCGCGTTTTTTACTCCGACCGGGAGTATGGATTCCGGGCTCGCGACCTTGCGGTCGCGCCCCGGAATGACGGCGAGAATCCTCGCGTCCCTGGTGTGGCTTGCCACGCTCAGGCTTGCCATGAGCGGGCTTGCCGTGCGCAGGCTTGCCGCGTTCCGGTTTGCCCGGCTTGCCAGACTTGGCCACGCGCATCTCTTCATCGCCGAGCGGCGCATCGAAGTCGGCTTCGGCGAGCTTGATGATCTCCGGTCCCAGCGCCTTGCGTAAAGCCGGCGTCTCGACTTCCTTCACCGCGCATTCGGCGATGGGCCCGAGCTCGAAAGGCCCGAAGGCGATGCGGATCAGCCGGCTCACCTTCAGGCCGAGCGACTCCATCACCTTGCGCACTTCGCGGTTCTTGCCCTCGCGGATGCCGACGGCGAGCCAGCAATTGGATTCGAGCTGGCGCTCGAGCGTCGCTTCGATCGGTCCGTAATGCACCCCCTCGACGGTGACGCCCTTCTTGAGGCCGTCGAGCGTCTCTTGCGTGACGCGGCCGAGCGCGCGCACGCGGTAGCGGCGCAACCAGCCGGTCGCCGGCAATTCCAGCGCGCGCGCCAGCCCGCCGTCATTGGTGAGCAGCAGCAGGCCTTCGGTGTTCATGTCGAGTCGGCCGATGCTGATCAGCCGCGGCAGGTTCTTCGGCAGTGCCGAGAAGATGGTCGGCCGCCCTTCCGGATCGGAATGTGTGGTCACCAAGCCGCGCGGCTTGTTGCAGAGGAACAGCCGGGTGCGCGCCTTGCGCGGCAGCGGCTGCCCGTCGATGGTGATCTTGTCTTTGGCGGCCACGTTCAGCGCCGGCGAGGAGATGACCCGGCCGTTGACCGAGACGCGGCCGTCCATGATCCAGGCTTCGGCCTCGCGCCGCGAGGCGAGCCCCGCGCGGGCGATCACCTTGGCGATGCGGTCGCCGGACGTTTCCTTGCTGGGTTCTTTGGACATGCCGGCCTATCGACGTCATGGCCGGGCTTGTCCCGGCCATCCACGTCTTCCTTCAAGACTGTGTATAAGGGCGCGGATGCCCGGCACAAGGTTTATGCCCGTGCCGGCCGAAGGCCGGCACCCGGGTGCCGGGTATGACGGAGAACTGATGCCGGCCCCTTCATTTATGACTTTGGCTCTTGAGGAAGCCCGCGCCGCCGCCGACCGTGGCGAGGTGCCGGTCGGCTGCGTCATCGTGCGCGACGGGCAGGTCGTGGCCCGCGCCGGCAACCGCACTTTGGCCGACAAGGATGCGACCGGCCATGCCGAACTGCTGGCCATCCGGCAGGCGTCGGCCGCGCTCGGCACCGAGCGGCTCACCGACTGCGATCTCTATGTGACGCTGGAGCCCTGCACGATGTGCGCGGCGGCGATGTCCTTCGCGCGCATCCGGCGGCTGTATTTCGGGGCCGGCGATCCGAAGGGCGGGGCGGTCGAGCACGGGGTGCGCTTCTTCGCGGCGCCCACCTGCCATCATCGGCCGGAGGTCTATGGCGGTATCGGGGAGAGCGACGCGGCGGCGTTGTTGCGCGACTTCTTCGCCGCGCGGCGCTAGGGCCGTTATTCCTTCCAGAACGGCTTGTTGATCTCACCGTCGCGTTGGTCGAGCGTCATCCCCATCTCGCTGAGCTGGAAATGCTGAAGGCCGGCGAGGTAGGCGCGGTCGTCGAAGCGCATCTTCCAGACGCGCAAGCGGTCGCGGACGAGTCGCGGAATCTGCGCGATGCACCCGGCAATCGTCGCTATAGGGCTTGGCGCAATGGGCGCGGGGTCGATCAAGGATGGCGTGAAGGAACGCGATTGTGTCGTCATCGGAAAAGTCTCCATGCAAGCGTGAGGGTGTCCGGTGACGGCAGGCTGTCACCGGCTTTCGATCGTTGATCGGATGAGTAGGAGTGTGCGGACTTACTTCGGCCCGGCGTCAGCTTTTATGGCGGCCGACGGCGGCACGATCTTCATCACGAACGACGTCGGTTGCTCGTTCGGGCCGAAGGGACCCGGAACTTTATTGTCGACGGGCGGCAGGCTCTTGAGGAAGGCCACAATGGCGTGCACGTCCTGATCGGTCAGGTTTGCGAATGCGTGCCACGGCATGATCGGCGCGAGGACGCGGCCGTCCGGCCGCCGGCCCGTCGTGATCGCGGTCGCGATCTCTTTTGTCGACCACTTGCCGATGCCGGCCTCCGGATGCGGCGTGAGATTGGGTCCGTGAAATACCCCGAGTCCGGGAATTTCGAAGCCAACCTCAGAGCCGCCCAGGAAGCGCGCCATGTCGGGTTTGCCGAAGAAATATCCCGGCGTGTGGCAGTCGTTGCAGCCGGCCAAGCCGACAAGATATTTGCCGCGTTGGATCTGCGTGTTCTGGGCGACGGCACCGCTCGAAGGGACAAGGAGCGTCGCAGCGGCGATCGTCATGAAGGCGAGGCGAAGCACAGTGTTGGTCATGCCGGGCTCCCTTCAAGCAGCGCCTGTTGCGATGGGGTATGGACGCGCCGGTCGTAGTCGTCGGCCAGCGCGCGCAGTGCCGCGGCGCCGTCGCCGCTGAAGGAAGGCCCGTGCATGATCGCCAGCGTGCGCGGCGCGAGCTTGGCCAGGCCGCGGATCGTCGTGCCCATGCCGGGGTTGAGGCTCGAGTACCTGAACAGATCCTCGCCGGCGATGGCCGGTCCGACGACATCCTTGTCGGTCAGCGCCGGCCCGTCGCCGAGCTGGGTGAACAGGTCGCCGCACATCAGCGTGCGCGTTGATTCCTCGTACAGCACGCCGGCGTCCCAGCCGTGCGGCGTATGCGGCGTGTCGATGAAGCGCACGCGCTTGCCGCCGCCGAGATCGATCGCCTCGCCGTCATTGAGCACGCGCGGCGCGCGGTCGGCGAAGTCGTTGAGCGACACGTAGCAACCGGTGTTGCCGTGCGCCGCCTGGGCTTGCGGCGCGACCGCGAGCCATTCGTTCATCGCGCCGCATTCGTCGGCCTCGAAATGGCCGTAAGCGATCCAGCGCAGCCGCTCGGGTGGAATGATCTTCGCCAGGGCGTCGCGGTTGAGCGGAAACATCTTGCGCAGGCCGGTGTGGAACATCAGCGGCTCATCACCGAGGACGAGGAACTGATTGAAGGTGAAGCCGGCCGGCGGCGCGATATCCGGCACATAGGTCGAGAGCCGGTAAACGCCGTCGGCGATCTCGCTGATCTTGGTCTGCATGACTGTCTCCCCATGGATTGGTGTTGAAGAAATTTCAATGCACATATCTGTATAGTGAAATAAACCGCTTGTCAACAATCATTGCACACGGTAGTGTATCGAAATTGACATGACGCGGACTTACACCCTCAAGCGGCGGGCCGAGCAGCAGGCGGACACACGGCGGCGCATCGTCGAAGCCGCCGTGGATCTGCACGGCAGCGTCGGCCCGGCGCGCACGACTTTGAGTATGGTGGCGGAGCGGGCCGGCGTTCAGCGGCATACGCTCTATGCGCATTTTCCAGATGAGCGGAGTTTGCTGATGGCGTGCTCGGGTCTGGCGATGGAGCGCGATCCGCTGCCGGATGCAGCGGCATGGGAGCGCATCGCGGATCGGCGCGAGCGGTTACGCGCCGGCCTCTCGGAAATCTATGCTTGGTATGAACGTAATGCCGAACTGACCGGCTGCGTTTTGCGCGACGCCGAATTCCATCCGCTCATCAAGGAAATAAACGCTTTGCGGACCGAGCCGCATTTCTCAACCTATGCGCAGGTGCTCGGCGCTAAGCTGAGCGCGACGCAGCGTGCGACGTTGCGGCTGGCGCTCAGCTTCTTTACCTGGCGGACTCTGGTGCGTGAGAGCGGCCTGAAGCGGACCGCCGCTGTCGAAGCGATGGTCCAGTCCATCGGCCGCGCAAACGAGGCGTAAGCTCACGATCGATATGTTCGGCGTGCGACGCGCGGCCCGCGCGCGATGATCAGACCGTCTTGTTGACGAACTTGCCGAGGCCCTGCGCCGGCGGGACCTTCACGTCATGGGCCGGCGTATCGTCGTTGCGCGCCGCTTGCTGCTGTGGCGGCGGAGTCTGTTGCTGCTGCGATGTACCTGACTTCGGCATGATCGTCTGAATGCCAATGCTCTCGACATACATTTGAGCGTTGCTGCTTTGTTTTGTGCATCGCAAAGTAGCGGACGCGCTTCAACGAAATGCCACGGATACCCGTGCAATTTGAATCAAAGGCAGACTGTATTGGGGTGTGCTGAGCGCGTTTTACGCGCCGGCTTGCCGCGCGAATTCCCAGGCCTTGTCGGCGAGCGGGCGGATCATTTCGGCCTTGGCCGGCGCGAAGTCGCTCGTCGCCGTGCCGTCGCGCACGCGGCCGATGACGCCTTGCAGGATGGCGGCGATGCGGAAGAAGTTATAGGCGAGATAGACCGGAAGATGCGGGCGCGGGTCGAGTCCGGTGCGCGCCACATAGTCGTCGACGTAATCCATCATCGACGGAATGCCGAGCGCGCCGAGATCGTGGCCGACCAAGGTCGCGGTGCCGGCGGCGCTCTCCGTGAAGGGCATGTGCCAGACCATCAGGTGATACGTGAAGTCGGCGAGCGGATCGCCGAGCGTCGACAGTTCCCAGTCGAGCACCGCCATCACCTTCGGCGCGGCGCGCTCCACGATCAGGTTGTCGATGCGGTAGTCGCCATGCACGAGGCGCGCGGGACCAGACGGCGGAATGTGCCGCGGCAGCCAGTCGATCAGCCGCTCCATCGGCTCGATCGTCTCGGTCTCCGAGGCGCGATACTGTTTTGACCAGCGGTCGACCTGGCGCGCGACGTAGTTTTCGCCTTTGCCGAAATCGCCCAAGCCGATATCGGCGGGCACGAAGGCGTGCAGCCGCGCGATGGTATCGTTCATGGAATCGTAGAGCGCGGCGCGCTCGGCCGGATCGGAGCCCGGCATTTGCGGCTCCCAGAACACGCGGCCGTCGGCGAAGCTCATCACATAGAAAGCCGTGCCGGCGATGCTATCATCGGCGCAGTAACACAAAGGCTCTGCGACGGGGAATCCTTGCGCGTAGAGCGCGCTGATGACGCGGAATTCGCGATCGACCGCGTGCGCCGACGGCAGCAGCTTGCCCGGCGGCTTACGGCGCAGCACATAACGGCGCGTTGGCGTTTCCAGGAGATATGTCGGATTGGATTGCCCGCCTTTGAACTGCTTGGCGGTGAGCGGGCCGGCGAAGCCGTCGATCTGCGTGACGAGATAGGCGGCGAGCCGCGCTTCGTCGAGACGCAACGTGGGCGCGGCTTCCTTGGTGCCGGAGAAAGCCTGCTGGCGGTCGATGGTCATGGCGCGCGGCTACTTCTTCACCGCGAACGACACCGGCGCGTCGGCGTAGATCTTGTACGCTTGCGATTTCGGCTTCGCCTTGTCGTCGTCGTTGACGTACTGGATCGAACTTTTGCCGATGAGCTCGCGCGGCAGGATCATCACGCGGATGAAGCGGCTCGGTCTGTCGGGATGCGCTTGCGCGAACACGGCATCGGGGCCGGATTCATACCAGGCGCCGCCGGGGCCATAGGAGGTCGAGCGGCCATGCGTATCGATACGGATGCCGCCTTCGATCAGGCAGCGGATGCCGGGCCCTTGATGATGGTGCGTGTAGGCGCAGCCGCCGGGCGGGAAAGCGACGCTGTCGCCGCGCATCAAGAGATCGCCCTTCGGCATGGTCTCGAGATAAGCGGAGAGCTTCTCGTGCGTCATCTGGCCTGGCGCATTGGCGGTTGTGCTGCCCTGATCGCCGCGCGCCAATTCCCAGCGCCAGCAGGTGACACCCGCGGCGCCCGGCTTGATCGTGATGGCGCCTTCGCCGTGCCAGGTTTCGCCTTCGCCCAGGGTCTTGCCTTCGATCGTTGCCGAACCGTGCACGACGAACACGAAACGGGGCAGCGGCGGCAGCCGGAATTCGACGTTCTCGGCGCTCGACAACACATCTTCGAAAAGGCGAAGTACGGGGTGCATGCGGGTCTCGTCTCCTGGTCGCCGGGCAAGGAAGCCCAGGGCGGCGCAGATTGCAAGAGCGCGCCGGGCTTGTCGCGGGCCGCGCGGATACGACAAGGCCCGGCGCTGTGAAGCACCGGGCCTTGCCAGTCTATCGTGGGGTTTGCGGAGTAAAGGCTGTTACTGCGCGTCGGTGCCGGTCGCGTCGCGCTTGAGCATCAGCCGGATCGATGGATCCGGATCCCAGCCGGCGTAGCGGTCATACGACATCACGCCGGGTGTGCCGGTCGTGTAGCCTTCCGGCGCGGCCGCATAGGCTTGGTAACCGTTGGTCCTCGCCATCTGTGGGGCTCTCGTCGTCGAGACGACCGGCATCGGTCCGCCGTCGTTGATCCCACGGTAGGTCGTTTGCGCCAGGACGGGTGTTCCCGTCATTGTCGCCAGCGCGATCGCGCCGATGATTGCTGTTTTCATGAGGTGCTTCTCCAATCTTCCCTGGATTTGCCCCACGAGACAACGCATAGCCGAGCCAAACGCCCATAACGGTCGCGTTAAATTATGCGTGATGCCAGCGTCTTAACGGTAACCCGTTGGGTGTACGCCGCGCATTTTGTCACGCGTCACGGCCCGCGGTATTGAACCGAAGCCTCTTGCGCGAAGTGGCACGACAACGCGCGAAGATGAGCGCGCTGCTGAATTTATTGTTCCCGCTCGATGGCGCGCCAGCCGATGTCGCGGCGGCAGAAACCTTGCGGCCAGTCGATGCGGTCGACCGCGGCATAAGCGCGTTGTTGCGCTTCGCACACGGTCTTGCCGCGCGCCGATACGTTCAACACGCGGCCGCCATTGGCGAGGATGTTCTTGCCGTCCGTCTTGGTGCCGGCATGGAATATCTCGACGCCTTCCACCTGCGCGGCTTCGTCGAGCCCGCCGATGATCGAGCCCTTGTCGTAAGAGCCGGGATAACCCTTCGCCGCCATCACTACGGTGAGCGCGGCGTCGTCGGTCCAGCGCAGGTCGAAGTTCTTGAGCTGGCCATCGCGCGCGGCCATCAGCGCGGGCAGGAAATCCGACATCAGGCGCAGCATCAGCACCTGCGTTTCCGGGTCGCCGAAGCGCACATTGTATTCGATGAGTTGCGGGCCTTCTTCGGTGATCATCAACCCGGCGAACAGCACGCCCTTGTAGGGCGCGCCCATCGCCTTCAGGGCCCGCACTGTGGGCAGGATGATCTCGTCCATCACCCGCTTGTTCATATCCGGCGTCATGATCGGCGCCGGTGAATAGGCGCCCATGCCGCCGGTGTTCGGGCCGGTGTCGCCGTCGCCGACGCGCTTGTGGTCCTGCGCCGACGCCAAGGGAATCGCGGTCTCGCCATCGCACAGCGCGAAGAACGATGCTTCCTCGCCGACCATGCAGTCCTCGATCACGATCTCCCAGGCCGGCTCGCTTAAGGCCCCGCCGAACATCATGTCGATGGCGGCTTCCGCTTCTTCGATTGTGCCGGCGACCACGACGCCCTTGCCGGCGGCGAGCCCGTCATTCTTCACCACGATCGGCGCGCCTTTTGCGCGCACATAGTCCTTCGCCGCCGCCGCGCCCTTGAAGCGCTGATAGGCAGCGGTCGGGATGTTGTTGGCCTTGCACAGGTCCTTGGTGAAGCCCTTGGAGCCTTCCAGCCGCGCGGCCCACTTGCCGGGACCGAAGGTCTTGATGCCGGCCGCTTCCAGATCGTCGGCAATGCCGGCGCACAAAGGCGCTTCGGGGCCGACCACGACGAAGTCGATCGCCTTCGCCTGGCAGAAGGCGATCACCGCCTTGTGGTCGGCGATGTCGATCGGGACGCACTCGGCTTCTTGCGCGATGCCGGCATTGCCGGGCGCGCAATAGAGCTTGGTGGCGAGGGGGCTGCCGGCGATTTTCCAGGCCAAAGCGTGCTCGCGGCCGCCGGAGCCGAGGATAAGGATGTTCATTCAGGTCCCGTCCGTTACCCCGTGGGGTTACCGGGCAGGGGCGGCGAGAACAAGGGCCAAGGGCGGCCTGTCGACAGGGATCGGCGTGCGCTCAGTCCCGCGACAGCGAGAAATGCGGGTGGGCGGTGCGCTGCTCGACATGGTGGATGAAGGCCTCCACGCTCTCATGCTCGTGGATATGCCCGATATTGTGGAAATGCATCTCGTTGCGGCAGGTCGGGCAGGTCACCCGGTCGCCATGCATCACCCGGTTCAACCGCTCATGGAAGGTGGTGCGGCACTCGCCACAGCGGACCCGAACCTTGCGGCCTTCGATTTCATGCGCGTGCGGATTGGTCATCGGCTCGCCCTCCGGGCTGCCAGGATGGGGCAAAAGGGTTGACGGGAGCTTGCCCCGCCTGCGTCTCTTTTGATATCACCGGCAATGTGATATCAATATCAGCATGCGCTGCGTTTTGGACACGAACGTGGTTGTTTCGGCGATGCGCAGCCCCGGTGGGGCTTCGGCGGCAACGCTGATGGCGGCGCGGGCGGGCACCATCACGCTGGTGGCCAATATTGGCCTCGCCCTGGAATACGAAGCCACTTGCGGGCTGGCCGAGCATCGTCTGGCGGCCGGGCTGAGCGAGGCGCAGGTCGCCGTGTTCGTCGATGCCGTGCTGGCCATGGCCGACCCCGTCGAGACGCACTATCTATGGCGCCCGCTCCTGCGCGACCCGGTGGATGAATTCGTGCTCGAAGCGGCCGTGAATGGTCAGGCGGCCGCCATCGTGACATTCAATCGAAGAGACTTCGGTACTGCTCCGGGAGCCTTTGGCATCGAGGTATTGAACCCGGGCGAGCTGTTGAGGAGACTCAGGCGATGAAGAATCAGAGCACTTATCCGCTGCGCCTGCCGCGCTCGCTCAAGCAGGAAGTGGAGCGCCGGGCGCAAGAGGACGGCACCAGCGTCAACCAGTTCGTTGCGACGGCGGTCGCTGAAAAGCTGGCCGCCATGAACACCGCAGAATTTTTCGCGGACCGTCGCGCGCGCGCCGATTTCAAGGCGTTCGATCGCCTGATGCGGCGCAAGGGCGGCGAGCCCCCGCGCGACGACGACAAGATCGATTGAGCCTATGGCCGAGCCTGCCCTCAACAACATCGCCGAATGGACCGTCTCGGAGCTGTCGGCGGCGCTCAAGCGCACGGTCGAGGATGCCTACGGCTACGTGCGGGTCCGGGGCGAGGTCTCCGGGTTCCGCGGCGCCTCGCCCTCCGGCCATTGCTATTTCCGGCTCAAGGACGACAAGGCGGTCCTGGAGGGGGTGATCTGGAAGGGCGTCTATGGTCGCATGCGGGTGAAGCCCGAGGAGGGCCTCGACGTCATCGCCACCGGGCGGCTGACCACCTTCCCGGGCTCGTCAAAGTACCAGATTGTCATCGACAGCCTGGAGCCCGCCGGCATCGGCGCGCTGATGAAGCTCCTGGAGGAGCGCAAGAAGAAGCTCGCCGCCGAGGGCCTGTTCGACGAGGCGCGCAAACAGCTTTTGCCGTTCCTGCCCGAGGTGATCGGCGTCGTGACGTCGCCGACCGGCGCCGTCATCCGCGACATCCTGCATCGCTTGGCCGACCGCTTTCCGCGCCGCGTACTGGTGTGGCCGGTGCGGGTGCAGGGCGAGACATCGGCCGCTGAGGTGGCCAACGCCATCCGCGGCTTCAATGATCTGCCCGAGGGCGGACCGTTGCCGCGGCCGGACCTCATCATTGTCGCGCGTGGTGGCGGTTCGCTGGAAGACCTGTGGTCGTTCAATGAAGAGGTCGTGGTGCGCGCGGCCGCCGACAGCATGATCCCGCTGATCTCGGCCGTCGGCCACGAGACCGACATCACGCTGATCGATTTCGCGTCCGACAAGCGCGCGCCGACGCCGACCGCCGCCGCTGAGATGGCGGTGCCGGTGCGCTCGGAGCTGCTCGGCCGCATCAATGCGCTGATGGCGCGCAAGTTGTCCTGCTGGCAGCGCGGCATCGAGCAGCGCCGCAAGGAGCTCACGCTGCTCACGCGGGCGCTGCCCAAGGATATCCTGGCGCAGCCGCGTCAGCAGCTCGACAATCTCGCGGAACGTCTGCCGCGCGCGCTGCGCGCCAATGCGCAGATCCACCACACGCAATATTCGCGCGTCGCCTCGCGATTGGCGCCGCAACTCCTGCGCAACAATGTCGAGCGCCGGCGCGAGCGTTACGACAGCCTGAACCGCCGACTGAAGGCGAGCCTGGTCGCCAATGCGCAGGCCCATCAGGTACGCATCGCGCGCTATCGCGACCGCGTCACAGGCTTCAGCGATCGCGCCAACCGCGCCATGCTGACATTGTTGGCCCAGCGTGGCGCGCGGCTCGAGCGGGCCGAGCGCTTGCTGTCGGCATTCTCTTATCGCGAGGTGCTGAAGCGCGGCTTCGCGCTGGTGCGCGATGGCGAGGGTCAACCCTTGCGCAGCGCTGCGGCCGTGGCGAGCGGCACGCGGCTCGACATCGAGTTCGCCGACGGCCGTGTTTCGGCCATCGCGGATGGCGAGGGTAAGCCGACGTCTGCGCCCGCCGCGCCTGCACCCCGCGCTAAACCAAAGGCGCGTGGCGGCAGCGAAGGTGGCGGGCAGGGCAGTCTGTTCGGATAAGTCATTCCGGGGCCGGCCGAAGGCCGGAACCCGGAATCCAGAGCAGACGCACAGCGATCGTTGCTGGATTCCGGGTTCGCTCGCTTGCGCTCGCGCCCCGGAATGACGTCATTTCAATACTTCAGCGTTGCAAACAACCGCACACTCGCGCCCGGCATCAGCACCTCGTCCTTGGAATAAGACACGCTGTTGCGGATGTCGCGGTTGAGCAGGTTGGTGCCGTTCACGCCGACGGTCAGTTCGCTCAACTGGTCGGGCCGCGGCTTGTCAGGCTTCCAGGTGTAGCTCACTTCGGCGCGGAGATCGTCGTAGCCCGGCGTCGTCGTCTCGGCGATCGTCGCGACGTTATTCTGCGCGAAGGCATGCAACAGCTTCACGCGCGCGAACCAGTTGGCGTCGCGCCAGTAGACGCCGCCGCCGAGCCGGACCGGGGGAATGCGCGGCACATTGCTGCCATCCGAGAACGTCGCGCGCACGACGTCGAACTGGTTCTCGATGCCGAACAGGCCGCCGCCAAGCGGCAGCAGGTCCCACTGGCTCTGGAATTCGCCGCCGCGGAAGGTCGCATCGGCCTGCGAATAGATCGCCTCGTTCAGCTCGCCCGCCCCAGGCCCACACACGCCGGCGTCGTCGCAGGTATCGCCGGTCAGGCGGCGATAGATGAAGCCCTTGAACTTGGTGATGTAAGCCGTGGCCTCGAAGCGGAACGGCCCTTTGGTGCGGCGCAGGCCGACTTCGAGCGAGCTGGCGGCCTCGATACCGAGATTCGTGTTGCCTTTGTCGAAGGTGACGGTCGCATCGTGGCCGCCGCCGGAGAACAGCTCGGCGGGCTTGGGCGCGCGCTCGACATACTGCGCGGTGATGCTGCCGACGAGGTCGAGCGGCAGATCCTGGATCAGGCCGATGCTGGCGCTCTTCGGCGTGTAGCGCGGTGAGGCGGCGGTCGATGAGATCAGGCCGGTCGCATCGAACTCCCGGCCGGTGCCCGACAGATTGACCTGCTCGATGCGGCCGGCGATCTGTGCCTTGGTGCTTTCCGAGAATTTGAACTCGTTGAACATATAGCCGGCGATGCGGCTGTTGTTGTTCGGGTCCCACAGGCCGAGGCCGTCGGGGCTTGGCGCGGTCAGTTCCTGATGACCACCCTGCACGCCGATCGCGGTCGTCAGCGACGCGAAGCGCAGGTTGAACGGCGCGAGCTGCGCCTCGATGCGGCCTTCCTGCTCTTTGTTGGTGAAGGTTTGCCGCACGCCGGCGCTGGTCAGGTCCGCCTGATCGGCGAGCCCGATCTCATTGTGCTTGTAGTCGGTGATGCCGCCCCAGAAGCGCAAGGCATCGATTGCTTCGTTCGGCGCGCGCCATTCGCCTTTGGTCAGGAGCTTGGTCTGCTTGGCGTCGATGTGCGTCTGGTTACTTTCGGGCTCGGCGCCGGGAATGTGATAGAGCGCGTTGTTCTGGATGACCGCGAGGCCGAGGAAGCCCTCGTTGAAGATATAGCTGCCGCCGAGCGCGCCGCCTTTGGTCAAGGTGCTGGAATTGGGCTGGCGGCCATTGAATGCGCCGGGTTGCGTCGCATTCGGCAGATCGGCCGCATTGGGCGCGGTCAGATACGGATAATGCGGTACGCGATAATCCTGCGTCGTGCGGCCGAAGGCGTCGGCATGGATCGCGAAGTTTCCGCCGCCGGCATCGAGCAGCGCCGCGCCGTCATATCCCTTATCGGCGCTGGAGAGGCCACCGCGGAATTCGCTGCTGATGCCGCGCCAGGGAATCGTCGTCGGAATGCGGTTGTTGAAGGTTTCGACCACGCCGCCGATCGCCTGCGAGCCGTAGCGCAAGGTCGCCGGGCCGCGGATGACCTCGACGCGGTTGGCGGTGAGCGGATCGACCGGTACGAAATGGTCCTCGCCCAGGTCAGACGCGCCGTTGGCGCCGATGCCGTTTTCCTGGATGCGCACGCGGTTGACGTCGAGGCCGCGGATGATCGGCCGCGACGAGGCGCCGGGCGCGAAGCTCGAGCCGGTGATGCCGGGTTTGTCGAACAGCAGGTCGCCGAGCGTGGCGCCGCCGTTGCGGCGGAGCTGCTCGTTCGGGATGACGGTGACGGTGGCGAACTGGTCGGTGACGATGGGGAGCGTGCCTTGCAGCGTGTCGGCTGGTGCCGCGGGGGCGCCTTGCCGCTGGATCGGGCTTGGCGCGGTGACGACGATTTCGGGCAGCGCGACCTGCGCCAGGGACGGTGTGGCCAGCAGTACGATAGGAGAGACGGCCGCCAGCAGGCGGCAACGAGAACGAAACGACATGGAAACCTCGAAAGCCTGACGGATGCGCGCCCGCCTCAGCGGGCCGCAGGATTCATGACGGAGAGTCAGGTTTCAGGCTTGCGGCGGCCCCCTCGCCTCAAACGCCGCCGCGTTGAAAAACGATGCGATCCGCGGAGTGGTCGCGGCGAGAGCGGCGATGGCAAAAACCGCCGGCAAAGCGAGTGCTGGCGGCGCCGGCGTCAGCAGGGTGCCGGCGAGGTGCACGGTGGCGCAGATATCGCAGGCGAGGTGATCGTGATCGGGCTGCCCCCTGGTCGTATCGCCTGCGGCGACGGTCTGCGCGAGGCCGGGGCGGAGCCCAGCGAAGTCCTCGGCGTGGGTATGGGCGAACGAGAGGACGAGCTGGAGCGCCAGCGCGAACAGCGCCAAACCTCCCGTCATCCGCCGTTTTTGCCGTACCCAGCCCATGGTTCCGCCGTTATCCGCGTCCGACGAGGCGACGAACGGGAAATGTTATAATATAACACTGCTGGCGGGGGCGTCCGAAGTCAATGGGGACGGTGCTCCTGTCCCGCCCGTGCATAAGTCGCGTGCACGCCAAGGGTTTCGCTTACGCGCCCGACGCATTATCTTGACTATGAACACCCTGCGTCACGGAGGCTGCCTTGCTCAATCGCTACGACCGCTCCTCGCCCATGAACGGCGAGGCTGAGGTCAAATACCTCGACGGCGATTTCCGCGTAGTGCGGCCCGGCGCCTTCGTCCGTTGCGCGGTCACCGGCGTCGCCATCCCGCTCGAAGAGCTCAAATATTGGAGCGTCGACCGGCAGGAAGCCTACGCCACGCCCGAGGCGGCCTTGCAGCGCTTCAAGGAACAGCAGGGCGCCTAAGTCTTCAGTGCGCCGATCACAGCGGTGCGCAACGCTTCGGTGTCGTCCACCACCAGCTTTACCGGCAAGACGTGCGCTTTCGCTTGCAGCGCTGCGAGCAGAGGCTCGCCCGCCATGCGCGCTTTGTCCTTTTCGGTGGTGAGCAGCGCCGAGCCTTTCTGCTCGGCATCCATGATCAGCTCGGCCGCTTCCTCCGCCGTGAAGCGGTGGTGATCCGGAAAAGCTTTGCGTTGCGCAACGGTGAGCCCGGCTTCGGTTGCGCTTATGAAGAACTTCTCCGGATCGCCGATGCCGGCAAAGGCAAACACCTTACGTCCTTTCAAGTCGGCAATCGCGGCATGATCGGTCTCGAGTCGCCCGTGAAACACTGGCAGGCCGCGCGTCTTTGCTTGCGCGATGACATTCGTGGCCCCATCGCCGCTACCCACCACCAGCAACGCGTCGGTGCGCGCGAGCTGCGCGTCGAGCGGTGCGCGCAATGGTCCGGCCGGAAACACGCGCGCATTGCCGATGCCGCGCCGTCCATCGATCACGGCAAGGGTGAAGTCCTTCTTCAGCGCGCCGTTCTGCAGTCCATCATCCATGATGACGACATCGGCGCCTTGCGCGCGGGTAAACCGCGCGCCGGCGACACGATTGCGCGCGACGACCGTGGGCGCAGCGCGGGCCAGCAGCAACGGCTCGTCGCCGACCTGCGCGGCGCTGTCGTGTGCGGCATCGACCCGCTTCGGCCCGGCGACGCTGCCGCCATAACCGCGGCTCAGGAAAAACGGGTGACGTCCCGCCGTACGCAGCATGTCGGCCAGGGCGATGGCGGTCGGTGTCTTGCCGGCTCCGCCGAGCGTGAAATTGCCGACGCAGATCACCGGCACATCGGCGCGTGCGCCGTCCTTGCTCATGCGCGCTTGCGCGATGGCGCCATAGCCCGCCGCCAGCGGCGCCAGCAGGGCTGCTTCAAGCCCCGGCTCGCGCCACCAGAAGGCGGGGTCACGCATGATCGGCCCGCTGTCGCAGTTGAAGCTGCATGAGATAAGGATCGAGCGCATAAAGCGTGCGCTCCAGTGCGCCGCTCAGGCTCTCGACAGTCTTGCGTCCGGCATCCGCGATGCGTTCGCGCGTCGCCGGCTGTCCCATCAGCGCCGCCATGGCGGCCGTGAGCCGCTTGCTGTCGATGACGACCTCGGCGCCATGCGCCTTGCCGAGCGCCTCGTAGATCTCAGCGAAATTCCAGACATTCGGCCCGTGCACGATGGCGGCACCGAGCTTGGCGGCTTCGATCGGATTTTGTCCGCCATGCGCGATCAGCGAGCCGCCGACGAACACCACCGGCGCGAGCCGGTAGATGAGGCCGAGTTCGCCCATCGTATCGGCGATATAGATTTCGGTCGAACGCTTCGGCAGTTCACCCTGCGAGCGCTGCACCACGTGCAATCCGGCCGCCTTGACCATTGCGGCGATCTGCTGGCCGCGTTGCGGATGGCGCGGCGCGATGATCGTCAGCAATCCGGGGAAGGTCGCGCGCAGCCGCTGATGCGTGGCTACGATCAATTCTTCCTCACCGGCATGGGTCGAGGTGGCCGCCATCACCGTCCGGCGCCCTATCGCCATCTGCAGGTCCTTGAGCTTCTCGATATCGGCGGGCGGCGCCGGCACGTCGAGCTTAAGGTTGCCGGTGGTAACGATGTTGGGCGCACCGAGATCGCCGAAGCGTTCGGCGTCGGCTTCGGTGCGGGCCAGGCAAAGGTCGAAGCGCTCGAGCAGATTGACGATCGCCGACGGCAGGTTGTTCCAGCGGTTGAACGAGGCTTCCGACAGGCGGCCATTGACCAGGATCATCGGCACACCACGCCGCGACGTCTCGATCACCATGTTCGGCCACAGATCGGATTCGACGAACAGTGCCAGGTCCGGCTGCCAGTGATCAAGGAAGCGGCGCACGAAGCGTGGCACGTCGAGCGGCACGAATTGATGCATCACGCCGCGCGGCAGGCGCTGCTCGGCGAGATCGCTGGAGGTCACCGTGCCGGTGGTGATCAGGAGGTTCACCTCGCGTGCGCTGATGCGCTCGATCAGTGGCAGCACGCTGACGAGTTCGCCGACGCTGGCACCGTGCAGCCACACCAGCGGTCCCGGCGGGCGCTCCATGCGCGCTTCGCCGCGCCGCTCGCCGAAGCGCAGGCGATGCTCTTTGCCTTGCTTAAGGCGATGCGCCAGCAACAGGGGTGCAAACGGCGTCGCCGCCGCCGACAGCAGCCGATACGCACGCAATGC
>JANLJK010000397.1 GCA_029255525.1 Pseudolabrys sp.
GCGTGTCTCCGCCTGCACGCCGATGGTCAGCGTCAGATTGCGTAGGTCGACCTGCGGCTGCGCCGCGGCCGCGCGCGCCGGCCGCATTTCCAGCCACAACTTGGGCAGGCCGGTGTCGCCGCCGCCAAGAGGAATGGAGCGGCACATCTTGGCCCATTGCTCGCGCGCGGCCTTCTCGATGAAGGGGTCGTTGCGCAGCCGGTTCTGCAGATTGCCGATCTGCTCATTCACCGCATTGTCGATCAAAGGTCGCGCTTCCTGCGCCATGTTGATCTTGAGGCCGGCGAGCGAGACGGCGCTGTCGCCGAGCGAGACCTGCGCGGTGAGGTTCGGTTCCATCCGCCAGTTGGCGGTGAAGGCCGGCTTCGAGCGCACGACGACCTGACCACGTATCTCCGCGCGTTGGTCGAGCACCTTGTTGGTGAGGTTGCCGACATCCTTGCCGAGGCTGTTACCGAGGAGGCCGGTGATCGTGCCGGTGAGATTGCCGGCCTGCGTCGCGATCTGGCCGGTGACGCTGAGCACGCCGCTGATCGGCGTGTTGATGGTGATCTCGTTCGGTTTGCCGGTCACCGCCATGGTGCCGCGCGACAGCGTGATGCCGATGTCGGCCTTGGATAACAGGCTGCTGACCGGATTGTCGTTCTTGCCGACCAACTCGCGCGGCGCGGAACTGTCCAGGCTCTGGCGGATGACACTGAGCGGGATGGCGACCGGTGCGATCACATGCGAGGCGCGCGTCACGGCCGGCAGCGGGGGTGCCGGCGGCAGGCTCGCCACCGCCTTCTTGGCATCGTTTTCGGGCAGGAAGAAGTTGAGCGCCCAGTTCGCGGCGGTGAAAGACACCACAAGGACGAGCACGCCGGCCAGCGTCCAGCGGAACAGCGGCGAGCGGCCGAACAGCCGGAGCGGCGCGGTGGCGTAATAGATGATCTCGTCGAGCACGCGGCGCATCGCGCTTCCCCCGATTCGTCGGATTGACGAATCTTAGGAGCGTTGATCCGGCAGCGCCAGTTCCGGGTTTCTCCGCCGGGAACTTCCTTTTGCGCTGTGCGCCATTCAGGCGCGCGGCGGGCCCATGCGGAAGAATTTGAGCGCCGCATAGATGGTGTCGTTGACCGGAGTCGGCACGCCTGCCTCCTTGCCGAGCCGCGACACCTGGCCGGCAAGCCAATCGAGCTCAAGCCTGTTGCCGCGATCGAGGTCGTTGGCCATCGAGGCCTTCATGCCGCCGGGCGTGTTCTTGTCGGCGAAGGCCATGCGCTCGTCGATATAGCTTTCATCGAGCGCCACGCCTTTAGCGCGGCCGACCGCGAGCGTCTCGCGCATGATGTTGCGAAACAGCGCGCGGGTGTCGGGATCGGCGAGGATCGGCCCCATGGAACTCCGCATGACGGCGGTCGCGCCCGAGGTCGCCGACAGGAAAATGAATTTCTGCCAGCGGTCGCGCTGAATGTTGTCCGACAAGGTAATGTCGATATGGGCCTTCTTCGCCGCGTCGACGAAGGCCTGCAACGGCGCGTCGGCGCGGCCGTCGATGGTGCCGCAGATGATCGACTGGAACTGGCTCGTCTGCTTGATGACGCCGGGTACGTCGATCACGGTGACCACGTAAGTGACGCCGGGGATGGTGCGCTCGGCACCGACGATCGGGGCGAGGCGCTCGAAGCTGTCGACGCCGTTTTGCAGCGTGATGATCCGGGTGTTGGGTCCGAGCAGTGGCAGCATCTGCTCGGCCGCCTTTTCTGTGTCCCACAGCTTGACCGCGAACAGCACGACGTCGACCGGGCCGACGTCGCGCGGATCATCGGTGGCGTTCGGTGCGGGCAGATGCAGGTCGCCATGCACGCTTTCGACCTTGAGGCCGTTCTTGCGGATGGCCTCGAGATGCGCGCCGCGCGCGATGAAGAAGACGTCATGTCCCGCCGCCGCCATGCGGGCGCCGAAATAGGCACCGACCGCACCCGCCGCCATGATTGCTATGCGCATCGTCTCTGCTCCCTCTTCCGTCTCAAACTCTTGTTCTTCCGTCTCAGGATTCGTGTCCACGGTGCAACAGCGACGATGAACTTCGCTTAGTTACACAGAATTGGGCGCGATTGACAGAATCCGTCTTTCGCCGGGCGGTGCGATCGATAATTTGCACTCGCTGCGGCGCGATTTATGAACGGCGGCCGCGGCGCTGTGGGGGGTCGTTCGATGGAGTGTTCATGTTGAGGTTTGTTCGCGCCGCCATCGCGGCGTCAGTGATCTTCGTTCCCGCCGCCGTCTTCGCCGCAGGCGCCATCGCCATCGACGACGAGGAGGGGCAACACCACGAGGACGTCGGCTACGGCGTTGCGACCGGTGCCGACACGCGCGAGGAAGCGGCCGCCGACGCGCTACGGCGCTGCCGGAGCGAGGGCAACAGGGATTGTCGTGTCGTGGTTCGCTTCGACGCTTGTGGCGCTTATGCAGTGTCGGATCGCCATTACGGCACCGGCTGGGGCAATACGTTGCGCGCGGCGCAGAACCGGGCGCTCGAACAGTGCGGGTCGAGCTGCCGTATCGTCGTCTCCGAATGCGAGTGATCGCGGCGCGACGTTGAACGAGTCGGCGCGCATCGTGCACCGGCTTTTTTACGCGTGCTCTTGCGCAGCACAAAAAAATGCCCGGCACGAAGCCGGGCATGAGTTTGGAGGTTAAAGCGTAGAAGAGGGAATTAGCGGATCGTGCTCCAGGCGCGGACGGCCGGGCTTTCCGAGGCCGGCGCATAGGACTGGGTCATCGACACCTGCTGCGGCGCGATCTGCTGGGCCTGCTGCATGCGGGCCTTCGCCTTGGCTTCGATGGTCTGCGGCAGCACGATCACCTTGGCGCCGACCTGCACGCGGCTGTAGAGGTCGGTCACGTCTTCATTGGTGAGACGGATGCAGCCGGAGGACACCTGCTTGCCGATGGTTGACGGTGCGTTGGTGCCGTGGATGCGATATTCGGTGCCGCCGATATACATGGCGCGTGCGCCGAGCGGGTTACCCGGGCCGCCGAGCGTTACGCGCGGCAGATAAGGTTGGCGCTTGATCATCGCGGCCGGCGGATACCAATCCGGCCACTCGGCCTTGCGCGCGACCTGCCGGACGCCCGACCAGGTGAAGCCTTCGCGGCCGACGCCGATGCCGTAGCGCATCGCCTTGCCGTTGCCGAGGACGAGATAGAGATAGGTGTGCGGGGTATCGACGATGATGGTGCCGGGGGCTTCGGCGGTCCGGTAGTCGACGACCTGGCGCTTCAGGCGGGCCGGGAGCGGCGCGTCCTCGCTCTCGTCGTCGGCCGGCAGGGCCTGTTCGACTTGCGGCTGCGGCGCGGCCTGCATCTGCTGCGGCTGAGCCAGGAAAGAGAAAAGCGATTGCGCCTGCACGGGGCCGCTGACGAGAGTGGCGGCGGCGATCAGCGTGGCGAGCGAACCGGCGGTGATGATTTTGCGGGAAGAGGACACATTCTTGGACATGGCACCCTCGACAAGTTGCAGTTGCTCATTTGTCGAGAGAAGCGCCGGAAAGGTTCAATCGTTCCGCATCACGGAACTCTCAAATGCGCGAAACCGCCTGGAACCACAGGGCTTTTTGCGCGTTTGTCGGCCGGTTTTACCACTAACCTTCGCCTTTACGGTGCCAGCCCACCGTCGCATCCGGCACGCTGTCGGTTGAGGCGAAGTAGGGCTTGATGTCCAGGAGCGGCGTGCCGTCGAGGCAGTCGAGGCCGACCACTTTCAGCGTATGGCCGTCGATGCCCTGGAGCCTGACGATGCTCATGGCGATTGGGTTCGGCCGGGCGGGTGAGCGCAGGGAAAAGGTGCCGCGCTGCACGCCGTAATGCGCCGGCGTCTGCAGCACCAGGTTTCGCGGCGCCCTGTCCATCCAATAGAGCAGCACCAGATGGCTGCAGCTTTCGACATCCTTCAGCGCCGGGACAAAGCGCGGGTCGAGTTCGACCGTGCAGACCGCGTCGCTCTCGCGGGCGTTCTTCGGGCAGTCCTTGCGGGCCCGCCAGGGCGTGCGGATGCGGCCGATGAAATAGACCCCCGCGTCCGGCTGGGCGGGGAGATCCACAGCCTCTTCGCCGGGGCGGATGCCGAATTCAGGAACTTTGTTCGTCATTGGTGCTCAGTGTCCATAAGCCACGTTAACAGTTGAGAACACTAGCAAAACGGTCCGGGAACGTCGCGCTTCCGGGTAAGCCGCCGTTACCCATGGCCCAATAAACACAGCCGTCTTTGTCGGAGGCCTTGATCAACTTATAAAGATATCTTTATATAGTGGGAGGCCGCCCATACGGGGCGGAAGGCGATTGGCAGGGCAATGACCTCAGGCCGGCTCGGTTTCGAAGCTTTGAACGCGGCGCTGAAGGCGGCCGGCGAAGAGACGCGCTTGCGCGTCCTGGCGCTGCTGGCCGAGGCCGAGCTGACCGTGTCCGACCTGACCGACATCCTGCGCCAGTCGCAGCCGCGCATTTCCCGGCATCTCAAGCTCCTGGTCGAGGCGGGGCTGATCGAACGCTTCCGCGAGGGCACCTGGGCCTTTTTCCGGCTGGCCGAGCACGGCGGCGGGGCAGAGCTTGCCCACGCGCTGCTCGACAAGCTCAACCCGGCCGATCCTGTGATCGCCCGCGACCGCGAGCGTCTGGCCTCGGTGCGGCAGGCGCGGGCCGCTGCGGCGCAGGCTTATTTCCGGGCGCATGCCGCCGAGTGGGACCGCATCCGCAATCTGCACGTGGCCGACGAGGCGGTGGAGGCGGCGATCAAGGATGCGCTTGCCGACAAGCCGTTCCGCTCGCTCCTGGACCTCGGCACCGGCACCGGCCGGATGTTGGAATTGTTCGGGCCGCAGATCGAGCGCGGGCTGGGGCTCGACCTCTCGCTCGACATGCTGCTGCTCGCGCGCGACCGGCTGGAGCGCGCCGGCCTTAAACATTGCAGCGTGCGGCAGGGCGATCTTTACGATCTGCCACTCGAAAACGACTCTTTCGACGTCGTCATCCTGCATCAGGTGCTGCACTTCCTCGACGATGGCGGCCGCGCCATCCGCGAGGCTGCGCGCGTGCTGCGCCCCGGCGGGCGTCTGCTGGTGGTCGACTTCGCCCCGCACGAACAGGAATTCCTGCGTGAGCAGTTCGCGCATCGCCGTCTGGGCTTCGCGCCCGAGACCGTGACGCAGTGGATCGCAGCGTCCGGCTTGGAGCCGGTGATGCACAAGTCGCTGTCGCCCGAGCCCGGCACCGACGGCAAGATCGCGGTGTCGCTGTGGCTCGCGCGCGACAAGCGCACATTGGTGGCGCCGTTGCGCCGGGAGGTGGCGTGATGAGTGATCCCATTCGGCTGAGCCGGTTCAAGCGCGGCGATGCGTCACGCATCAATGTGTCGTTCGAGTTCTTCCCGCCCAAAGACGAGGCGATGGAGAAGATTCTCTGGGAATCGATCGAGCGCCTGGCGCCGCTGTCGCCCAATTTCGTCTCGGTGACCTATGGTGCCGGCGGCTCGACGCGCGAGCGCACGCACGCCACCGTCAAGCGCATCCTGGCTGAGACGCCGCTGACGCCGGCCGCGCATCTGACCTGTGTGGCGGCGACGCGTGCCGAAATCGACGACATCGTGCGCAACTATCACGCCGCCGGGGTGCGCCATATCGTGGCGCTGCGCGGCGATGCTATCGATGGCGCGGGCGCGGCCTATAAAGTCCATCCAGGCGGTTATGAGACGTCGGCCGAACTGGTGGCTGGCATCAAGCGCATCAGCAGCGATTTCGACGTGTCGGTATCGGCCTATCCGGAGAAGCATCCGGACTCGCCGAATGTCGATGCCGACATCGATATGCTCAAGGCCAAGGTCGATGCCGGCGCTGACCGCGCCATCACGCAGTTCTTCTTCGAAAACGATCTCTACTTCCGGTATCTCGATCGCGTGCGCGCGCGCGGTATCGATATCCCGATCGTGCCGGGCATCCTGCCGGTGCAGAACTTCAAGTCGGCGAAAAACTTCGCCGAGCGCGCCGGTGCCTCAGTGCCGACCTGGCTCGCCGAGCGCTTCCACGGTCTCGATGACGATCCGGCGACGCGCAAGCTGATCGCCGCCGCGGTTGCCGCCGAGCAGGTGATCGACCTCGTCGATCGCGGCGTCACGCAATTCCACTTCTACACCATGAACCGCGCCGACCTCGTCTACGCGATCTGCCACCTGCTGGGCCTGCGCCCGGCGGTCGAGCAAGCTGCCTGAATGTTCGGAGTAACGTTGTGACGTCCAAGACCGATTTCCGTGCGGTTCTCACCCAAGCGCTTCGCGAGCGCATTCTGGTGCTCGATGGCGCCATGGGCACCATGATCCAGGAGCTCAAGCTCGACGAGCAGGGCTATCGCGGCGCCCGCTTCGACGCCTGGAACCGCGAGGTGCGCGGCAACAACGACCTGTTGAACCTGAGCCGTCCGGACGCGATCCGTGAGATCCATCTCAAATACTTCCGCGCCGGCGCCGACATCGTCTCGACCAATACCTTCTCCTCCACCACCATCGCCCAGGCCGATTACGGCATGGAGGAGATCGCCTATGAGCTGAACGAAGCCGGCGCGCGGCTGGCGCGCGAGGCGGCGGCGCAAGCCGAGAAGGAGGACGGCAAGCGTCGTTACGTTGCCGGTGCGCTTGGGCCCACCAACCGCACGGCCTCGATCTCGCCGGACGTCAGCAACCCCGGCTTCCGCGCCATCACCTTCGATCAGTTGCGCACGGCCTACGGCCAGCAGGTGCGCGGCCTGATCGCCGGCGGCGTCGACCTGCTGCTGATCGAGACCATCTTCGACACGCTCAACGCCAAGGCGGCGATCTACGCCGTCGCGGAAATCTGCGACGAACTGGGCATCGACGTGCCGCTGATGATTTCCGGCACCATCACCGACATGTCCGGCCGCCTGCTGTCCGGCCAGACGCCGGGCGCGTTCTGGAACGCGGTGCAACACGCCAATCCAATCACCATCGGGCTGAACTGCGCGCTCGGCGCCAAGGAGTTGCGCGCGCATGTCGCGGAGATCGGTCGCATCGCCGACACCTTCGTCTGCGCCTATCCGAATGCCGGCCTGCCCAACGAATTCGGCTATTACGACGAGAGCCCGGAATACATGGCAGAACTCTTGGGCGAGTTCGCCGAAGCCGGGCTCGTCAATGTCGTCGGCGGCTGCTGCGGCACCACACCCGACCACATTGCCGCCATCGCCAAGGCCGTTGCCGGCAAGACGCCGCGCGTGGTCCCCGAGATTCCAAAGCAACTGCGCCTCTCAGGGCTCGAGCCCTTCGCGCTGACACCGGAAATTCCCTTCGTCAATGTCGGCGAGCGCACCAATGTCACCGGCTCCGCCAAGTTCCGCAAGCTGATCACCGCCGGCGACTACACCGCGGCGCTCACGGTGGCGCGCGAGCAGGTCGAGAACGGCGCGCAAGTCATCGACGTCAATATGGATGAGGGCCTGCTCGACTCCGAGCAGGCGATGATCACCTTCCTCAATCTGATCGCCTCGGAGCCGGACATTGCCCGCGTGCCGGTGATGGTCGACTCGTCGAAATTCGCGGTCATCGAAGCCGGCCTCAAGTGCCTTCAAGGCAAGCCGGTGGTGAACTCGATCTCGATGAAGGAAGGCGAAGCCTCTTTCATCGAGCACGCCAAGATCGTGCGCCGCCACGGCGCCGCGGTGGTGGTGATGGCCTTCGACGAGAAGGGCCAGGCCGACACATTTGAGCGCAAGAAGGAGATTTGCGCGCGAGCGTATGAGATCTTGGTGAACCAGGTCGGCTTCCCGCCGCAAGACATCATCTTCGACCCGAATATCTTCGCCATCGCCACCGGCATGGAGGAGCACAATAATTACGGCGTCGATTTCATCGAGGCGACTCGATGGATCAGACAGAATTTGCCGTATGCCCATATTTCGGGTGGCGTGTCGAACCTGTCGTTCTCATTCCGCGGCAATGAACGCGTGCGCGAAGCCATGCATTCCGTGTTCCTGTATCATGCCATCAAGGCCGGCATGGACATGGGCATCGTCAATGCCGGACAGATGGCGGTTTACGATGCCCTGGACCCGGAATTGCGCGAGGCCTGTGAGGACGTGGTGCTCAACCGTCGTCCCGATGCCTCCGAGCGGCTGCTCGCGCTGGCCGACAAGTTCCGCGGCGCGGGCCAAGCGGCCAAGGAGGTCGATCTTGCCTGGCGGGATAAGCCGGTGGAGAAGCGGCTGTCCCACGCGCTGGTGCACGGCATCACCGAATTCATCGAGACCGACGTCGAGGAGGCGCGCAAGCGCTCGAAGCGCCCGCTCGACGTCATCGAAGGCCCGCTGATGGATGGCATGAACGTGGTCGGCGACCTGTTCGGCGCCGGCAAGATGTTCCTGCCGCAGGTGGTGAAGTCGGCGCGCGTCATGAAGCAGGCGGTGGCCTATCTGCTGCCTTACATCGAGCAGGAGAAGGACGGCCGCGATCATGTGTCGTCGTCGGCCGGCAAGATCGTGATGGCGACCGTGAAGGGCGACGTGCACGACATCGGCAAGAACATCGTCGGCGTCGTGCTCCAGTGCAACAATTACGAAGTCATCGACCTCGGCGTCATGGTGCCGGCGGCCAAGATCCTGGAGACGGCCAAGGCCGAGAAGGCCGACATCATCGGCCTGTCCGGTCTGATCACGCCATCGTTGGACGAGATGTGTCATGTCGCGGCCGAGATGGAGCGCCAGGGCTTCGAGCTGCCGCTGATGATCGGCGGCGCGACGACGAGCCGCGTGCATACGGCGGTCAAGATCCATCCGAACTACCGGCGCGGTCAGGCGGTCTATGTGAACGACGCCAGCCGCGCGGTCGGCGTGGCGCAAGCGCTGCTGTCGGGCTCGCAGAAGGCCGGCTATGTCGCCGACTTGCGCGGCGAATACGCCAAGATCGCCGCCGCGCATGCGCGCGCGCAGGAGGACAAGGCGCGGCTGCCGCTGGCGTCGGCGCGCAACAATGCACTCAAGCTCGACTGGTCGGGCGCCTATGTGCCGCCGAAGCCGAGCTTCCTCGGCACCAAGACGTTCGAGGATTATCCGATCGCCGAGCTGATCGAGTTCATCGACTGGACGCCGTTCTTCCAGACCTGGGAGCTGGCCGGCAAATTCCCGGCGATTCTGGACGACGCCAAAGTCGGCGAGGCGGCGCGCGCGCTCTATGACGACGCGCGCAAGATGCTCGACCGCATCGTCGCCCAGAAATGGTTCAAGGCGAGCGCGGTGGTCGGCTTCTGGCCGGTGAACGCGGTAGGCGACGACATCGTCGTCTATACCGACAACACGCGCAGCAAGGTGCTGACGGTGCTGCATACGCTCAGGCAACAATTGTCCAAGCGCGAAGGCCGCGCCAATTCGGCGCTGTCGGACTTCATCGCGTCGCGTGACAGCGGTTTGGCCGATTACATCGGCGGCTTTACCGTCACCGCGGGCCTCGGCGAGGACGAAGTCGCCGACCGCTTCAAGCGCGCCAATGACGATTATTCCGCGATCCTGGTGAAGGCGTTGGCCGACCGTCTCGCCGAAGCCTTTGCCGAGCGCATGCACCAGCGCGTGCGCAAGGAATTCTGGGGCTACGCGGCGGACGAGACGCTCGGCAACGACGCGCTCATCTCCGAGCAGTATCGCGGTATCCGCCCGGCGCCGGGCTATCCGGCGCAGCCCGATCATACCGAGAAGGCGGCCTTGTTCGACATGCTCGGCAGCGAGCGCATCGGCGTGAAGCTCACCGAGAGCTATGCGATGTGGCCGGGCGCGGCGGTGTGCGGCCTCTATTTCAGCCATCCGGATGCGGAGTATTTTGGCGTCGGCAAGATCGAGCGCGATCAGGTCGAGGATTACGCCAAGCGCAAGGGCTGGACCGTGGAGGAGACCGAGCGCTGGCTGGCGCCGATCCTCAATTATGACCCGCGCCACGCGCCGAGTATTGCGGCGGCGTAAAAACACAAACACCGGAGAGCGTGTCGCTCTCCGGTGTGTATGGCTTGGCCGGTTTTACACCGGCGAATTATTGGTTGGCGTCGTCGTCGGCCGCTTGAACTTAGAATGCTCCCAACAAGATCGCACCGACGAAAACGAACACGGCGGTGACAGCGAGTACATTCAGTTTCAAGGCAAGGTCCACGGCATGTGCCTCCCTTGTTGATATAATTAATAACTAGCACAGAACGCGCCGTCGCCGAAGCGGCGTTGCGGGACCTACAGTCGAAAAATGCGTGATGCGGTATGCGCGCTTGGCATGACGCGGCCAAGGTCTTGACGATCCGCGACAAAAAATCGGTCTGCATCAAATAGCGGCAGTGTAAAACGTGTGTGCACCGCAACAGATAGTGCCGAGGGACGGCAATCCGTGGGGCTTGATCGCACCTTTGCGCCCGGCTTGTGTTTCAGACGCGCCAAAAACGCATGCTCTGGAATTCTGCCCACGCACATTCCGCGACGACGCGCCGCCATAGCGTCATGGGTGGGAGGCTGCGAATGTGTATTGCCGCACCGCGGCGTGGCCGCTATGTGTGCATGCAAAGTTTTCGTGTCGAAAGAGAAGTACCTGGGAGGGTTCATGACTATCCTGCGCCGCTCGTTGTTGGCTTTGATCCTTTGCGCCGTTGCCGGCATGGCCGTGCCCGCGCAGGCTCAAACGCAAGCTTGGCCGCAGCGCAACGTCCGCTTCATCATTCCGCTGGGGCCGGGCTCCGGCGTCGACATCACCGCGCGCCTGCTCGCCGACAAGCTAAGCGAGCGTTGGGGCCAGTCGGTCGTGGTCGAGAATCGCCCCGGCGGCGACGCCATCGTCGCCATTAACAGCGTGTTGGGCGCGAAGGACGATCACATCTTGCTGTTCGCGCCGGCCTCCACCTTCACGGCGCATCCGCTGCTGCACGAGAGCCTGCCCTACAAGATCGACGATCTGGTGCCGATCGCGCGCGTGACCAACACGCTGATCGGCGTTGCAGTGCCGACGTCGCTGACCGTGTCCAGCCTGAAGGATTTTGTCGCCAAACTGCGCGCCGAGCCCGGCAAACTGAACTACGCCTCGGCGACCGGCGCCAACGATCTTCTGTTTACCGCCTTCCTGAAGAGCGAGAAGCTCGACATGGCCAAGGTGCCGTACAAGAACACGGTGGAGGCGGTGAACGACCTCGCTGAAGGCCGCGTGCAGGGCTATATCGCCGCCTACGCCATTCTGCGGCCACATGTGCAGGCCGGCAAAGTGAAGGTGATCGCGCTGACCAACAGCCAGCATGCCGCCTCGCTGAACGACATTCCCACCGCGGCCGAGGCCGGCTTCAAGTCGCTCGAGTTCGACGGTCTCGTCGGCCTGCTCGGGCCGAAGGGCATGCCGGATGCCGCGCGCCAGCGCATCGCCAAAGACATCCGCGAGATCGTTGCCGATCCGGCGGTCGCCTCCAAGCTCGCGGCGACTGGCCAGGTGGTCAATCCCGGCTCGCCGGAGGAGTTCACGCAGGCGCTCAGAGAGCAGCGTGAGACGGTGTCGCAGATCGGCAAGACGCTCGGCATCAAGGCGGCGCAATAGTCGATCTGGGTTCTACGCCTTCACGATGCGGAAGCCGGAGCCCCGGTTTCCGCATCGTTTTATTTTGTTGCTTCCCCTTGTAGAGGTATTGAACTAGGTTTTTGACCTTTACGTTTCAAGAAACAAAAAAGCGTGAGATAGGGAGGAGGGCAGCATGTTGCGCGCATCATCAATCGTTCTGGCGCTGCTGAGTGGCTTCATTGCCGCGGCCCAGCCGGCGGCCGCACAGGAATGGCCGACGCGGTCGGTCCGTTTCATTCTGCCCATCGGCCCCGGCGCCGGTGTCGACATCACCGCCCGTCTGCTGGCCGACAAATTGTCGGCGCGTTGGAATCAGCCGGTCGTGGTCGAGAACCGTCCGGGTGGCGACGGCGTCCTGGCCATCACATCCGTCCTGAATGCCAAGGACGATCACGTCCTGCTGTTCGCACCGGCCTCGGCCTTTACCGCGCATCCGCTGATGCACGCCAAGGTGCCCTACGAGGCGAACGACCTCGAGCCGATCGCGCGCGTGACCAACACCATCATCGGCATCGCGGTGCCAAGCACGCTCAATGTGTCCAGCCTGAAGGAGTTCGTCGATAAGATACGGGCCGAGCCTGGCAAGATGAACTACGCGTCGGCCACGGGCGCCAACGATCTTCTCTTCGCCGCCTTCCTGAAAGGCGAAAAGCTCGACATGGCGAAGGTGCCGTACAAGAACACGGTGGACGCCGTGAACGATCTCGCCGAAGGCCGCGTGCAAGGCTATGTCGCCGCCTACGCGATCCTGCGCCCGCGCATTCAGGCCGGCAAAGTCAAAGTGCTGGCGCTCACCAATCCCAAGCCGGCAGAGTCTCTACCCAACATTCCGACCGCGACGCAGGCCGGTTTTCCGGCTTTCACGATCGACGGCCTGACTGGCTTGTTCGCAGCGCGTGGCATGCCGCTGGCGGTGCGTGAAAGAATCGCCAAGGACATCCGTGAGGTCGTCGCCGACAAGGCCGTGGTGGAGCGGTTGAGTGCGACCGGACAGGTCGTCAATCCCGGTACGCCGGCCGAGTTTGCTGCCGCGATCCAGGACCAGCGCGCGACGGTCCAACGCATCGGCGAAGTGTTGCAACTGACGCCGGGCCAATAGGCAAAGGCGGGCGCGCGGCCGGCGCGGCCGCGCGTCAACCCTTTCTTAGCCTTAACAAATTCCCTCACGAGCAGCGTTGATGCCTCGTTAAACAGACCGCTCGCATTTTCGCGGGCATGAGACTTGGTGCGCGTCTTTCCCTCGGCGGATTGGTCGTCTTCCTGGCCCTTGCGGGTTGCGGGCGCGGCTATCTGCAATACGGCGAGCGCGCATCCTGGCGGCATCAGGCCGAGCTTTCCTGCTTGAAGTCCGGTGCGGTGAAGATCGGTACCGGTGTGGTGCAGTTGTCGCCCATCGACGGCCCCGGCATGTGCGGGGCCGATTTCCCGCTGAAGGTTTCGGCGCTGGGCGACAGCAATGCCGCGGTCGGTTATGCCGATGACGTGCGCCCGCCGGGTTCCATCCCGCGCTCGAGCGCGATGCCGAACTGGCCGCCGACCGAGCAGCGTTATGCGCCGTCGCCGCCTGTGCAGTCCGCGCCGGTCCAAACCGCCAGCCCGCCGATCGAAGGCCGCGGCATGCGCTGGGTGCCGGGGCCGCAAGGTATCGAGGCGCCGCAATCGACCGCGCCGGCCGGCCAGCCCATCTCGATCTCGCCGCCGGGTATCGCGCCGCCGGAGCCATCGCGGGTGGTGCCTGAACCGGAGAATGACGAGCCGGACGACATCCCGGACGATGCCGTCGTGCCGGGCCGCGGCCAGCCGTCGGCGCCGCGCACCCAACCGGCCTACAACGCGCCCGTCTATCAGGCGCCGCCGCGTCAACCGCCTGCGCTCGGTCTTGCTCGCCCGCAAGGGCCGATGCCCACCGCGACGTTGACGCCGACGGCGACGCTGGCCTGCCCGATCGTCTCGGCGCTGGACCGTTGGGTCGCCGGCGGCGTACAGCCGGCGGCCTTGCGCTGGTTCGGCGCGCCGGTCGTCGAGATCAAGCAGATCTCAGCCTATTCCTGCCGCAGCATGGTCGGCGCCGGCACCAGGCACATCTCCGAGCATGCCTTCGGCAATGCGCTCGACATCGCCGGCTTCACGCTCGCCGACGGCCGCAAGATTTCTGTCATGAACGGCTGGCGCGGCACGCCGGAAGAGCAGGGCTTCCTGCACGACGTGCAGCTCTATGCCTGCGACACCTTCGCCACCGTATTGGCGCCCGGCTACAACGCGGCGCACTACAATCACATCCATGTCGACCTGATGCGTCGCGCCTCCGGCCGTAAGCCGTGCCGGCCGAACGCCGTGCCGGGCGAGATCGTCGCCGCGAAAGCGCGCGCGATCTATGCCAGCAAGGGACGCGGCGACCATACCGGCTCGATCAAGGCGCCGATCTCGATCGGACAGCTCATCAAGGGGCTGCCGGAAGCGGCTCCCGGCGAAGACGGTTTTGTCGCCGATGAAGACAGCGATGACGCGGTGACCGGCTCGATCCCGGAGCCGGCCGAGACGCCCAAAGCCGAGAAGAGCGGCGGCTTCTTCAGCGGCTGGTTCGGCAGTTCGTCAAAGCCGGCGAAGCAGAAGGCCGCGGGCAGCGACGACCGGTTGAAGTCGTACTAACGGAATCCGCGGCTATTGCACGGCCGGGACCTGCCACTTCAGGCCGGGAAAGCGGGCGTAATCGCGATCGAAGGTGATCCATTCGCAGCCCCACTCGATCGCGAGCGCGGCGTACCACGCGTCCGTGACGCGCGGCCCGCGCGTATCGGTCTCGACGCACAGACGCTTGAAAACGTCCCAGTGCCGCTCGCCCGGCTCGACGATCTGGCAATGCGGCTGGCCAAGGAGGTAGTCGCCGAATTTGAAGACTTCTTCAAGCGAGCTTGGGTTTCTATGGCTGCGCGGGTTCGTCGTGATGCGGGCGACTGCACTCAACGACAACGGTGAAATGCCGAAGCGAGCGTCGGCGGCGATGACGCCATTCAGCCACTTATTGCAGACCATGTGATGGGATGAATCAGAACGGAACGCGTAAATGAGCACGTTTACGTCCGGCAGGATCATTTGAAATGCTTCATCCGCTCGACGTATTCGAGATCATCCATTTCCTGAAGTGCTGCGGAATTCGAGATGTCGATACCGGGGTAGGTTCAGCCGGTAGCATTGCTCACAGGAAGGGGACCACGCGGGCGATTGGCTTTCGGCTGATCCCCTGCAATGACGAGCCGCAATCCGTCCTCGATCAGCGCGGTCAGGCTGCGGCCTTCGTCGGCGGCCTTACGCTTGGCACGCCGCAGCAGGTCTTCCGGGAGACGGACGGTCGTTCGCTCTGCCATATGTCATGACATATGGGGTGTTTGCCTTGCCGTCAAGTTGTAGTCTGGAGACTACTAAACCACCGCGTCGATCAGCATCGCGCCGAACAGGATCAGCCCGGCGTCGCGGTTCGACTTGAACAGCACCAGGCAATAGGCCGGATCGTTGATGTCGAGACGCATCACCTGCCAGGCGAGATGCGCGGCGAACAGAGCAATTCCGATCAGGAAGATGGCACCGCCGCCGGCCATCAGTCCGGCGATGGCGATCAGCACCACGGCCGCGGCATAGAAGCTCGCCAGCATCGGCTGCGTGCGCTCCTGAAACAGCAGCGCGGTCGACTTGATGCCGATCATCAGATCGTCTTCGCGATCCTGATGCGCATAGATCGTGTCGTAAGCGATCACCCAGCAGATCGAGCCGAGATAGAGCACGAGTGCCGGCCAATCGAGCCGGCCGAAGGCGGCGGGCCAGCCCATCAGCGCGCCCCAGGAGAAGGCGAGCCCGAGCACGATCTGCGGCCAGTAGGTGATGCGCTTCATGAAGGGATAGATCGCGACCACCAGCAAAGACGCAAAGCCGCAGAACACGGTGAAGCGGTTAAACTGCAGCAGCACGGTCAAGCCGACCAGTGCTTGCGCGATCAGGAAGGCAGCCGCTTGCTTGGGCGAAACTTGGCCGGATGGAATCGGCCGCGAGCGCGTCCGCTCGACCTTGGCATCGAGATCGCGGTCGACCAGATCGTTCCAGGTGCAGCCGGCGCCGCGCATGGCGAAGGCGCCGATGAAGAACAGCACGACGTGCCAGAGGTTCGGCAATGCGCCGGTGTGCATGCCGGCGAGGCCCACCGACCACCAGCACGGCATCAGTAGAAGCCAGGAGCCGATCGGACGGTCGAGACGGGCGAGCCGCAGATAAGGCCGGGTGGCGGCCGGCGCGAGGCTGTCGACCCAATTGCCGGTCGAATCGGCGACGCGGCCGGCGGCGGTGCTCATCGGCCGCCGAGCGGCGAGCCGGTCAGCGTGTCGAAGGTGCCGCGGCCGGTCTTGATGTTGTTGGAGTCGGTCACCGGCGCGGTCAGCGCGTCGCTCAGCGTCGGCGCGGACGGGCGCGCCGGGGCGGAGGCCACGCGGCAGACCTTGGTGCGGATATCGATCGAGCGCACTTGGCCCTTCTTCATACTGTCGATGATCTGGGGCGGAATGCCGCACACGACCTTATTGTCGACGGCGTACTTGATCATCTTGGCTTCGGCCGCAGTGAAGGCATTGAACAAAGCGCAGGCTTCCTTCGGGTCGGCCTTGCGTTCGCTCGCTGCGCGGATGGCCATCGCCCGCTTCTCGGTGACGTCGCGCAGCTTGGTGAATTCCTCGATGCAGGGCGGAGCCTGCTGGCGCTGATCCCAGGGTGACGGCCCTGAAGGCGCGGCCGCGGCCGACGACGGCGGGCCCCATGGCGAGGTGGCTGGCTGCGCCGGCTGTTGCGGCGCGCTGTCCCCCCAGACCGAACTCTGTTGCTGCGGCGCCTGCGCCAATGCCGGCGCGGCGACGACAATAGCCATCGCGCTTGCGGCGACGCACATGGCCCGGCGCATAGTCATGGCAAATCCTCTCAAGTGTCCCCCGGCGGCATGATACATGCCGGACCCCTTCTCTCGCGTTATAACAACCCGCCGAATGCGTCGGGAAGGCGGCAAAACGGCCAAATCGCCCCTCGCGCCGCTGGCGGTGACGGCGTAAACCGGGGCCGCTCGCTGTATCCCACATCAGGCCCATGCCGCGCTACGATTTCCGAACCCCCCGCATCTACACCGAAGCCCCGCTCGCCGGCGGCGGCGAGGTCGTTTTCGACCGCGATCAGGCCAATTACCTCCTCAATGTGCTGCGGCTCGAGCGCGGCGACGGCGTGCTGCTGTTCAATGGCCGCGACGGCGAGTGGCGGGCGATCTTGGCCGGCACCGGCAAGCGCGCGCTCACCGCCCAGGTCGGTGAGGTAATGCGCGCGCAGCCGCGTCCGCGCGACCTGCATCTTCTGTTCGCGCCGCTCAAGCATGCCCGGCTGGATTATATGGTGCAGAAGGCCGTCGAAATGGGCGTTTCGCGGCTGCAGCCGGTGCTGACGCAACACACACAAGTGACGCGCATCAATCTTGAGCGCATGCAGGCAAATGTCATCGAGGCCGCGCAGCAATGCGGCGTGCTGGCCGTGCCGGGCGTCGCCGAGCCGGTGCGCTTCGATCACGTGGCCGGGATCGCCGATGCCGATCGTCTGCTGGTGTTCTGCGACGAGGACGCCGAGGTGAAGGATCCGATTGCGGCGCTCGATGGCGCGCGGCCCTTAGGCGGTGCGCTGCTGCCGGTGGAAGCCGCGCGCGCGGGCGCGCCGATGGGCGTGCTGATCGGTCCCGAGGGTGGCTTCTCCGAGGACGAGCGCGCGGCGCTGCTGAAGCGGCCGAATACCGTCCGCATCTCGCTCGGTCCGCGCATCCTGCGCGCCGACACCGCCGCGGTGGCGGCGCTGACCTTGGTGCAGGCGGTATTGGGAGATTGGCGCGGCGAGTCTTGAGGCCGCAATTGTTGCGGCGTTGGCACCGGCAACACAGGCCGGCAACCAACGCCGTGAACGCGCGACGCGACACGCTACGGTCAGATACGCGCCAATCAAGGGCGGAAATACGCGGACTCAAATGATGTGGCCGCTGAGCGACTGGCTCAACGTCAATACCGTACCCCAGACCACACGCTCGATGTAACCAACAGTCTCGGCTCCTTGTGCTTTCAAGCGTTTATCCGCGGTGCTTTGAA
>JANLJK010000398.1:0-7102 GCA_029255525.1 Pseudolabrys sp.
CGAAACCGGCGTCGACGCCAAGACCGGCAAGGAACTGGTCAAGGTCGACACGCGCTATTTCCGTCCGACCGAGGTCGACGTGCTGCTCGGCGATCCGGCCAAAGCGCGTGCCACACTCGGCTGGAAGCACAAGGTTTCGTTCGCGCAACTGGCGACCGAGATGGTCGAGAGCGATCTGGCCGCCGCGCGGGCGGGGAAGCTGTAGAACGCTTCGCCGCCCCGTAGAGCGTAGCCCGGATGAGCGATAGCGAAATCCGGGATGGAAATCTCGCCGTGCCGAAGACCCCGCATTCCGCTTCGCTCCATGCGGGCTACGGGCTTCGGCGCGAAGCCTGCAATGACGGGCGGCGCGGGAACCGGCAACTCGCCTCGGCGGTTGGACCGGGCCAGCCGCCGCCGTATAGTGGCCGTTCCCTAGGGAGAAGGTTTCACCCCATGACTGCTTCGCTCGCCACGCTCAAGGTCAAGCTGTTCACCGACGGCGCCGACAAGGCGCAGATCGTCGAGATGGCGAAGCAATCCTGGATCGCCGGTTTCACCACCAATCCGTCGCTTCTGAAGAAAGCCGGCGTCAGCGATTACGCGGCGTATGGCCGCGATCTGGTCGCCGCCGTGCCGGACCGGCACATCTCCTTCGAGGTGTTCTCCGACGACATTCCGGAGATGGTGGCGCAAGGCCGCGTCATCTCATCCTGGGGCAAGAACGTCTATCTCAAACTGCCGGTGTCCAACACGCGTGGCGAGACCTTGTACGATGCGGTGCGCACGCTCACCCGCGAGGGCGTCAAGATCAACATGACGGCGATCTTCACCTCCGAGCAGGTGGAGCGCGCGATGGAAGCGCTTGACGGTGGCGCGCCGGCCTGCGTGTCGGTGTTCGCCGGCCGCCTGGCGGACTTCGGCATCGACTACCGTCCGATCATGCGCGACGCCGTTGCCCGCGCCCGCAAGACCAAGAATGTCGAGATCATCTGGGCCTCGACGCGCGAAGCCTTTAACGTGGTGGAGGCCGACGAGATGGGCTGCCACATCATCACCGCGCCGGCCGATGTCTTGAAGAAGCTGCCGGCCATGGGCACGCAGACCGGCGCGCAATTGTCGCTCGCCGCCGTGAAGTCGTTCCGCGAGGACGCCATCGCGGCGGGCTTGAAGCTCGATGTGCCGGCCGCGCGGGCGGCCGAATAACGCCCGCGGCCCGGTAATCCACCGTTTACCATCGCTGTAACCAACTGAATCAAAACGTGTTCGGATGGTTTTGGCGGTGCCGTCGCCAGCCGTGCGGGTAAGTGCTAGGGGATGAGCGGGGGCTCGCAGGCGGGCCAGGGGAAGTTGTTAAATCATGACCCAGACGACAAATTCGAGCGCTGAACGTCCTGTCCGTGTCGGGGTGGTGGGCGTCGGTGTCATGGGCTCGAACCATGCCCGCGTCTTCGCCGGTTTGCCGGGCACCGAGCTTGTCGGCGTGGTCGATCCGGACGTGAAGCAGGGCGATTTCGTCGCCCGCACGCTTGGCTGTGCCGCCGTGTCCAATATCGAGGACCTGCTCGATCTCGGCGTCGATGCCGTCACCATCGCGGCGCCCACGCATCTGCACCGCGACATGTCGCTCGCCTGCATCGCGCGCGGCGTCCACGTCATGGTGGAAAAGCCTATCGCCTCGACCGTCGACGAGGGTCACGAGATCATCCAGGCGGCGCGCGCCGCCGGCGTCACGCTGATGGTCGGCCATGTCGAGCGCTTCAATCCCGCCGTCGAAGCCATCAAGGAAGCGATCCGCGGCGAGGACATCCTCTCCATTGCCATCACCCGCGTCGGTCCGTTCCCGCCGCGCATGTCGAATGTCGGCGTGGTGATCGATCTCGCTGTGCACGACATCGATCTCATCCGCTGGTTCACCGATTCGGACATCATCGAGGTGCAGCCGCAGCTCTCCAGCGCGGTGGCCGAGCGCGAGGACATTGCGCTCTTGCAGTTCCGCACCGCCTCCGGCGTGCTTGCGCACATCAACACCAACTGGCTCACGCCGTTCAAGGCGCGCCAGGTCACGGTCGCCACGCGCGGCAAATACGTGATGGGCGATCTGCTCACGCGCCAGGTCACCGAGTGCTTCGGCTTCCAACCGGACGGCAGCTACTCGATGCGCCATCTCTCGGTCGGCCATGCCGAGCCGCTGCGCTCCGAGCTGCTCGCCTTCCTGCGCGCGGTGCGCACGGGCAGCGCGGCCGCCGTCACCGGCGAGGAGGGCGTAGCCTCCCTCGAGATCGCCACCCGCTGCCTCACCACGCGGCCGGTTCCCTTCACGCCCACGCACCGTGTGGCGCCGCGTGTCGTTGCCGGCTGAGCCGGCGACGCGACCATTCGGACATTATCAATGAACGCCAGGACCCAGCCGGCCATGATTCCCTTTATCGATCTCGCCGCGCAGCGCCGCCGTCTTGCGCCCGCCGTCGACGAGGCGGTTGCCCGCGTGCTCAACCATTGCCAGTTCGCGATGGGGCCGGAGGTGCGCGCCTTCGAAGCGGCTTTGGCCGCCTTCACCGGCGCCAAGAACGTCGTCTCCTGCGCCAGCGGCACCGATGCTTTGGTGCTGCCGCTGCGCGCGCGCGGCATCGGCCCGGGCGACGCGGTGATCTGCCCGTCCTTCACCTTCTGCGCCACGGCGGAAGTCGCGGTGCTGGTCGGCGCCACGCCGATCTTCGTCGATGTCGACGAGACGACTTTCAACATCAAGCCCGGTGACATCGCCGCGGCGGTCGAAACCGCCAAATCGCTCGGCCTCAAGCCCAAGGCCGTCATCCCGGTCGATCTGTTCGGTCTGCCGGCCGATCATGCCGCGATTGCCGGCGCCGCTGAAGCCGCGGGCCTGTTCGTGCTCGACGACGCGGCGCAGAGCCTCGGCGCCACCTATCACAACAACCGGCTCGGCACCTTTGGCCATGCCACGGCTACCAGTTTCTTCCCGGCCAAGCCGCTCGGCTGCTACGGCGATGGCGGCGCGGTGATGACCGACGACGACGCGCTGGCCGATGTCATGCGCAGTATCCGCATCCACGGCCATGGCAGCGATAAATACGACAATGTCCGCATCGGCCTGACCTCGCGCCTCGACACCATGCAGGCCGCGGTGCTGATCGAGAAGCTCAAGATTTTCCCGGACGAGATCGTCGCCCGCGACAAGATCGCCGTGCGCTATGCCGAAGGCCTGCGCGATGTCTGCACCGTCCCGGTCGTGCCGGCCGGCTACACCTCGGTGTGGGCGCAGTACACCATCCGCGTCTCCGGCGGCCGCCGCGATGCGCTCGCCGATACGCTCAGAGCCGAAGGCATCCCGACCGCGATCTATTATCCGATCCCGCTGCACCGCCAGCAGGCTTACAAGCAGTTCCCGGTCGGCAAGGCCGGCGTCGCGGTCAGCGACCGCCTGGCGGGCGAGGTCATCGCGCTGCCGATGCATGCCTATCTCGAAGCCGACGTGCAGGACCGGATTATCGAGGCGACACGCCGCGCTCTAAAAAAGTGAGCTTTTCGAGACGGATTTTTCCGTTCGGCGCCTATCTTTGAAATAACCGCGGCTCCCCAGAGACGTCGAAATGCCATAGCTATCCAGGACCGATAAACCTGGATTGCTCGTATGAATTGGCGTGATCAGCACATCCGCTTGCGTCGGCTGGAGGCGGAAGCGATCGCCATCATGCGCGAGGCGGTGGCCGAGTTTCGCAATCCGGTCCTGCTGTACTCGATCGGCAAGGATTCGAGCGCACTCTTGCATCTGGCGCTGAAGGCCTTCGCGCCGGCCAAGCTCCCGTTTCCGCTGCTGCACGTCGACACGACGTGGAAGTTCCGCGAGATGATCGCGTTTCGCGACGAGACGGTGCGCCGTCTCGGTCTCGATCTCCTGGTGCACGTCAACGAGGAGGGACTCAAGCGCGGCGTGTCGCCGGTCGCCTCCGGCTCCGGCCTGCATACGCAGGTGATGAAGACGGAAGGCCTGCGCCAGGCGCTCGACAAATATCAATTCGACGTCGCCTTCGGCGGCGCGCGCCGCGACGAGGAGAAGAGCCGCGCCAAGGAACGCATCTACTCGCATCGCTCGGCCAATCATGGCTGGGACCCGCGCGGCCAGCGGCCCGAGCTGTGGCGTCTGTTCAACACGCGCATCAAGCCGGGCGAATCCATGCGGGTCTTCCCGCTGTCGAACTGGACCGAGCTCGACGTGTGGGACTACATCCGCGCCGAGAGCATCCCGGTGGTGCCGCTCTATTTCGCCAAGCCGCGGCCGGTGGTGAAGCGCGACGGCGCGCTGATCATGGCCGATGACAATCGCCTGCCGCTGCTGCCCGATGAAGTGCCGCGCCTGCAGAATGTGCGCTTCCGCACGCTCGGCTGTTATCCGCTGACCGGCGCCATCCCGTCGGATGCGGATACGCTCGATGCCATCATCGACGAGATGCGTACGTCCTCCAGCTCGGAGCGCGAAGGCCGGCTCATCGATCATGACGAGAACGGGTCGATGGAGAAGAAGAAGCGCGAGGGTTATTTCTGATGCATGCCCCGGCGCCCCATCTTCTGCGCGCGCAGGCCATCGCGGCCGATACCCGGCCGGGCTTGCGGTTTCTCACCTGCGGCTCGGTCGACGACGGCAAATCGACTTTGATCGGCCGGCTGCTCTACGAGCAGAACCTGATCTTCGACGATCATCTCGCCGCGCTCGAACGCGATTCCAGGAAGCACGGCACCAATGGCGCCGATATCGATTTCGCGCTGCTGCTCGACGGCCTGGAGGCCGAACGCGAGCAGGGCATCACCATCGACGTCGCCTACCGTTATTTCGCGACGCCGCGGCGTTCGTTCATCGTCGCCGACACGCCGGGCCACGAGCAATATACCCGCAACATGGCGACCGGCGCTTCCAATGCCGATCTCGCGGTGCTGCTGGTCGATGCGCGCAAGGGCCTTTTGGCGCAGACCCGCCGCCACGCCATCATCGCGAGCTTGCTGGGTATCCGTTACGCGGTGCTGGCGGTGAACAAGATCGATCTCGTCGATTACGACCAAGCCATCTTCGACGGCATCGCCGCGGCTTTCGCCGCCTTCGCCGCGCCGCTCGGCTTCAAGGATATCCGCGCGATCCCGATCTCGGCGCGCGACGGCGACAACGTTTCCTCCATCAGTGCCAATACGCCCTGGTACGACGGTCCCGATCTGTTGCGCTATCTCGAAACGGTCGATGTCGAGGACGACCGCGCCGAGAAGCCCTTCCGTCTCCCGGTGCAATGGGTGAACCGGCCGAACCTCGATTTCCGCGGTTTCGCCGGCACGGTGGCGAGCGGCAGTCTGGTCCCCGGTGACGAGATCGCGGTGCTGCCGTCCGGCCAGACCTCGACGGTGAAGGCGGTCATAAGTGCCGGCGAGGAAGTGGAGGCAGCCGAAGCCGGCGACGCCGTCACCGTGACGCTCGCCGATGAAATCGACATCGCCCGCGGCGACATGATCGCCGCCGTGCGCGCCCGGCCGCAGGTTGCCGATCAGTTCGCCGCGCATCTCGTCTGGATGTCGGCCGAGAAGCTGATGCCCGGCCGCTCTTATCTGTTGAAGATCAACCACGCGACGCTCGCCGCCACCGTGACCGAGCTCAAGCATAAGCTCGACGTCAATACGTTGGCGAAGCTCGCGGCCAAGACCCTGGCGCTCAACGAGGTCGGCGTCTGCAATCTATCCATCGCGCGGCCGATTGCCTTCGACGCGTATGCCGACAACCGCGACACCGGCGCCTTCATCCTGATCGACCGTTCCACCAACGAAACGGTGGCGGCCGGCATGATCGACTTCGCGCTGCGCCGCGCCACCAATGTCCATCGCCAGAGCCTCACCGTCAGCAAGGCCGAGCGCGCGCAACTGATGCATCACAAGCCGGCGGTGCTGTGGTTCACCGGCCTGTCCGGCGCCGGCAAGTCGACCATCGCCAATCTGGTCGAGGCGGGCCTGCACGCGCGCGGCATCCACACGTTGATGCTCGACGGCGACAATGTGCGCCACGGGCTGAACAAGGATCTCGGCTTCACCGAAACCGACCGCGTCGAGAACATCCGCCGCATCGGCGAGGTCGCCAGACTGATGACCGAGGCCGGGCTGATCGTGCTGTGCTCCTTCATCTCACCGTTCCGCGCCGAGCGTCGGCTGGTGCGCGAACTGGTCGAGGAGGGCGAGTTCATCGAGATTTTCGTCGACACGCCGCTTGAGCAGTGCATCGCCCGCGACGTGAAGGGCCTCTATCGTCGCGCTTTGGCCGGCGAGATCAAGAACTTCACCGGCATCGATCAGCCCTATGAGGGGCCGGAAAATCCGGAGTTGCACCTGCCGGCGGGGGAGGCCGACCCGGCGCTTCTGGCCGATCAGATCATAGACGAACTGGTGCGCCGCAAGATATTTTGAGCGGCATGACAGACCAGAAAGCAGTATCCGACGGCGCCGTCCGTCTGACGATTGACGGCCCCATCGCGCGCGTCGTGTTTGACCGGCCGCAGGCGCACAACGCCATGACCTGGTCGATGTACGAGGAGCTTGAGGCGATCTGCGCCACGCTGCGGGGCGACAGCCGGGTTCGCGCGGTTTCGTTCACAGGCGCCGGTGGCAAGGCCTTCATCGCCGGCACGGACATCCAGCAGTTCACCGCCTTCACCTCGGCCGAGGACGGCGTGCGTTATGAGGAGCAGGTGGCGCGCTTCGTCGGCGCGGTCGACAGCCTGCCGATGCCGACCTTGGCGGTCATTGACGGCTGGTGCGTCGGCGGTGGGCTGGCCATCGCCACCGCCTGCGATCTGCGCATCGCGACGCCATCGTCGAAGTTCGGCTTTCCGATCGCGCGCACGCTCGGCAATTGTCTCGCCGCCGGCGTCTATGCGCGGCTATTGGCCGAGTTCGGCGCCGGCCGCACCAAGAGGATGTTGATGCTGGCCGAGATGCTGACTGCGGAAGAGGCGAGGGAAGCCGGCTATGTCAGCCTGATCGTCGCGCCCGAAGCGCTCGCCGCCACCGCCGACGACATGCTCACGCGCATCGCGCAGCATGCGCCGATCACCATGCAGGTCGGCAAGGAAGCGAT
>JANLJK010000398.1:7202-17717 GCA_029255525.1 Pseudolabrys sp.
AGCCGCACGATGTCGTCCTCGCCGAGATAGCTGCCGGTCTGCACCTCGATCAATTCGAGCGGGATGCGGCCGTTATTGGCGAGGCGATGCACGCTGCCGATCGGGATATAGACAGACTCGTTCTCGTGCACCGTGCGCACGGTGTCGTTGATCGTCACCTCGGCGGCGCCGCGCACCACGATCCAATGCTCGGAGCGGTGGCGGTGCTTCTGCAGCGACAGCATGGCGCCGGGCGTCACGACGATGCGCTTCACCTGGAAGCGGTCGCCGAGATCGATCGAGTCGTAATAGCCCCACGGCCGGTGGCCGCGCTTGTGCTCGGTCGCCTCGCGTCGCTTCTCGGTCTTGAGCTTGGCGACGAGGTCCTTGACCTCCTGCGACCGCGCCCGCGGCACCACCATCACCGCGTCGGTGGTCGAAACCACCACCAGGTCCTCGACGCCGACGACCGCCGTCAGCCGCTGGTCGGAATGGACGACGCAATTGCGCGTATCCAGGGTAACCACGGGGCCATGCAGCACATTGCCGTCATCGTCGCGTGGCGTGATGTCGAACAGCGCGTCCCAACTACCGATGTCGGACCAGCGGAAGTCGCCGGCCACGACCGCGGCGCGGTCGGTCTTCTCCATCACCGCGTAATCGATCGACTTCTGCGGCGCACGGGCGAAGGCCTCAGGATCGAGCCGCAGGAAGCCGAGGTCGGACGTCGCTTTCTCGGCCGCCGCTTCGACGGCTTCCGCCATCTCCGGTTCGAGGCGCTGAAGTTCCGACAGCAGCACGTCGGCGCGGAACAGGAAGTTACCGGAGTTCCAAAGATAGCCATCCATCACATAGCGCGCGGCCGTGGCGGCGTCGGGCTTCTCGACGAACGTCTCGACCTTGCGCACGCCGGTGTTGCCGATCGGCTCGCCCGGCAGGATATAGCCGTAGCTGGTCTTCGGCTCGGTCGGCTTGATGCCGAAAGTGACGATCGAGCCGGTCTCGGCCGCCGTGCGGCCGGCCGCGCAGGTGGCGCGGAACGCCTCCGGATCGAGGATGATGTGGTCGGCGGCGAGCGCCAGCACCACGGCATTGGGGTCGCGCTGGCGTGCGATCGCGGTCGCCGCGGCGATGGCCGGGGCGGAATCCCGCCTCAGCGGTTCGATCACCACGGTGGCGTCGATGCCGATCTCTTCGGCCTGCCGGCGGGCGAAAAAGTGGAAATTCGGCCCGGTGATGACGATCGGCGGCCCGAACATCGGGTCCGCCACCCGCAGCAACGTCTCCTGGTAGGTCGACTTGTCGCCCACCAGGGGCAGAAATTGCTTCGGCAGGGCGTCCCGGGACACCGGCCACAGGCGTGTGCCGGCGCCGCCGGCGAGCAAGATCGGGATGATCGGTGAGGCCATTGTTCCTGCTTTTGACTTGGCGGGGATCGGTCTGACTGCTCTATGGTCGGGCTCAGGAATCGTCTTAAGGCACTTCCGCGGACCTGGCTATCGCCACGGCTGCGACCGTCGAAGCCGATGAGCGCATAGGAAATTGACCGTTTTTGGCCGGGAACTCGATGATTGAACGCATTCTGACGGTCGGTGGTTTCACCCTGCTGTCGCGCGTCACCGGCTTTATCCGCGACCTCATCCTGGCGGCGGTCCTCGGCGCGGGTCCGGTGGCCGATGCCTTCTTCGTGGCGCTGCGCCTGCCCAACCATTTCCGGGCGATCTTCGCCGAGGGGGCGTTCAACGCCGCCTTCGTGCCGGCCTATGCCCGCATAAGGGAGCAGGGCGGCGCGGAGCGCGCCGGCCTGTTCGCCGACCGCATCTTCACGCTGCTGCTGGCGAGCCAGGTGGTGCTCTTGGCGGTCGCGCTTGTCTTCACCTCGGGGGTGATCGAGGTGCTGGCGCCGGGCTTCGCCAATGACCCGGAACGCTTCGCGTTGTCGACCGAGCTCACGCGCATCACCTTTCCTTATCTGCTGCTGATCACCTTGGTGACGCTCTATGGCGGCATCCTGAACGCCTTGCAGCGCTTTGCGTCCGCCGCCGCGGCCCCGATCCTGCTCAATCTGTCGATGATCGTCGCGCTGCTGCTGGCCGTCTATTTCCCGACCGCCGGCCACGCCGCCGCCTGGGGCGTGATGATCTCCGGCATTCTGCAGGCGATGCTGGTCGGCGGCGACACGTGGCGCGTTGGCGCGTTGCCGCGCTTGCGCGCGTTCAAGTGGGACGCAGACGTCAAACAATTCTTCAAGGCGCTCGTGCCGGCGACCGTCGGCTCCGCCGGCGTACAGCTCGCGCTGTTCGCCGACACCATCATCGCCAGCTTCCTGCCGGCCGGCGCGGTGTCGGCCTTGTATTACGCCGACCGTCTCAACCAGCTTCCCATCGGCGTCATCGGCATCGCCGCCGGCACGGTGGTGCTGCCGGAGATGTCGCGCCGTCTCGCCGCCGGCGACCACCAGGGCGCCGCCCATGCGCAGAACCGCGCCGCCGAATTCACGCTTCTGCTCGGCGTGCCGTGTTTGGTTGCCTTCTTCATTATTCCAGACCTCATCATGCGCGGACTGTTCGTACGCGGCGCCTTCACCACGGCCGACGCCGATGCCGCCGGCGCGACGCTCGCAGCCTATGCCGTCGGCCTGCTGCCCTTCGTGCTGATCCGCAGCGCGGTCGCGACGTTCTTTGCGCGCGGCGATACGGCGACGCCAGTGAAGGCCGCGCTCATCGCCGCCGCCGTGAATATTGGTTTCAAAGTGTTGTTGATGGGGCCTTTGGCGCAAGTTGGCCTGGCACTTGCTACAGCGATCGGTGCCTGGATCAATCTCGGTCTGGTGATGTGGTTCGCACATCGCGCCAATCATGTGCGCATCGATGCGCGGCTGCGCCAGTCGATGGCAAAGTTTGCGCTCGCCGGCCTCGTGCTGGCGGCGGTGCTGTGGCTTAGCTATGCGCCGGTGCTGCGATCGGTCGCAGGCTGGCATGGGCCGCGCGATCTCGCCGCCCTGCTGATTCTTACGGTCCTCGGCGGGCTGGTCTATGGCGGTGTCGTGGTGGTGCTGTTCGGCCGTTCCTGGCTCACAACATTTCGCGCCCACCGGCGCAGGTAAAACGATGTTGCCGCGTTCGATAAAGTGACCGCCGATACGTACCGCGTGAGGTGGACAGGGGCACCTGTCGACGGTATGCACGGGGCGGGGCTTCTATCGGCTGCTGCAGGATTTCATGACGTCTCCGCGGGCTATTTCATCACTTTCCTTGATGCCTGCGATGCGCGGGCTGACCTGTGTTCTGGCCCTCGCGACCTTGGTCGCAAGCTGCGGCGAGGCGCCCAAGCCGGCCGGGCCGCCGCCGACCGCGGTCACTGTTGCCCAGCCGACCAAGCGCACCGTGTTCGATTTCGACGAATATGTCGGCCGCTTCACCGCCATCAATTCGGTCGAGATCCGCGCCCGCGTCTCCGGCTATCTCGACACCATCGACTTCAAGGACGGCCAGATGGTGAAGCAGGGCGATCTGCTGTTCACCATCGACAAGCGCGGTTTCCAGAACGCGCTGGCGCAGGCGCGCGCCACGCTCGCCCAGGCGCGCTCGAACCTCGCTTACACCGAGGCCGATTTCACGCGCGGCCAGCAACTGGTGCAGGACAAGACGATCACGTCGCAGATCTTCGAGCAGCGCTCGCAGGCCTATCGTAATGCGCAGGCGGCCGTTACCGGTGCGGAAGCGACGGTGAAGCAGGCCGAGCTCGACGTCGAATTCGCCACCTTGCGCGCGCCGATTGACGGCCGCATCGGCGACCGTCGCGTCTCGCCCGGCAATCTGGTGACCGGCGGCGCCGGTGGCACCACGACGCTGCTGGCGACGATCGTGTCGACCGATCCGATCCATTTCGAGTTCACCTTCGATGAGGCCTCTTATCTGCGCTACGAGCGTCTCGCCAAGCAGGGGCAGGACGACATCACCAGCCGCAATGCCGGCGTCGAGGTGGCGCTCAAGCTGATCGACGAGAAGGACTACACCCACAAAGGGCGCATGGACTTCATCGACAACGTGATCGACCGCGCCACCGGGACGATCCGCGGCCGCGCCGTGTTCCCCAATCCGAACGGCGTGTTCACGCCTGGCATGTTCGCGCGCGTGCGCGTGCCGGCCTCCTCGCCCTATGAAGCGCTGCTGGTGCCGGATGTCGCCATCGGCAGCGAGCAGGTGCGCAAATATGTGCTGGTCGTGGACGGCAACGGCGTCGCGCAACAGAAATATGTCACGCTCGGCCAGTTGGTCGGCGATCTGCGCGTGATCAAGCAAGGTATCGCCGCCAACGACCGCGTGGTCGTCAACGGCATGGCCAAGGTGCGCGCCGGCCAGAAGGTGACCGCGCAGGAACAGCAGCCGCCCGGCGCTCAGCCGGCGGCGGCGCCCGCCAAAACGAACTGATCGACCGACATGCGCATCTCGCATTTCTTCATCGATCGCCCGATCTTCGCCTCGGTGATCGCGATCGTGATCATCATCCTGGGTGGGGTGTCGTTCGGCCGCCTGCCGGTCGCGCAATATCCGGAGATCGCGCCGCCGACCATCAATGTCAGCGGCCAGTATCCCGGCGCCAGCTCCGAGACCGTGGCCGAAACGGTGGTCGCGCCGATCGAGCAGCAGATCAACGGCGTGGAGGGCATGCTTTATGTCTCCTCCAACTCCACCGCCGACGGCCGCTTCTCCATCGCCGTCACCTTCGATCTCGGCACCAACCTCGACACCGCGCAGGTCCAGGTGCAGAACCGCGTCGCCATCGCGCAGCCGCGCCTGCCGGCGCAGGTGCAGCAGATCGGCGTCACGGTGAACAAGGCGTCGCCCGACATCCTGATGCTGGTGAACCTGTTCTCGCCGGACAAATCGCGCGATGCGCTCTACATCTCGAACTACGCCAACATCCAGATCAAGGACGTGCTCACGCGCGTCGACGGCGTCGGCTCGATCACCGTGTTCGGCAGCCGCGATTACGCGATGCAGATCTGGCTCGATCCCGACCGCCTGCAGTCGCTCAACCTGACCGCCGGCGACGTCACCGGCGCGCTGCGCGAGCAGAACGTTCAGGTCGCCTCCGGCGTCCTGAACGCGCCGCCGGTCGCCAACCAGCTCGCCTTCCAGGTCGCTGTGCGCACGCTCGGCCGCCTCAGCGATCCGGCCGAATTCGCCAATATCGTCGTCAAGCAGACGGCGAATGCCGTCGTGCGCGTCAAGGACGTCGCGCGCGTCGAATTGATCGCGCAGGACTATTCCTCGAACTCTTATCTCGACGGCAAGGAAGCGGTGGCGCTCGCCGTGTTCCAGCGCCCGGGCTCCAACGCGTTGACGACCGGTGATGGCATCGTCAAGGCGATGGAGCAGATGGCGAAGGATTTCCCGGCCGGGGTCAGCTACGGCATCTACTACAATCCGACGCAGTTCATCCAGGAATCGGTGCGCGCGGTCATCGACACGATCTTCGAAGCCGTGCTGCTGGTGGTGCTCGTCATCATCCTGTTCCTGCAGACCTGGCGCGCGGCGGTGATCCCGCTCTTGGCGATCCCGATCTCGCTGATCGGCACCTTCTTCGCCATGACCCTGTTCGGCTTCTCGCTGAACAACCTGTCGCTGTTCGGACTGGTGCTGGCGATCGGCATCGTCGTCGACGATGCCATCGTCGTGGTCGAGAACGTCGAGCGTAATATCGCCGCGGGCCTGTCGCCCCGCGAGGCGGCGCGCCGCACCATGGACGAGGTCGGCACCGCGCTCGTGTCGATCGCCTTGGTGCTCTGCGCGGTGTTCGTGCCGACCACCTTCATCACCGGCATTTCGGGCCAGTTCTACCGGCAGTTCGCGCTCACCATCACCAGTGCGACGGTCATCTCGCTGCTAGTATCGTTGACGCTCTCACCGGCGATGTGCGCGCTGCTGCTCAAGCCGCACGAAGAAGGCCACAGGGACAGCTGGTGGGAGAAGCCCATCCACGGCTTCTTCCGTCTGTTCAACCGCGGCTTCGACGCGGTGGCGCATGGCTACGGCGCCATCGTCAAGCGGGCGGTGCGCTATACCGTCATCATGCTGGCGCTCTATGCCGGCATTCTCGCGTTCGGGCTGAACGAATTCCGCCGCGCGCCGCAGGGCTTCATCCCGCAGATCGACCGCGGCATCCTGATCATCGCCGCGCAGTTGCCGCCTGGCGCGTCGCTCCAGCGCACCGACGCGGTGATGCGCCGCGCCGCCGAAGAGGTGATGGCGACGCCGGGCGTCGCGCATGCCATCAACATCGTCGGCTTCTCCGGCGCGACCTTCACCAATGCGCCGAATGCCGGCGCCATGTTCGTCGTGCTCGATTCCTTCACCTCGCGCGCGAGCGACCCGAATAAGTCGATCACCGCGATCCAGCGCGCGCTGTTCGGCAAGCTGGGCAAGATCCAGGACGCCTTCATGGTGGTCGTGCTGCCGCCGCCGGTGTCCGGCATCGGCAATGCCGGCGGCTTCCGCATGATGGTCGAGGACCGGTCCGGCGCCGGCCCGCAGGCTTTGCAGGGCGCGGTCTATGCGATGATGGGCCGCGCGGCGCAGACGCTGGGTCTGCAGCAGGTGTTCTCGCTGTTCGAGACCTCGACGCCGCAGCTCTATCTCGACATCGACCGCGTCAAGGCGCAGTTGCTCGGCATCAATATCGGCGACGTATTCTCGACATTGCAGGTCTATATCGGCTCGTCCTACGTCAACGATTTCAACCTGTTCGGCCGCACCTTCCGGGTGCAGGCGCAGGCCGACCAGCAATACCGGCTGGAGCCGAAGGATGTGCTGGCGCTGCGCGTGCGCAATAGCTCCGGCGCGACCGTGCCGATCGGCTCCTTCGCCACGGTGCGCGACATTTCCGGCCCGTACCGCGTGCCGCGCTACAATCTCTATCCGGCGGCGGAGCTCGACGGCTCGGCGGCGCCCGGCTTCAGCCAGGGCCAGGCGATCGAGCTGATGCAGCAGCTCGCGGCGCAGACCTTGCCGCCCGGCTTCAGCTTCGAATGGACGACGCTCGCCTTCCAGCAGATCCGCGCCGGCAACACGGCCATGTTCGCCTTTGTCTTGGGCGTGGCCTTCGTCTTCCTGGTGCTGGCGGCGCAATATGAGAGCCTGCTGCTGCCGCTATCGGTCATCATGATCGTGCCGATGTGTCTGGTCGCCGCCATCCTCGGCGTCGTGCTGCGGGGGCAGGACAATAACATCCTGACGCAAGTCGGCTTCATCGTGCTGATCGCGCTCGCCGCCAAGAACGCGATTCTGATCGTCGAGTTTGCCAAACAGCTCGAGGATCAGGGCCGCGACCGCTTCGAGGCGGCGATCGAAGCCGCGCGGCTGCGCCTGCGGCCGATCGTGATGACGTCGCTCGCCTTCATCTTCGGCGTCGCGCCTTTGGTCTGGGCGATCGGTGCCGGCGCCGAGCTGCGCCAGTCGCTGGGCACCGCCGTGTTCTTCGGTATGATCGGCGTCACGGTGTTCGGCTTGATCTTTACGCCGGTGTTCTATGTGGTATCGCGCTGGATTGCGCTGCGCCGCGAACGCGGGCGGTCGCAGCCGGAGCCGGTGCAATAGTCTTTCTGCAAGGGAGAGCGTGACGATGGCCTCGATGAAGTTCGGATTTGGTCAGCCGCTCACCCGCAAAGAGGACGCCGCGCTGGTGCGCGGCGCCGGGCGCTATGTCGCCGATGTGCTGCCTGACAAGACGCTGCATGCCTGGGTGCTGCGCTCGCCGCATGCGCATGCGCGCTTCGCCATCCAGGATCTCGACCGCGTCAAGGCGATGAAGGGCGTGCGGCTGGTGCTCACCGCCGCGGACCTCACGCATCTCAATCCGATGCCGACGCCGGGCGTCATTCCGGGGCCGGACATCCAGGTGCCGCCTTATCTGGTGCTGGCCAAGGACGTCGTGCGCCATGTCGGCGACGCCGTCGCCTTCGTCGTCGCCGACACCGTCGACATCGCCAAGGATGCGGCGGAGGCGATCACTGTCGACTGGCAGCCTTTGCCGCATGTGATCGGCGCGCTCGATGCGCTGAAAGAGGGCGCCGCCAAAGTGTGGCCCGACCGCTCGAATTTGGTCTTCGAAACCACGATGGGCGATGCGGCGGCGACCAAGGCGGCTTTCGCCAAGGCGGCGCGCACGGTGACGACCACGATCGTCAACCAGCGCCTCGTCACCAATTACATGGAGACGCGCGGCGTCATCGCCGACTATGACGGCGACCGCTACACGCTGACGCTCGGCAGTCAGGGCGTGCACACCATTCGCGATATCATCGGCGGCGCGGTGATGAAGCTGCCGCCGGAGAAGATGCGCGTCATCACGCCGGATGTCGGCGGTGGCTTCGGCACCAAGTTGTTTCCGTACCGTGAATATGCGTTGGCTGCGGTCGCGGCCGAACGCCTGCGCAAGCCGGTGAAGTGGGTGGCCGACCGCTCCGAGCATTTCCTCGGCGACAGCCATGGCCGCGACAACATCTCCACCGCTACGTTGGCGCTGGACGACAAGGGCCACTTCCTCGGCCTCGAACTCGACATCGTCGCCGATATGGGCGCTTACCTGTCGTGCTACGCGCCGTACATCCCCTGGCTGGGCATGGGCATGGCGACCGGCACCTACGACATCCCGGCGGCGCATGTGCGCTTACGCGCGGTCTATACCAACACCGTGCCGGTCGATGCCTATCGCGGCGCCGGCCGTCCCGAGGCGTCCTATCTGATCGAGCGGGCGGTCGACGGCGCGGCACGCGAACTGGGCATCGCGCCCGATGCGCTGCGCCGCAAGAACGTCATCAAGCCGAAGGCGATGCCGTACAAGACGCCGACCGGCAAGGTCTACGACTCGGGCGATTTCGCCGGCACCTTGGCGCGCGCGCAGGAATTGATCGACTGGGCGGGCTTTGCCAAGCGCGCCACGCTCGCCAAGCGCGCCGGCAAATTGCGCGGCATCGGCATCGCGAATTACGTCGAGGCCTGTGGCAATAACGGCCCGGAGACGGCGACGCTGCAGCTCGACCGCGACGGCGGCGTCACGCTTCTGATCGGGTCGCAGTCGTCGGGCCAGGGCCACGCGACGTCGTACGCCCAACTCATCGCCGACCGGCTCGGCCTGCCGCCCGACAAAGTGCGGGTGGTGCAGGGCGATACGGACCGTATCGCGAGCGGCGCCGGCACCGGCGGCTCCAGCTCCATTCCGGTCGGTGGTGTCGCCGTCGACCGCGCCGGCAAGACGCTCGGCGAGCAGTTGAAGCAGCTCGCCGCCGATGCGCTTGAGGCGTCGGCCGGCGACATGGAGATCGGCGAGGGCGTCGTGCGCGTCGCCGGCACCGACCGCTCTATTTCGTTTGCCGATCTGGCCGCGCATCCGGCGGCCACGTCGGAGAAGCTCACCGCGGCGGAAGAGTTCGGCACCGAGCCGCCGACCTTCCCGAACGGCACGCACATCGCCGAGGTCGAGATCGATCCGGAGACCGGCGCCACCGCCATCGTCCGCTATGTCATCGTCGACGACTTCGGCAAAACGCTGAACCCGCTGCTGCTCGAAGGCCAGGTGCATGGCGGCGCGGTGCAGGGCATCGGCCAGGCGCTGTTGGAAGACACCGTCTACGACAAGGCGTCGGGCCAGCTCATCAGCGCGTCCTTCATGGACTACGCCATGCCGCATGCGCATGACGCGCCGGACTTCGTGTTCGAGACGCGCAACGTGCCGTGCAAGACCAATCCGCTCGGAGTCAAAGGCGCGGGCGAGGCGGGGGCGATCGGCTCTTGTCCGGCGCTGATCAATGCCATCATCGATGCGCTCGATCGCGCCTATGGCATTCGCGCCATCGATATGCCGGCGACGCCCTTGAAGATCTGGACGGCGATCCAGGCGGCGCGCACCGCCAAGGCTTCCTGAAATACCGCGTTCACAATCTCGTGACCTGGGGCGTCGTGTCTCTGCCACTTAGAATTGGAATAAGCTTCGTTAGAGTGCTGTTCGCTCCAATTGCGGCACATAACGGAGACAGGATTTCATGAAGCGAAGTTTGGCATTGATGCTCGCCGGAGTCGTCGTTGCGGCCAGCGCGGTAACCGTGATGGCGCAATCGGATCCGCTCGAAGCGCGCAAGGCGCTGATGAAGGGCAACGGCCGCGAGGCCGGCGCCATGGTCAAAATGGTGAAGGGCGAAGCGCCGTTCGATGCCGCCAAGGTGAACGCGGCCTTCGATCAGTGGACCGAGACCGCTGCGAAATTTCCGAGCCTGTTCCCCGCCAACGCCAAGGAGGGCGACACGCGCGCCCTGCCGGCGATCTGGACAGAGCGGGCGAAGTTCGAGGCCGAAGTGGCCAAGTTCGCCAAGGACGTCGCCGACAACCGCGCCAAGGCGGTGGCCAATCTCGACGGCCTCAAGGTGGCGATTGCTGCCATCGGCACGGATTGCGGCAGCTGCCACGAGACATTCCGTAAGCCGCAATAAGCCGGCCGGGACCGTGAATGGAAGGGCGGCGTCGGCCGCCCGGGGTC
>JANLJK010000399.1 GCA_029255525.1 Pseudolabrys sp.
AACAAGATCGAAGCGGTCTTCAGCGACGTCGAAGCGCCGGCGGCGTAACACCTACGGTCATCCCCGCAAAAGCGGGGATCGACGGCCGTCGCTACCACGCCAGTTCGCGCATCACCGCCGTCGGCATCTCGCCCGCAGCGGCGAACACGCTTTTCAGAGCGCCGGCATCGGGCCGGTCGCGGCCACCGACTTCCTCGGCATGAATCCCTGATGTGACGAACAGGAAATCGATGCCGGCGGTGCGCGCGCCTTTCAGGTCGGTGCGCACGGAGTCGCCGATGGCGATGACGCGTTTGAGCGCCGTCTTGCGGCCGGCGGCCTGTTCGGCTTTCGTCAGCGCCATGTCGTAAATCGGCCGATACGGCTTGCCGGCATAGAGCACCTCGCCGCCCATCGTGGCGTAGAGATCGGCGAGCGCGCCGGCGCAGTAGACGAGCTTGTCGCCGCGGTCCACCACCACGTCCGGATTGGCGCAGAGCATGAACACCTTGCGCTTCGCCATCGATTCGAGCCGCACGCGATAATCGTCCGGCGTCTCGGTATCGTCGTCGTTGAGCCCCGAGCAGACGACGTAGTCGGCGCTCTCGAAGGGCGCGAAACGCACATCGAGGCCCTTGAAGATCGCCGCGTCGCGCTCCGGACCGAGATGGAAGACGCTCTGGCCGCGCCGCCCTTCGACGACGCCGCGCGTAACATCGCCGGACGACACGACGGCGTCATAGGCCTCGCGCGGCACGTGAAACTGGTCGAGCTGGCGCGCCACCACGTCGTTCGGCCGCGGCGCATTGGTCACCAGGATCACCGTGGCGCCGCGCGCGCGCATGCGCATCAAGGCGTCGCAGGCGCCCGGGAAAGCGACGACGCCATTATGGACGACACCCCAGATGTCCGAGAGCACGACGTCGTAATCGGGAGCGAGGGCGGAGAAATGCGGGAGCAATGGGGGCAAGGCAGGACTCATGTTGTTCAGTCATTCCGGGGCGCGAGCGCAGCGAGCGAACCCGGAATCCAGTACCGAACGTCGCGTTTGCATCTGGATTCCGGGTTCGCGGGCAAGAGCCCGCGCCCGGAATGACGGGGTATGACACTAGTTCTTGAAACTTGAAAGTCAGCCAGCCACGGCTAAGGCGCCGCCGGCCTGAGCGCCGGAGCCCTGCAGCGCCTCCGCCTTGACCGGGCGCGGCGCCGAAAACAGGAAGCCCTGGCCGAAGCGCACATCGTAATCGAGCAGGTCGACCACCGTGCTCTCGCTCTCGATGCGCTCGGCGATGAGATCGATGCCGTAGCGTGCCAGGAGGTCGGCGAGATCCTCCGGATGGATATCGCTCTGCGCGCCGGTCATTTTACCGAGCAGCAGCTTGGCCGGCACCTTCAGGTGACGGAAGCCGCGGTCGGCCAGGTCCTTCGGCTCAAGGCGCAAATCGGTGACGTGGTCCATCGAGAAGCGGAAGCCGCGTTCGGCCAAGGCCGACAAGCTCTCCTGCTCGATCGGACCGAAATTGCGATAGGCCTGCTGCGTGAACTCGAACACCAAGGCCGGACCGAGCGCCCGGTTGGCATCCATGAAATCGAGGAACTGCTTGAAATAGACAGGATCGACGAGCGTCGTGGCGCTGATGTTGCAGAATACCCCGACGTCGCGGCTCTTGAGCTGTAGCCGCCGCGTCACCTGCACGCAGCGGAAGGCGAGCATGTTGTCGATCTTCGGCATCAGGCCGGACAGTTCGGCGACCTCGATGAAGTCGGCCGCCGGCAGGATCTCGCCATCCTCCGTGCGCATGCGCGACATCGATTCGTAGAAGCGCACCTTGCGC
>JANLJK010000400.1 GCA_029255525.1 Pseudolabrys sp.
ACTTGCGCGGGAGCGGCGCACGACGATCACGCCACCCGCGCGCGCTGCCCGAACAGCACTGACTGCACCTTCGGGTCTTTCATGTCGACGTTGTTGCGCATGTCCTTGCCGAGCGCCATGCCGCGCTGCACGGCCGGACGCGCCTTCACCACGGCGAGCCAGCGCTTGAGATTCGGAAACTCGTCGAGATCGATGCCCTGCCGCTGCCACAGATTGACCCAGCCGACGCAGGCCATGTCGGCGATCGAATACTTGCCCGCGAGGAAGTCGCGATCCGCAAGCCGCGTGTTCATCACGCCATAGAGACGATGCACTTCGTCCTCATAGCGCTTGATGGCGTAAGGCAGCGTCTCCTTGGCGTAATGCTTGAAGTGGTTGAGCTGACCCGCCATCGGGCCGAGACCACCCATCTGCCAGAACAGCCACTGATCGACCTCAACCTGGCCGCGCGCGTCTTTCGGATAGAACTTGCCGGTCTTGCGGCCGAGATACTGCAGGATGGCGCCAGACTCGAAGATGGAGATCGGCCGTCCGCCCGGCCCGGCCGGATCGACGATCGCCGGCATACGGTTATTGGGCGAGATCTTGAGGAAGTCCGGCTTGAACTGCTCGCCGGCCGAGATGTTCACCGGGATCATGGTGTAGGGGAGCTTGCACTCCTCCAGCATGATCGAAACCTTGAAGCCGTTCGGCGTCGGCCAGTAATAGAGATCGATCGGCTTTGCCGCCTTTGCCGGCGCCCTCTTCTTGGCTTTCGCCTTTACAGGCCCCTTCGTCCGCTTCGGTGCACCCCGCGCCATAGCTTCTGACCTTTCCGGTTCGAGACGATCGTTCTGACCTAGGTTCCGACGTTACCGCCCGCAACGGGCTGCGCGCCCCCGGCCACAGCCAAATTTGCGGCATCGGCTTACCAGACGGCTGGACGGACACAACTTTTGCTTGGTATTTTTGCCCTCTGGGTTGCAGGCCCGAGGCCATTCCGGCCCGGCCGCGCCCTCACGAGGGCAAGGGGGAGCAATGTACAAGCGTATCATCGCCGCCGTTTTCGCTGCCGGGCTGATCGCGGCGCCGCTGCCGGGTTACGCCCAGACCACGACCGCCACGCCGGCCGCCACCGATACGGCCAAGGCAAAGCCCAAGAGAGCGCCGACGCCGGGCCAGCTCGCCGCACGCGAACGCCAGAAGAAGTGCGGCGCCGAATGGCAGAAGGCGAAAGCCGAAGGCAAGATCGAGAAGGGAATGAAGTGGCCGCAGTATTGGAGCGCCTGCAACAAGCGCCTGAAGGCCGGGACCTGATCACTCAAGTCTGATCGTCGGAAGCCTGATCGTCGGCGGTGGAGATTGCGGCCGGCATCGAAGGGGTATCCAGAAAGACCGAGGGCGTCGGCGAGAGTTGGAATCTCGCCGACGCCCTCTGATGTCATCCGGAACCGGGGCGCCCTGAAGCGATGGCTAATCGCTCACCAACCTCCTGACGCGCACCGGCCCGTATGACGCGGTCTCCATCACTTACGTGCGAAGACCGGGAAGTGCGATAAGACTAGATGCGCTTCTTCTTGCGCTTCGTCTTCTTCGCGGTCTTCACAGCCTTCTTCCGACGCTTAGCCATTTTGCTGCCCTCCTAGCCATGAAAGTCATGGCGGTGTCGCATCAGTGCGGTCGGGAATCGACCCGCACTGCATTTCGTGTACTACAGCACAACGAAAAAAACAGCTTTCGACTTAAGGAAGTGTGTATAGCGCACGCGTTCGGCGCCTCTTGACGAAGCAACGCGCCGCGATGAACGCGCAAGAACACCTTGCGATGAAATTTGCCGCCGCTTCTTGCGCATTCCGATCGCGATTCAAAAAAACACGATGAAATATGGACTATTGACACCAAGTATAGTGCGCAGTTGTTATGGAAGCGTCGCAAAAAATGCGCGCGTACGGCAAGCGATTGATCGCTAACGCCGTTCGCGACGAATGAAAGTGCAATGCAAAAAAAATTTTGCACAGAACGTCCGAAGCGCACCCTCGCGAGACCTGAATCGATCAAAAACGAGCGAATCGCCGTCCGGTGATTCGGCTCGATACGGATCGTGAGCGGTGATTTTGGATGCGCGCGCGGGGTCGAACGACGTCCGTTGCGCGGTTCGACGGCGCGTAAGCGACCGTGATGGGAGTACCGCGAACGTAAGCGCGCGAACGTTAGAGCCCGAGCTTCTTCTTCAGGACGTCGTTGACCGCTTGCGGGCTCGCTTTGCCGCCGGACGACTTCATCACCTGACCGACGAACCAACCGATCGCTTTCGGATTGGTCTTGGCGTCGGCAACCTTGTCCGGGTTCTTGGCAATGATCTCGTCGATCACCTTCTCGATCGCGCCGAGGTCGGTGACCTGCTTCATGCCGCGCGCTTCGACGATGGCGCGCGGGTCGCCCTCCTCCGTCCAGAGGATTTCGAATAAGTCCTTGGCAATCTTGCCGGAAATTGTACCGTCGGCGATCAGATCGAGCAGCGCGCCGAGACGCTCCGCGCTCACCGGCGAGGCTCCGATGTCCTTGCCTTCCTTGTTCAGCCGGCCGAACAGATCGTTGATCACCCAGTTGGCGGCGACCTTCGCATCGCGACCGCGCGCAACCGTCTCGAAGTATTCGGCGGTCTCGCGCTCGGCCACCAGCACGCCGGCGTCGTAAGCCGACAGCGCGAAGTCGCGCACGAAGCGTGTCTTCTTGTCGTCGGGGAGCTCCGGCAGCTCGCGCGCGAGCGCGGCGACGTAGTCGGCCGTCACTTCCAGCGGCAAAAGGTCGGGATCGGGGAAGTAACGGTAGTCGTGCGCCTCTTCCTTGGACCGCATCGACCGGGTGACGCCCTTGTTGGGGTCGAACAGGCGCGTTTCCTGTTCGATCTTACCGCCGTCCTCGATGATTTCGATCTGGCGGCGCGCCTCGTAGTCGATCGCCTGGCCGATGAACCGGATCGAGTTCACGTTCTTGATCTCGCAACGGGTGCCGAAAGGCTCGCCCGGCTTGCGCACCGAGACGTTCACGTCGGCGCGCAAGGACCCTTGCTCCATGTTGCCGTCGCAGGTGCCGAGATAGCGCAGGATCGAGCGCAGCTTGGCGACGTAGGCCTTGGCTTCCTCGGCCGAGCGCAGGTCCGGTTTCGATACGATCTCCATCAGCGCCACGCCGGACCGGTTCAGGTCGACATAGGACATGGTCGGATGGCGATCGTGCACGCTCTTGCCGGCGTCCTGCTCGAGATGAACGCGCTCGATGCCGACGGTGGCGGTTCCGCCGTCTTCCAGATCGACGACGACCTCGCCCTCGCCCACCACCGGCGACTTGTACTGGCTGATCTGATAGCCCTGCGGCAGATCGGGATAGAAATAGTTCTTCCGGTCGAACACCGACTTCAGATTGATCTTGGCCTTGAGGCCCAAGCCGGTGCGGATCGCCTGCGCGACGCATTCGGCATTGATCACCGGCAGCATGCCCGGCATGGCGGCGTCGACCAGCGAGACATGGCTGTTGGGCTCGGCCCCGAATTCGGTCGAGGCGCCGGAGAACAGCTTGGACTTGGACGAGACCTGGGCATGAACTTCCAGGCCGATGACGACTTCCCAGTCGCCGGTCGCGCCGCGGATCAGCTTCTCGGGTTTGCTCTGCACGTTCATACGGCTACCCCTAACCCCCGCGGCCGTGAGGAGCAAGATGGCGAACCTTCGCCCTCAAAGGTCGATTTCGTAGCCGAGAATTTGCTCCGCCGAGTCGAAGCTGTCCGTGAAGCCGCGATACTCGACCACCCTACCGGCGCGGAAGCGATAAAAGCTGGCGATCCGCGAGCGGATGACGCGGCCGGTCGCGCGCTGAACAACATGCACGTCAGCAATTGTGGCGGCACGGTCGCCGTCGACGAGAGCCACTTGAGTCTCGTGCCTTGTGACGCTGAAGGACTGGTACAGTACCGCCAAACTCGCCAGCACCTCGTTTCTGCCGCGGCGCGCGCCCGCAAACGGGAAGAGTGACACCGGCGCATGAAACAGCCAGTCGATGTCGTCGTCGTAGCGCGACGCCAACCGCTCATGGTCGCCACATTGAAACGCATCCATAAGGTCGTCGAGCGCGGTGCGTGTCGTTTCCTTTGTCACCCCTGCGCCTCCTCTTCGCCTTTACCCATTCCGCGCCGGGGAATAGCCCCTTGCTGCCGGCGCGGGAAGCCATAGATGCCCTCGTTTCGGACGCACATCCAGATTAGGTTAAGAGGCCAGGATTAAGCGGCAAAGCGGTTCCGGCGGCCGCAGCGACAGGCTCGCCGTGATGCGTGCTAACGCCTCAGATGTTGAATTCGCGCCCCCGCACCTGCTCCACCATGTCGAAGCTGTCGGTGAAGCCGCGATATTCGATCACCTTGCCGTTGCGGAAGCGGTAAAAATTGGCGGTCCGCACGCGGATGATGCGGCCGGTCGCGCGCTGCGTCATGTTGGCGTTGGACAATGTCGCGACGCGCTCGCCGTCCACGACCACCGCCTCGACGATGTATTCGCTGAAGTTGAAATCGCGATAGAGCGTGGCGAAGCCCTTGAGCACCTCGGCCTTGCCGCGGCGGCTGCCGCCGAAAGGAAAGACGGCGTGCGGCGCATAGAACAGCCAATCGACGTTGTCATCGTAATAGTCAGCGAGCCGCTTGCTGTCGCCCTGCTTGAAGGCGTCGAGCAGTCCGGTGATGGCCTTGCGTGTCTCTTCTGTCGCCTGCGGCGACGGTTCCCCTGCGTGGGATGGCATTCCGGTCGCCTCCCTTGTGCTTGAGGCTACACGAAGGCTGCCCGACCGGGGGATTTCCGCCCGGTTTTCCAATCACATTTAGGTGGCGCGTTTCCTGCACGGCCGCAGGCGAGGAACCGGGACCGCGTTTGGGGCGTTCGCAACCAGGAGCCCGACCATGAACAGAGATAATAGCCGCTTCGGCCTCGTTATCGGCGCCGTGGTCGCCGTCGTCGCCGTGCTCTTCATCCTCACCGGCGGCGAGCTGGGCGGGAAGAAAACGATAGAAGGCGACCAGGACTTACCGCCGGTTGTGGAGACGGATCGCTAAATCACCACCATGCTTGTGGCGTGAAGCGTCCCGCCGCCTGCTCGACCACCTCGCCGAGAGCGAACAAGGTTTCTTCATCGAACGGCCTACCGATGAGCTGTAGTCCGAGCGGCAAACCTTGCCCGTCGAGGCCCGCCGGCACGGCGATACCAGGCAGGCCCGCCATGTTCACCGTCACCGTGAACACGTCGTTCAAATACATCTCGACGGGATCGGCACCGCCCTTCTCGCCGACACCGAACGCCGCCGATGGCGTCGCCGGCGTCAGCATCGCGTGTACGCCTGCCTCGAAGCACGCTTCGAAGTCGCGCTTGATCAGCGTGCGCAGCTTCTGTGCACGCAGGTAATAAGCGTCGTAATAACCGGCCGACAAAACGTATGTGCCGATCATCACACGGCGACGCACCTCAGCGCCGAAACCTTCCGCGCGCGTCTGCTCATAGAGATCGGTGATGTCGCGGCCCGGTATGCGCAGGCCGTAGCGCACGCCGTCATAGCGCGCGAGATTGGACGAAGCTTCCGCCGGCGCGACGATGTAATAGGCCGGCAACGCGTATTTCGTATGCGGTAGCGACACCTCGACCAGCTCGGCCCCGGCCGCCCTGAGCCACTCACGCCCCTGCTCCCAGATTTTCTCGATCTCGGCCGGCATGCCATCGAGCCGATACTCTTTCGGGATACCGATACGCAGGCCCTTCACCGAGCGGCCGACCGCCTGCTCGTAATCCGGCACCGGCGCATCGAGGCAGGTCGAGTCTTTCGGATCGGGACCGGCCATTGAGCGCAACAAGATCGCGGCGTCGCGCACGGTCTTGGCGAAGGGACCAGCCTGATCGAGCGACGAAGCGAAGGCAACGATGCCCCAGCGCGACACGCGGCCGTAGGTCGGCTTGATGCCCACCGTGCCGGTAAAAGCCGCCGGCTGGCGGATCGAACCGCCCGTGTCGGTGCCGGTTGCGCCGAGACAAAGCTGCGCCGCGACCGCCGCAGCCGAGCCCCCCGATGAGCCGCCTGGTGTGAGCGGCGTGTTCGAGTCCTTTCGCCGCCACGGCGAATGCACCGGACCGAAGTAAGAGGTTTCATTCGCCGAGCCCATGGCGAATTCGTCATTGTTGGTCTTGCCGAGCAGCACGGCGCCGTCGCGCCAGAGCTGCGACGTCACCGTCGACTCGTAGGTCGGCACGAAATTTTCGAGGATGTGTGAGCACGCCGTGGTGCGCACACCCGCCGTGCAGAACATGTCCTTCACCGCGAGCGGAATGCCTTCGAGCGGTCCCGCCTCGCCTTTTGCGATACGCGCATCGGAAGCCCTGGCCATCTCGGCGGCCCGCTCCGGCGTCTCCAACACATAGGCGTTGAGCGCCCGCGCCTTCTCGACCGCGGCGACATGCGCGGCAGCGAGTTCGCCAGCGGAAAAGCTCTTTTTGCGCAGGCCGTCGCGTGCATCGGCCAAGGTCAGCGATGTCAGGTCGGTCACGGGCGCCGCTCACTCTTCAGGCGGGCTGTCCGGCGCGGCGTCGCAGCGGTGCGGCGCATGAGCGGTTTGGCCGGATTCGGCGTGTCGCAAACAAAAGCAGCGGTGGCGAGTTGCGACGGCGCGACCTGCTTGATGAGAATCGTGCCGTCCGGCTGCTGCTCGCGCGCAACTTCGCCCGGCAAGGGCAGGCCCATGTCCCGCAGGTCACTGGCCGTATAGCCCTCCGGCATGCGCCCGGTCGAGATGATCTCGACCAGCTCCCAGCGGCGCTCCAGATCCATTTCCTCACAGGCAAGACACATCGGCTATTCCACCACCTTGGGCACAAGGAAGAAATGGTCTTCGGTCTGCGGCGCATTCTTCACGACGTCGTCGGCAATGCCGCCATCCGTGACTTCATCCACCCGCATCTTCATCGCCATCGGCGTCACCGAGGTCATCGGCTCGACGCCGGTCACGTCCACCTCGGCGAGTTGTTCGACGAAAGCGAGCATGGCGTTGAGCTCACCCTTCAGGTGCTCGACCTCTTCCTCTTTGACCGCGATGCGCGCCAGATGGGCGATGCGGCGGACAGTGTCGGCGTCGACGGACATGAGACCTCGGCTCGGGGTGAAGCGGTGCCCCGCCTATAGCAGACGGTCAAAGACCATCGCAATGCACCCTCAGGCGGCGGCCCGGTGGGGGTGCTCGCCCACACAAGCATGCACCTCGATGGTGACGTGGGACAGACCGTCGACGCCCTCGAGCCGCTCTTTGTAGGCGGCCGGCGGCTGCGGCCGGTCGGACACCACCGACGCGATCAGCCCGGCATGGCCGGGGCCGAGCCGCCACAGATGCAGGTCGCTCACCCGGTCGCCGCCGACCTCGAGTCGCTTGCGCAGCGCGCCAGCCAGCCGGCGATCCGGCACCATGTCGAGCAGCACCGCCCCAGCCGCGCGCAGCAGGCCGACCGACCAGCTCAGAATGACCGCGACACCGACCAGCGCCATTAGCGGATCCATCCAAACCCAGCCGTAGAACCTCCCCATCAGCAGGCCGGCGATGGCCAACACCGAGGTCATGGCGTCGGCCAGCACATGCACATAGGCGGCGCGCAGGTTCGTATCGTGATGACCATGCGCGTGGGCTTCATGATGGTCATCTTCGTCGTCATGATCATGATGAGCATGGCTATGCCCGTGTCCATGATGGTGATCCTCATCCGAGAGCAACCACGCACTTGCGAGGTTCACGATCAGACCGATCACCGCCAGCCATGTCGCCTGCTCAAAGTCGATCGGCACCGGCGCGGACAGCCGGACCAGCGCCTCATAGCCAATGGCGAGCGCGATCAGCGCCAGGATCACCGCGCTGGTAAAAGCGGCCAGTTCGCCGACCTTGCCGGTCCCGAACGTAAAGCGCGGGTCGCGGGCGTGGTGGCGCGCGAATTTGTAGGCGAAGGCCGCAATCGCCAGCGCGCCGGCATGGGTCGCCATATGCCAGCCGTCGGCCACCACGGCCATGGAGCCGAACATGGTGCCGCCGACGATTTCCGCCACCATCATCGCCGCGGTGAGCGCAACCACGAACCAAGTCCGCCGTTCATGCCGATCATGCTTGGCGCCGAGGAAGACGTGAGCGTGCTGCCAAGGTTCGAGTGAATGGCTGTGCATGGCGAGAGCCCCTCGTGGACAGCGCAATGGCGCGCTTTCGGCGCACCATAAACCGGCAGCCGGGGTGATCAACCGCCTAATTGGCCATCCGCGCCATCAGTGCCCGCGCCTCGGCCCACAGCCCGCGCGTCAATTCGACTGCGGGCACTTCCTTCGCCAGAGCGGCGGCCTGCCCTGCCCACATGGAGGAGAAATCGCCCGACCCTTGTGCCTGCGCCTTGACGTGCAGCGGCGCCAGCGCCCCACCCGCGAGGGGAAATTCGGGGGGCAGGTCGCTGATAGGACCCAGTTCGCGCATCACGCGGTTGATCAAGCCCCGCGCCGGCCGGCCGGTCATCACATTGGTGATCGCCGTGCCGTCATCTCGGGCTGTTCTGAGAGCGGCACGGTGCGGCGGCAAAATCTTGGACTCCGGACAGGCCAAGTAGGCCGTGCCGATCTGCACGGCGGCGGCCCCCAGCGCCAGCGCCGCCACGATACCTCGGGCGTCAGCAACGGCGCCGGCGGCGATCACGGGGACCGCGACGGCATCGACGATCTGTGGCAACAGCGCGAAGGTCCCGACCTGCGTCGCCAGGTCCGTCGTCAGGAACATGCCGCGGTGGCCGCCCGCCTCGATGCCCTGCGCGATGATGGCGTCGCAGCCGCGCGCCGCGAGCCAGCGCGCCTCCTCGACCGTGGTCGCCGAACTGATCACCCGACAGCCGGCCGCCTTCACCCGCGCCACCAGCGCCTGATCCGGCAGGCCGAAGTGGAAACTCACGACCGCAGGCTTCACCTCCTCGACGACGGCGCAAAAGGCGTCATCGAACGGCGCGCGATTGCTCGCCGGCACCGGGACGTTCGGATCGATACCGTATTCGACGTAATAAGGCTTGAGTCGCTCGCGCCAGGCATGCTCGCGCGCATTGTTCGGCACCGGGGATTGATGCGCGAAGAAGTTCAGGTTGAGCGCGCCATCCATGCCGGCGCGAAACCGGCTCACCTGCTCCCGCAACTGTTCGGCATTCAGCATAGCGGCCGGCAGCGAGCCGAGCCCGCCGGCCTTCGCCACGGCAATGGCGAGCTCCGGATCCATGGCGCCGGCCATCGGCGCCAACACGATCGGTATTTCAATATCGAAGAGATCGAGAAGACGCCGGTCCGTCCAGGCCATGGCCACTCCCTGGTGCGCGGAACTTAAGGTCGCGCTGACCGAAGTCTAACGCAACTCCTTACGCTGCGACCTTCGCAAGGCGTTGAATGAACATTCACAGCGCGGCGAGCCGCCAGCCTCAGTCGGCCGCCATGGCCTTGCCCATGCCGCGAATGCGCCGCGCCAGAAGGCCCATCACGTAAGTGGCGAAGTTCGGCACCTCGTCCACCATGAAGCGGAAGGTGCGCGTGTCGATCACTGACAATTCGCAGGCCTCGCGCGCCCGTGCCGTCGAAGACCGCGGCTGATCGTCGATCATCGACATGAAGCCCAGCGCCTCATTGGGGCCGACCGTCTCGACCACTTTGTCGCCGATCACCATGTCGATCGTGCCGGATTGCACGATGTACATACAGTCGCCCGCCTCGCCTTGCGTGAACACCAGACCGCCGGCCGGCACCTTGATGGTGGCCCCGGCCCCCTTGGCAAAGGTCCGCATGTCAATATTGGCGCGCTGTCGCTTACCGCTGCTGACGTTCATCACCATCCCCCCGTATGTCACGGTAATATGACGATGCGCCGTCCCGGGCAAGCGGCCGGCCCCCCAGGCATGGTACAGTGCTCCACTGCCGGGCCCTTCACCGATGGAGGCTTCGACCATGCTTGGCTTCAATTTTCCCGGTGCCGGCGGCAATTGGCAGGAGATCATGACGCGCTGGTGGTCGCCGAACATCTCGGTGAACTTCGCCGGCAATGCCGATGTCGAGCGCGCGATCAACGAGGATGTCGCGAGCTACGGCACCCAGATCGGCTGGCTCAACGAGGTCGTCATGGCGCTCGCGGCGACTTTGCCAGCCAATGCCGACCCGACGGCGCGCACCGCGCTTGAAAACATCAAGGAAGCGGACGAAAAGATCACCGAGATCATCAAATGGCGTAAGGGCAATGCCATGACGAAAGCGCGCGAAGCGCTCAAGGAACTGAGCAAGACCGATGCCGACGGCTATCGCCGGCTGGTGCAAGCGCTCGACAGCGAACTGCCGCGGAGCAAAACCGGACGATGACGCCCGGCCCTCTCGTTGACATGGCGCCCGGGCTGCCCGCGCGCGGATCGCTCATCGGTCTCGACCTCGGCACCAAGACGATCGGCGTCGCCGTCAGCGATCCCGATCGCCGCTTGGCAACCGGCGTCGAGACTGTCGCGCGCAAGAATTTTACCACCGATGCCAAGCGCGTGCTCGCGCTTGCGGCCGAGCGCGGCGTGGTCGGCTTCGTGCTCGGCCTGCCCATCAACATGGACGGCTCGGAAGGACCGCGGGCGCAGTCGACGCGCGCCTTCGCCCGCAACTTCTCGAAGCTAACCGAATTGCCGATCATGTTCTGGGACGAGCGCCTCTCCACCGCCGCGGTGGAGCGCGAACTGATCGCGGCCGACGTCAGCCGCGCCAAGCGCGCCGCGGTCATCGACGAGCACGCCGCCATCTTCATCCTGCAAGGCGCGCTCGACCGGCTGATCCGGCTTTCCCAAGCCTGAGCCAAAACAACGAGGGCAGCCCCTAAGGCCCGCCCTCGCTCAGTTCATGACGCTCGTCGATCAGCAGGAGCTGTAGTCCAGCTTGCCGTAGCCCATATCGATCGCACACGGGGGCCGGTAGCTATTGCTGCGATAACGGTAAGCTGGGGCCACATAGACCGGCTCCGGCTCATAGGCGTAGCTCGGCTCGACGACATAGCCAGGGCCGTAGGCGTAACCCGAGTCGTCGTAGCCTGGGCCACCGTAATAGCTGCTGTTGGCGGCACTGGCGGCCGCCGCGCCGACGACAGCGCCGACCGCGAAGCCGCCGATCGCCGCCGCATTGCGGCCATTGCGCGCCTCACTCGGCGTCACCACAGCCACGGCCAGTGCGCCGGTCAAAACCGCCGCCGCCGCAAACTTGAACATCGTCTTCATAGGGTGCCTCCTTTATCGGCCTTCCGGGTCATTTTCATGCCGCGATGGCCGCCGCCGCCCACGCCGGCACGAATGTGGCAACAACTCATGTGGCAACAACTCAAAAGCTGCGCAGGCGGTTCCGGGTCCTCCGGACGCTCCGATCACAATACCGTTGGGAACCAAATCGCCCGCGCCACAGAAACGATTAACCGTCGCTTGTGGATCGATTCCCGCTCCGCATACAGGCGCCCTTGCCGAGTCCACCGACCGCGCCTATAGACATGGCTTTAATGAACAGCCCCGCGAAAACCTCTTTCGTTCTCAGCCAGAAGCACCTGCTGGGAATCGAAGGGCTTACCGTCGACGACATCACTGGCCTGTTGGACCTCGCCGAGGAATTCGTCGAGCTCAACCGCCAGATCGAGAAGAAGCGCACCACCTTACGTGGGCGCACGCAGATCAATCTGTTCTTCGAAGTCTCGACCCGCACGCAGTCGTCGTTCGAACTCGCCGGCAAGCGCCTCGGCGCCGACGTGATGAACATGTCGGCCTCCTCGTCCTCGATGCGCAAGGGCGAGACGCTGATGGACACCGCCATCACGCTCAACGCGATGCATCCCGATCTCATCGTGGTACGCCATCACGCCTCCGGCGCGGTCGAGCTTTTGGCGCGCAAGGTCGACTGTTCGGTAATCAATGCCGGTGACGGCGCGCATGAGCACCCGACCCAGGCGCTCCTCGACGCTCTGACCATCCGCCGCAACAAAGGCCGCATCGAAGGCCTGACGGTTGCCATCTGCGGCGACGTCCTGCATTCGCGCGTCGCCCGCTCCAACATCATCCTGCTCAACGCCATGGGCGCGCGCGTGCGCGTCGTCGCGCCCTCCACGCTGCTGCCGCCCGGCATCGAGCGCATGGGCGTCGAAGCCTTCCGCGACATGCGCGAAGGCCTCAACGGCGCGGACATCGTGATGATGCTGCGCCTGCAGCGCGAGCGTATGAACGGCTCCTACGTGCCATCCGTCTCCGAATATTTCCACTATTACGGCCTGGACGAGAAGAAGCTCTCCTACGCCAAGCCCGACGCGCTGGTCATGCATCCTGGGCCGATGAACCGCGGCGTCGAGATCGACTCCATCGTCGCCGACGGCGCGCATTCGCTCATCCGCGAGCAGGTCGAAATGGGCGTCGCCGTGCGCATGGCGGTGCTGGAAGCTTTGTCACGGAATTTGCCGAATGCGTGAGGTATTCTCTTTGTCATTCCGGGACGCGGGCAAAGCCCGCAAACCCGGAATCCAGAGGATTGCGCAGAATATGTTTCTGGATTCCGGATCGCCGCGGAGCCTGTCATCGAGCCGCGCTTTGCGCGGGCCCGTTGGTGGCGTCCGGAATGACAGGTAGACGATGATGTTGTCAGACCGCCGCCCCATTTTGCTCGCCAATGCCCGCGTGGTCGATCCCTCGCGCAATCTCGACAGCATCGGCGATGTGCTGATCGCCGACGGCGTGATCCGCGAGGCCAAGAAGGGCATCGGGGCTGCCGGCGTGCCGGAAGGCACCGACGTCATCGATTGCCGCGGCAAGATGGTTGCGCCCGGCCTCATCGATATGCGCGCTTTCATCGGCGAGCCCGGCGCCGGCTATCGCGAGACTTTCGCCTCGGCAAGCCAGGCGGCTGCGGCCGGCGGCGTCACCACCATCATCTGCCAGCCCGACACGTCACCGGCCATCGACGATCCCGCGACGGTCGACTACGTGATGCGCCGCGCGCGCGACACGGCGATCGTGCATGTGCATCCGATGGCAGCGCTGACCAAGGGGCTCGAAGGCAAGGAGATGACCGAGATCGGCCTCCTGAAGGCCGCCGGCGCGGTCGCCTTCACCGACGGTGCCAAGAGCATTACCAATGCCCAGGTCATGCGCCGCGCGCTCACATATGCCCGCGACTTCGACGCGCTGATCGTGCACCACACCGAGGACCCGGACCTCAACGGCGACGGCGTGATGAACGAGGGCGAGTTCGCCGCCCGCCTCGGCCTGCTCGGCATCCCGAAGGCTGCCGAAGCCATCATGCTCGAGCGCGACGTGCACCTCGTCGGCCTGACCAGCGGGCGTTATCACGCCGCCTCTGTCACCTGCCCGGAGTCGCTCGGCGTGCTGCGACGCGCCAAGGATGCCGGCCTTGCCGTCACGGCCTCAGCGTCGATCAACCATCTGACGCTCAACGAAAACGACATCGGCCCCTACCGCACCTTCCTGAAGCTGTCGCCGCCCTTGCGCGACGAACGCGACCGCGGCGCGCTGATCGAAGCGCTGCGCGCCGGTCTCGTGGATGTCATCATGTCGGACCACAATCCGCAGGACGTAGAAACCAAGCGGCTGCCCTTTGCCGAAGCGGCGCCCGGCGCCATCGGCATCGAGACCATGCTGATCGCGGGACTGCGGCTCGTGCACAATGGCGAGATCGATCTCCTGACCTTGCTGCGCGCCACCTCGACCCGGCCGGCCGAACTGCTCGGCCTGCCCGGCGGCACCTTGCGCGCCGGCGCGCCGGCCGATCTCATCGTCGTGGACATGGATCTGCCTTGGGTGGTCGATCCGACCGAGCTGAAGTCCAAGTGCAAGAACACGCCCTTCGATGAGGCGCGCATGCAAGGCCGCGTCGTGCGCACCATCGTCGCCGGCCGCACCGTCTACGAAATGGTATGACGAATCTCCTCGCCGCGCTGTTCGGCTATCTGCTCGGCTCGATCCCGTTCGGGCTCCTGATCACGCGTGCCGCCGGCGGGCCGGATGTGCGCACCATCGGTTCCGGCAATATCGGCGCGACCAACGTGCTGCGCACAGGCCGCAAGGGCCTCGCCGCCGCGACCCTCATCTGCGACGCGCTCAAGGGCACCGCGGCCGTGCTGATCGTCGCCTATTATGCCGATCACGAGGCCGTACTGACGGCCGGGCTCGGCGCCTTCCTCGGCCATCTGTTTCCGATCTGGCTCAAGTTCAAAGGCGGCAAAGGCGTCGCCACCTATATCGGCCTGCTGATCGGCCTGTATTGGCCGGCCGCGCTGATCTTCTGCGGCGTCTGGCTGGTGGTCGCTTTCCTGAGCCGTTACTCGTCGCTGTCGGCGCTGGTCGCCAGCGCGCTGACGCCTTTGGCGCTGTTGCTCCTGGACCTGCCGGCGACGGCCGCCCTCTTTCTGTTGCTGACCGTGCTGCTCTGGGTCATGCACCGCGCCAATATCACCCGCCTGATGGCCGGCACCGAAGGCAGGATCGGCGCGAAGGGCTGAACGCCCGCGCGCTCTACAACCGCCCCCTAAACTTCTGATTGTACCGCGCCGCGGCTTAAGCGATGCTTCCGGCCGGGCATGCGGGGGCGTTGCGTGGCGGGGCGTATCAAACTGACGGACGAGCAGCGGCTCGACTGGCTCCGCTTGATCCGTTCCGACAATGTCGGCCCGCGCACCTTCCGCGATCTCATCAATCATTGCGGCGGCGCCCGCGCCGCGCTCGAAGCGCTGCCCCGCCTCGCCCGCCGCGGCGGCGCTAGCGGCACACACATCTGCACGCGCGAAGAGGCGGAAGCCGAGATGAACGCCGCCCAGGCGCGCGGCGTTGTCTTCGTCGCGCTCGGCGAGCCGGATTATCCGATGCGCCTGCAAACCATTGACGACGCCCCCCCTTTGCTCGCGGTGCAGGGCCAGATCGCCGCGCCGTCGCGACCGTTGGTCGCCATTGTCGGCTCGCGCAACGCCTCCGCCGTCGGCATCAAGTTCGCCGACCGCCTGGCGCGCGACATCGGCGCCGCCGGCTACGGCATCGTGTCGGGGCTCGCGCGCGGCATCGATGCGGCGGCGCATCGCGCCAGCCTGACGACCGGCACGGTGGCCGTACTCGCCGGCGGCCATGCACGCATCTATCCGCCGGACCATGTCGAGCTGTTGCAGCAAATCCTGCCGCAAGGTGCGGCGGTCTCGGAAATGCCGCTGACCTGGGAGCCGCGCGCGCGCGACTTCCCGCGTCGCAATCGGCTGATCTCCGGCCTCGCGCTCGGCGTCGTCATTGTCGAAGCCGCGCGGCGCTCAGGTTCGCTCATCACCGCGCGCATGGCCGGCGAACAGGGCCGCGAAGTCTTCGCCGTGCCCGGCTCGCCGCTCGATCCACGCAGCGAAGGCACCAATGGCCTGTTGAAGCAAGGCGCCATCCTCGTCACCGAAGCCGCCGACGTCCTCACCGCCTTGGAGCCAATCCTGGGCCGCAGTTTCGATCTGCCAGCGCAGGAACCGGACGAACCGCTGTTACATGATACCGAGCCAGGCGACGACGAGCGCAGCCGCATCATTGCGCTGCTCGGGCCGACGCCAACCACCCTCGACGATTTGGTGCGGCTGTCGCAATCCTCGCCCGCCATCGTGCGCACCGTGCTGCTGGAGCTTGAACTGGCGGGACGGCTGGAGCGTCACGGCGGTGGGCTCGTCTCGCTGGTATAGACTGGCCCTCGAATCGTGCCGCCAACGAAAGCGCATTCATGCTCGCCCGCATTGCCGCTGCTCTCATGGCCGTTGTCGTCTGTCTTGGCGCGCATCAGTCACACGCGCAGCAGCGCGAGGACTTCGGCGATTTCGTCAAGGCGCTTTGGCCGGACGCGCAGGCCAAGGGCGTCACGCGAGCCACCTTCGACACAGCGATGAAAGGCGTCACGCCCGACCAGCGCGTAATCAACGCCACTACGCGCCAGCCCGAATACGGCAAGCCGGTTGGCGATTACGTCAACGGCATCGTCAGCCAAGGTCGCGTCAACCGCGGCCAGGCCAAAGAGAAGGAATGGGCCAAGACCTTCGATGCGGTCGAGAAGCAGTTCCAAGTCGAGCGCTGGGTCCTGATCGCGCTGTGGGGCATCGAGAGCGATTACGGCGCGGCGAAAGACAAATGGGATATCTTCCGCTCGCTCTCAACGCTTGGCTACGTGAAGTACCGCGCTCCTTATTTCCGCAACGAGCTCTTCGTGGCGATGAAGATCATGCAGAACAACAAGTTCCCGCGTGAGAAGATGGTGTCGTCTTGGGCCGGCGCTCTCGGCCAGAGTCAGTTCATGCCGTCGAACGTCGTCGACTACGCCATCGACTTCTCCGGCGACGGCCGCGTCGATCTCTGGGATAACGTGCCGGACGTGCTCGGCTCGACCGGCAATTATCTGCGCAAAGGGAGTTGGGTCTACGGCCTGCCCTGGGGCTTCGAGGTTACGGTGCCGGCGCTCTTCGATTACATGCAGAGCCGCGGCACGTTCGCCGAATGGACTAAGCGCGGCGTGCGGCGAGCCGACGGCAAGGCCTTCCCGCGCGAAGGCGGCGGCATTCTGTTCTTTCCGAGTGGCGCCAAGGGCCCGGGCTTCATCGTCACCGAGAATTTCGATGTGCTGAAGGAGTACAACAACTCCGACGCCTATGCGATCGCCGTCGGTCATCTCGCCGACCGCATGCATGGCGGCGCGTCGATCAAGGCCAAATGGCCGACCGACGACCGGCCGCTGTCGCGCGACGCGCGCATCGCGCTGCAGAAGAAACTCGCGTCACTCGGCTACAAGGTCAACGAGTTCGAGGGCCACGTCGATTTCGACCTGCGCGACAACATCCGTACCGAGCAGAAGAAGTTCGGCATGGTGCCGGACGGCAACCCGACGCCCCTGCTCCTGGAAAAACTCGGGGTGAAGGTTAACTGATTACCGCTGACCGTTGTGGCGGACCACGCTCTCGGCTTCCAACCTAGCCATCTCCAAAAGGTAGCCAAGCGTGTCCAGCCCGGTGCGGCGCGCCATCGTGGCGAGATCGGCCGACAACGACGCCACATAGCTAGCAACCGCCGATCGATGGCTTGCTTCGCTGGGTTCTATCGGTTCCGCCATGGCCCGTCCGCGACCCACCTGTGATCCCCGAAGCAGGCTACACACTTATCGGCGGCATGTAATCCTAAAAATAGAAATTTAAATTAAATACATCCTTAAGTTGTATTCCGAGTGTATATTTCCGGCCCCGCTCCCGCCCGATTTGACTGGTCAGAAGCCCCTCGCGGGACCGGCCTGATTTGACACCCGGGTTTGGCTTCCCCATGTTCCCGGCGAACCAAAGTGCCCGATTCATGCCCTTCGGTCATGAAGGCTTTGCCCTTCCGCCCTGAAGGTTTGGGCTAAACCATTGGA
>JANLJK010000401.1 GCA_029255525.1 Pseudolabrys sp.
CCGAGCCCGACACCGGCACGGTGAAACTCGGCGCCAATCTGGCGGTAGCGACGCTCAACCAGCACCGCGACAGCCTCAATCCGGACGTCACGGTCCGCGATGCGCTGACCGGCGGCGGCGGCGATACCGTGATGGTCAACGGCGCGCCGAAGCACGTCGTCAGCTACATGAAGGACTTCCTGTTCGGCGCCGAGCAGGCGCGCACCCCGCTCGGCAAATTGTCCGGCGGCGAACGCGGCCGGCTGATGCTGGCGCAGGTCCTGGCCAAGCCGTCGAACCTCCTGGTGCTCGACGAACCGACCAACGACCTCGACATGGAAACGCTCGACGTGCTCGAGGACATGCTGGCCGATTATCCCGGCACGGTGCTCTTGATCAGCCACGACCGCGACTTCCTCGACCGGCTGGTGAGCGGCGTCATCGTGCCCGAGGGTAATGGCGTGTGGACCGAATATGCCGGCGGCTACTCCGACATGCTGGCGCAGCGCGGCGCCGACCTGACGCGCGAGGCGGTCAAGGACGCGGCCAAAGCTGATGGCGCCAAGGAATCCAAAGCGGCGACGCCGGCGCCCGCGCAGCCCAAGCGGCGCATGACCTTCAAGGACAAGCACGCGCTGGAGACCCTGCCGGCCAATATCGCGCGGTGGCAGGAGGAAGCCGTGACGCTGCAGACACAGCTCGACGATGCGGGCTTCTACACGCGCGATCGCGCCGGGTTCGAGAAGGTCACCAACAAGCTCGGCGAGATCCAGCGCAAGATCGCCGCCGCCGAGGAGCAGTGGCTGGCGCTCGAAATCCTGCGCGAAGAGCTCGCCGGCGAGACGACCTGATAGCGCCGGAGGATCAGGCTGCGGCGGACGCGCGCAAGGCGCCCAGATAGCCGCCCAACGCGTCGGGCGCCACCGCACCGCGCGCCATCAGATGATGGAGGCAGTTGCCGACCAGATCGTACGAGCCGTAGCAATGATGGGCGATCATCGCCAGATGCTTGAGCTGTTCGTTGCTCATCTTTTCCGGCTGGGTGAAATCGCGCACGTAAACGATGTCCGCTTCCAGGAGCTGGTTGACGCCGGCATAGGGCCGATTGGCATCGTGAATCGGCAGGATCATGCGCTTGTTGAGATTGGCGTACATGTGCGGCACGAAGCCCAGCGGCCGCAGCACCCGGTCGATATCGGCAAAGCTCGGCTGGTTCTTGTACAGCGGCATGAACGATACTTCCGACTGGATCGCCACGGCGTCGATCAGCCGCGCGCTGCCGTTGCGGAAGACCGCCAGCTCGGCGCCCTGCACGTCGATCTTGAGCATGTCGAGATGCGGGATCTCGCTGATGCTGTCGAGCGTGCGGGTTTCGACCGGGATATGGGCGATCACCCGGCCGTATTCATTGAAGCCCGGAAACATCGCCAGCATGCGCGGATCGGGATCGAGCAGACTGCTCATGCCCCGCGCGCGGCACACTTTCAGCGTGCCGGCAGACCCGTCGCCCACCGCGTAAGGCAAGTAGGTTTCCAGGTCGCTTTTACGCGCGTTGAGAATCTCCAACGCATCGGGCTGCGGCTCGAAGCCGACCAAGGTGCACAGCCGCTTGGTCAGCATGGCCTTGTAGGGCGGCGCGCCGTCGTCGGTGATCGGGTTGGCCCCGATATCGACAACGGCGGTCAGGCGTTCCGGTCGCAGCAGGTCCGCCACGGCATCAGCAGCAAGCGTCATGACGAAACCTCTCGTTCGTTTCCGAATTATGGAGACTGATTACGCAACTGCCCGCGACCGGGCCGGCTCCATTGATTGCTGCCCTTGACCGCG
>JANLJK010000402.1 GCA_029255525.1 Pseudolabrys sp.
CAGCATTCTGCCTAGTTCGATCTCAGTGGGCGACGCGGTCGTCTGCAAGGGCACTAGCGCTTGCAAGCCGCCCGGTATTGCGTTGTCGGCGGCATCGGCCTCCAGCGCGGTTGCGAGCGACGCAAGCAGAACCAGCGACGCCAGCATCCGCGCCGCACCTCGTAGCGTGGCGTCGGCGTCAATGACAGGTCTCCAGCACATGGCAACACCTCACGCGGAGAGGAGGGTTACGGCTATCGACTCAGGTGCTTGTTGAGGTCATCGAGGTAACGGTTGATGGTCTTGTCTTGACCGATGACGTACTTCGACACGAAGCGGAACAAGGCAGGCTTGACGAAACCGTCTTCGACGATGTGCAGCCGCGAGCCGCCAACGGCCGGCTCGACGGTCAGCGTCCACTCGCCGCCGAACGGCAGGTTCTCGTCGGCAATGCGCCGGACCAAAACACGCGGCGCTTCGCTGCGCACGGTCTCGAAGGTTATGCCTTTGCCCTTGGGGTCAACCTCGCGCACCTTGGTCGCCGACAGGATTTCGGTGCGCGCCACGTCGCTACGCCAATACGCGGCGTGATCCGGGTCGGCGATCAATTCCCATACGCGTTCGGGCGGCGCCGGCAGCGTGCGCTCGCCTTCCGAGCGATGCCGCTCGGGCAGCATGGCGCCGACGCCGAAGATGAGTGCCACCAGAACGACGATGACTATGACAATGATGAGCGCCGCTAGCATGGTTCCCCCGCTATGGTCGCCGGCTCACCGGAATGACGATCTTCATGGCGGTGAGCCGGTCCGAGATGCGTGCGATTTTGGTATCGACAAGCCCGCGCTCCTTGGCTACGCTGATGACGGTTTCCGCCTTGAGATCGGGCAGGCCCTTCGGGAACACCACCCAGATTCCGCCGTTCGGCTTGATCAGCGCATCGATCTTGTCGAGCAGCTTGAGGTCGGTCACGACCTCGGCGCCAACGAACACCCAGTCGTGATCCTCGCCGACGCGCCGCGTCGAGAGCTTTGCCTTGGCCTTTTCCAGTTCGGCCGACAGAGCCTTATCGACCGTGCCGGTATAGACGACGCTGTCGCCCGGCTTGATGCCGAGCTTCTGAACAAGGCTCGGCGGATTGGTAATCTTCTCGGCCCAGCGCGCGGCCGCGGCGCCAAGGGCGAATTCGTAGGTCTTGCGCTTGGCACGCACGATGAGCTTGCCGCCTTTGGCCTCGGCGGTGCTGACATCGCTGATCGGTAGATCGAGGCGCACGTCGCCGCCGCGGAACATCAGCTTGTCGGATTCGAGATGGGCCCGACCGGTGGCCTTCTGGCCGGCGATCATGGCCTCGCATTTTGCTTCCTGCCCCATGGCTAATTCTCCAATGGCCTCATGGCCGGCGCGTCCGCTTTGCCCGCTAGCGCGACGGCGAGCGCGAGCGAGCGCGACGCCCCAGAAAAAACCATTGTACTGCAATCGGTCGCCAAGCCATCGGCGGTAGTAGCGTAGAGGTTCGTTCCATTTTTGCGGAGCTGGATCGAATGGGCATCGCCGCGCAGGCCGCCGGGGCGGATCTTGGCGACGGCTTCCTTCACCGTCCAGGCGCGGGCCGTCCCGAGATGGGAGACCGCGTCGGCTTCGGCATCGGCGAAATAGGCCTCGGACGCGACGACACGGGTCGCCCGGTCTTCGATGTCGATGCCGCAGTTGAGATGCGGCGCGACGACAAGTGCGATCGCCGAGCGCCCGGTGTGCGCGATCGACACCGCCGGCGCCTGGCTGTCGTCGCACAAGGCGAGCGGCGCGCCGTCGTTGAACCGGGC
>JANLJK010000403.1:0-6901 GCA_029255525.1 Pseudolabrys sp.
GAGGCCCGCGAAGCGGAGTTCGTACTCGAACGCTGACAACAAGACTGCACAACAGAATCGGGAGGATTCACATGATCCGCAGACACATCACGGCCCTGGCGGGCGGCGCGCTGGTCGCCGCATTGATGCTCGGGGCAGCTCCCGCCCTGGCGCAAGGCAAGAAAGTGGTGGTGGCGGTGCCGGGTATTCCGCCGATCTTCTCCGCCACCATTGCTTACGTCGCCGAGAAGCAGGGCTTCTATAAGAAGCACGGCGCCGACGTGGAGGTACGCGCCTTCGACAACGGCACCGCCGCCGCCCGCGCCGTGGTCGCCGGCGACATCGACATGGCCTGGTCGCCGACGCCGCCGGTGATCAACCAGATCTCCAACGCCGGCGTGCCATTGGTCGCCGTCTACGGCATGCCCAACCCGGATTGGGTCATCGGCACCACCGAGACCGGCAAGACCTGCAAAGACCTCGTCGGCCAGGACGTCGGCGTCGACTCGATCGGCGGCGCGCGTTCGGTGGCGCTGCGCTCGATGCTCACCGGCTGCGAAGGCGTGAAGATCGAGGACACCAAGCAGATCGCGCTCGGCTCGACCGCGGGACCCGCGATGATCGCCGGGCGCCTGCAATACGCCGTGCTGCATCTCGACGACCTGGCCGCCATTGCCGCGCAGGGCAAGAAGCTCAACATCCTGCTGGCGATGAAGAACACCAACCCGACCAGCCATTATCTGACGCTGGTGGTGCGCAAGGACAATCTGGCGAAGAACCGCGACGCCATCGTGCGCACGGTCGCCGCCATGATCGACGCCGCGCGCTTCATGCAGGACCCCAAGAACGCCGACGCGGTGGCGGAGGCGGCACTGGTGACCGGCCACAACAAGGCGGTGGCGAAAGACGCGCTCAAGGAGTTCCTCGCCATCGACTTCTGGGCGGCGAAGGACGACGGCCTGCCGCGCAACAAGATCGAGGCGGTTGCCAAGCTGATGAAGAAGATCGGCGCCATCAAGGAAGACAAGGAGCCGGTGAGCTACGACAACTTCGTCGATGGCAGCGTCTACAAAGATGCGAATGCGATGGTGAAGTAGCAAACGCCGCGACGTGCGCTGCCTATCTCCGTCACCCTGAGGCGGCCGCGCGTCAGCGCGGCCCTCGAAGGGCGACGGCCCGGGCCGTCCATCCTTCGAGGCGCGCCTTCGGCGCGCACCTCAGGATGACGGAGCGAGGCCGTTCTCGACTGCCAATTTGGAACGACATAAGTGCCCTACACCTATCTCCGCCGCCACGCGCCGTTCTGGATCAGCATCCTTGTCGGCATCCTCCTCTGGGAAATCGCCGGACGCTCGACCAGCACGGCCTTCATGGTGCCGTTCTCGGAGACCATCCGCACGCTTTGGCACCTGATCAAGAGCGGCGAGTTCATCCGCCAGCTCATGGAGTCCGCCAAGCTGTTCCTGAGCGGTTTCGTGCTCGCGCTCATCGTCGGTATGCCGCTCGGCATGCTGCTGGCGCGCGTGCGGGTGCTGCGCGTCGGCATCGAGCCTTATGTCATGATCCTCTATGCCACGCCGATGGTGGCGCTGATCCCCTTCATCCTGTCACTGATGGGCTTCGGCTTCGCGCCCAAGGTGCTGGTGGTGTTCCTGTTCGCGGTGTTTCCCGTGCTCTACAACACGGTCGAAGGCGCGCGCAGCATCAAGCCCGAGATGATCGAGGTGGCGAAGTCGTTTCGCTCCAGCGAGTGGTCTCTATGGCGTGAAGTGATGGTGCCTTACACCTTGCCCTACACCATGACCGGCGTGCGCCAATCCATCGGCCGCGCGCTGGTCGGCATGATCGCCGCCGAGTTCTTCCTGTCCTCGACCGGCCTCGGTCAGCTCATCATGACCGCCTCGCAGAACTTCGACACCGGCGGCGTGTTCGCCTCGATCTTCGTCATCGGCCTCATCGGCGTCGGCCTGATGCGGCTGGGGCTGAAGATCGAGCAGCACTTCGCGCACTGGAGGCAGTGATGAGCGAAACCGCGCTCTCCGTCGCCCCCGCCGCCACGCCCGCCAAATCATCACGGCTGAACGCACGCTTCTACGATACCTTCCTGCCGCGGCTGGTCGTCGGCGTTTTCATCCTGACCCTATGGGAGGTCGTGGTGCGCCTCCTGGCGCCGGCCTACGTCGCCAAGCCGAGCACCGTGGCGATGGCGATCCCGAAAGTGATCGTCGATCCCGCCTTCCTGAAGGCCACGGGCGTGACGCTCGCCGCCGTCGCCGAAGGGCTGGCCGTGGCGCTGGTGCTCGGCACCGTCATCGGCCTGGTGATGGGGCGTAGCGCCGCGCTGGAGCGCGCCATCCGCCATTACGTCAACGGCTTCTACGCCATCCCGATGATCGTGGTGCTGCCGCTGTTCTCGCTATGGTTCGGCTATTCCGGCGCGACCCGCATCGCCACTATCATCTTCGCCGCCGTCTTCTCCATCATCATCAACGTCGCCGATGGCGCCCGCGCCGTACCGCGCGACTATCTCGAGGTCGCGCGCTCGTTCCGCTCCAATCGTATCAACGTGCTGTTCGGCATCGTGCTGCCATCATCAATGCCTTATCTGCTTGCCGGCATCAGGCTTGCCGCCGGCCGCGCGCTGATCGGCGCCGTCGTGGCCGAGTTCTTCATCTCGGTCGGCGGGCTCGGCTACTTCATCCTCTACAATTCGCGCACTTATCACCACAACGAGGCCTTCGTCGGCGTGCTGCTGCTCGCCGCTTTCGGCGTCGGATTCGAAATGCTGGTGGCTTGGGTGACGCGCCGCTTCCTGCCCTGGTACCGCCGCGACGAGAAGGCGGGCTAGCTATGACTTTAGCATCGCCACCATCTCCGTTCATTCCCGCGCAAGCGGGAATCCAGAGCTGGGTCCCCGCTTTCGCGGGGACGAACGGGAACATGAATTTTCCCTTCGCATAGGATACTCCGCAATGTCCACCGACCCGCAGCTCAAGGCCGCGATCGCGCATTGGGGCCCGCGCTTTGTCGCCAATGGCGTGGTGCTCACCGACTTCGAGGAAGTCACCGCCTCGATGTCCTCTTACGATGACTGGTGTCGTGCCTGGTCCGAACGCGGGGCACATCACGAACAGCTCGGCCGCGAGGCGATGGCGCGCGGCCATACGCTCACCGCCGGCGAATGCCTGCAACGCGCGGCCGTCTACTATCACTTCGCGGCCTTTCTGTTCACGCGCGACATGGCGCAGATGAAGCAAGCCCACACGAAGGCGATCGCCTGCCGACAGGCGGCGCTGCCGCACATGAGGCCGCCGGGCGAACGCGTCGCAATTCCTTATGAAGGCAAGACGCTGGCCGGCATCCTGCGCAAGCCCGTGGGCATCGAGAAGCCGCCGGTCGTGGCGATGGCGGTCGGTCTCGATTCGACCAAGGAGGAGGGCGAGGCCTACGAGGCGCCGTTCCTGGCGCGCGGCATGGCGACATTGATCTTCGACGGGCCCGGCCAGGGCGAAGGACAATACGACTTCGCCATCCGCGGCGACTACGAAGTGCCGGTGAAGGCCGTGCTCGATTACATCGCGACCCGTGGCGATCTCGACAATGCGCGCATCGGCATGTGGGGCGTGAGCTTAGGCGGCTATTACGCGCCGCGCGCGGCCGCCTTCGAGAAGCGCATCAAAGCGTGCATCGCGCTCGGCGGGCCGTTCAATTGGGGCGCCGCCTGGGATGGGCTGCCGGCGCTGACGCGCGAGGCCTTCACCGCCCGCAGCCACGCCACGAGCGAAGCCGACGCGCGCCGGAACGCCAACACGTTGTCGCTCGAAGGCGTGGCGCAAAACATCACCTGCCCCCTGTTCATCGTGAACGGCCGGCTCGACCGCATCGTCCCGGCGGCCGACGCCGAGCGGCTGGCGCGCGAAGCCAAAGGCCCCGTCGAGTTGATGATGATCGAAGACGGCAACCACATCGCCACCAACCGCGCCTACCGCTGGCGCTCGCAAAGCGCGGATTGGATGAAGGAGCAGCTGGGGTAGCCGTCATGCCCGCGCAGGCGGGCATCCAGTAAACTCAAGCCTTCGTAATTCGACTGTAGAGGTCATCTCAATTTGGGTTCGTCTCTTCAATCAAACTCACCTTCCATGCTCTATTCCATTTCTTCATGTGCTTTTCACGAACGATGGCTGCTTCAATTTCAGAATGAACTTCGTAATATACGAGTTGCGCGACATCATATCGTTTCGTGAACCCCTCAACGATCTTTTCTCGATGCTCGTAGACGCGACGGACAAGATTGTTGGTCACGCCAATATAGAGAGTGCCGCCAATCTTGCTGGCGAGGATATAAACATAAAATTGTCTCTCGCTTGCCATCGGGCCGATACGCCTGCGATTACTGGATGCCCGCCTGCGCGGGCATGACGGCAGAGTACCACACCCCCGGCGCCCGTCGGCGACGCGCGGCGAGTTGATCGCCGCGCAAGAACCGCTAACGTGCGGCGCGAAGCGCTCATAAGGAGAGCCGGATGCCCGCGACGATCTTCGATTCACTCGTGTTCCGCGACATATTCACGACCGAGGCCATGCGGGCCGTGTTCTCGGACGAGAACCGGGTGCAGAAATATCTCGATTTCGAAGCGGCGCTGGCGCGGGCGGAGGCGGGCCTCGGCCTGATCCCCAAGGACGCGGCAGCGGAAATCGTCACGCACTGCTCGGTCGGCAAAATGGACTTCGCCAAGCTGAAAGAGGCGACGGAAAAGATCGGCGCGCCGGTACTGCCCGTCACCAAGCAGCTCACGGCGTTGTGCAAGGACCGGCACGGCGAATGGGTGCACTGGGGCGCCACCACCCAGGACGTCACCGACACCGCCACCGTCTTGCAGATCAAGGAAGCGCTGGCGCTCGTCGAAACCGAGATCGACGCCATCTGCGATGCGCTCGCCGTGCTGGCCAAGAAGTATCGCGACACGCCGATGGCCGGCCGCAGCAAACTGCAGCAGGCGGTGCCCGTCACCTTCGGTTACAAGATGGCGACCCTGCTCGCCGCTTTCGGCCGGCATAAGCAGCGCCTGGCGGAGTTGCGGCCCCGTGTGCTGGTTGGCGAGTTCGGCGGCGCCGCCGGCACCTTGTCATCGCTCGGCAAGGATGGGTTGAAGGTGCAGGCCGCGCTGATGCAGGAGTTGGGCCTCGGCGTGCCGGACATCACCTGGCATACGGTGCGCGACGGCTTTGCTGAAGTGGGCTGTTTCCTCGGCCTCGTCACCGGCTCATGCGGCAAGATCGCGCTCGACGTGAAGCTGTTGATGCAGACCGAGGTCGGCGAAGTATCGGAGCCCGCCGGCGAAGGCCGCGGCTCGTCGTCGACCATGCCGCAGAAGCGAAACCCGATCTCGTCCGTTTACATCACCGCGCAGACGGCAATCGTAAAGCAATATGTCGCGACGCTCCTGGAAGCGCAGGTCGAGGATCACGAGCGCGGCACCGGGCCGTGGGAGATCGAATGGATCGTGCTGCCGGAGATCTTCATGTTGGCGGCCGGCGCATTGAAGCAGACGCGGACGATCCTCGAGGGCATCGAGGTCAACGAGAAGAGGATGCGCGAGAACCTCGACATCACCAATGGCCTGATCATGTCGGAAGCGGTGATGATGGGACTCGGCCAGGCGATGGGCCGTGATACCGCGCACCATCGCGTCTCCGATATCGGCAAGCAAGCCGCCAAGACCGGCCAGCCGCTGATCGACTTGTTGGCCGATGACACGGAGATCGCGAAATACGCCGACCGCAGGAAGCTGGAAGAACTGATGGACCCGGCGAATTATCTCGGCGTCGCCGGCGAGATGGTCGATCGCGTGCTGGCGGCGCGGAAGAAGTAGCTCATACGTCAGGGCCCGGCTTCGTCTTCCAGATCGCGGCCGCGACCAGCAAGGTCGCCGCGCCGAGCCCGAGAAACAGCATCGGCAACGTGACGCCAAACTTTTGCAGCAGCGCGACGATTACCGTCGCGCCGGTCATGAAGGCCGCGTTGATCACGTTCACCGCCGCGACGTTGCGCGCGCGATAATCGGGATCGGACCACGCCTGCACCGCGGCGAAAGCCGGCACGATGAACAGCCCGCCGGAGATCGCCAGGCCGACGAGATCGACGGCGATACGGACACCGAGCCCCGAGGCGAATACGACACCGGGCGATTGCATCGTCGCCCCCGCCGCCGCGCCATAGGTCGCGAAGCCGATATCTATCGCGAAGAGGCCGAGCAGCACGGCGCCGACGACAGTGATGGTGAGCACGATGCGCCCGCGCGCGATCGCGGCGGCGAGACCGGAGCCGATACCGACGGCGATCGAGAACAGCGCGAGATAGACCGTCACCGTCGCCTCGTCGCCGCCGATCAGCACCTTGATCAAAGGCGGCAGCAGCGACAGCACGACAATGCCGGCGAGCCAGAACCAGCTCGTCACCATGGCGCCCCACCACAGCCGCGCATCGGCGCGCAGATGGCGGATCATGAAGGCGGTCGAGGCCGCGATATTGAAATTGACCTTGAGATGCGGCGCGCCCTCGCCGCTCGGCGGGATGAGCATCGCAGCGATCCAGCAAGCCAGCGAGAAGCCGATCACCAAAGGCGCGAAGGCGAAGGGCCCACCGCCGTTGCGCGCCGCCATGCCGCCGACGATCGTGCCGAGCAGGATGGCGACGAAAGTCGCGCCTTCGACCAGCGCATTGCCGGCCGGCAGTTTCTCACGCGGCAGATGATCGGGCAGGATGCCATACTTCATCGGCCCGAACAGCGAGGCCAGCACGCCAAAGCCGAACAGCGCGGCAAACAAAATCGGCAGCGACTCCCACGCATAGCCCCACACGGCAATGCCGGCGACGGCCATCTCGACGAACTTGATGACCTGAGCGACCCGCGCCTTGTCG
>JANLJK010000403.1:7001-17072 GCA_029255525.1 Pseudolabrys sp.
GCCGGCGACGGCCATCTCGACGAACTTGATGACCTGAGCGACCCGCGCCTTGTCGAAGCGGTCGGCCAATTCACCGCCGAGCCCCGAGAGAAAGAAATAGGGCGCGATGAAGATCGCACTCGCCACCGTGATCAGCGCTTCCGCGTCAGGATGGCCGCGGAACAGGATGAGGAAGACCAGCGCGGTTTTCAGGAAATTGTCGTTGAATGCCGCGAAGAATTGGCACCAGAACAACGGCGCGAAGCGCCTCGATAAGAGTAAGGGCGGCATTCGCCTTGATTATGTCAAAGTTCCCGCCGGCGCGAGCGCAAATATTTGGTTGCTTCGGGCTGCCGCACAAAAAAGAAAGGCGGCCCAAAGGCCACCTTCAAGGTGGTCGCTACCAAACGAAACTCAATAACGCGCCTTCTCCCCTTGCGATTCCAAGAGAAGCGCCCCGAAACCGAGGCCAAGGGAGATGCCGACGACGACGCTGAACAGCGAAAGCCACATGATCGAGCCTCCTCGTTGCAAAGACGTGCAGGCGAGTCTGGCCGTAGTAACGCGCAAACGCGCGAGGCGTTCCCATGGAACATCGACAGCGGCAGTCGCGTGGTAAAGTTGTTCCGTCAGGAACCGATAAAATTTTGCCGCAATTAAGCGCCGAGCGTAATCGCTGAACGCAAGTCTGCGAGCAAGATCCGCAAATCGAGTTCCCGGAACTCGAGATAGGTCTTGCGCAGCCAGCGCTGCAGTTCCTCCAGCGCTTCCGGCGTCATGTATTTCGCGCGCTCGACGCCGGCGAAAGAAAACGGCGGCACGTCGACGAATTTACGCAAGCCCGCCGTCAACACCGGCAGGCGCACGACCTTATCCTTCATGCTCAACGGATAGCGGTCGCCATATTGCGTCGGCCCGAAGATCTCGTTGTGCACCGGCACCAAGGTCACGCCGGGAAAGCGGCTGCGCAGGCCGCGGAAGGCTTCGACCGAGGTGCGGTCGGGCGTGATGAAAAACAGCACGGCCGGCGCGATGCCATGCCGCAACGCCTCCTCGACGAAACCGATCTTCTCAGCGAGCGCGAAGAACGGCTCGAAGGCTTGATGGCCGAGATCGACCACGCGCGTCACATCGTCGGGCGCGACCAGTGCATCGAACAGCGCCATCTGCCCGCGGACTTCGGCGATGTCGGACGCCATGGCCTGTCCGGGCAGGAAGTCACGCAGCGTGTTGTCACCGCTGTTGAGGTCGTAGGCCGCGATCTGGCGGCCCTCGTGGCGATGAAAGTCGGTAATCAGCCGCGACAGCATCGTCTTGCCGACGCGCGGCCGCGGCGACGCGACGATGGTGACGGAAGTGCGGAACGACATCGCTGGCCTATACGTCATTCCGGGGCGCGGGCTTTATGCCCGCGAACCCGGAATCCAGACGCAAACTCTAAGCTCGTTGCTGGATTTCGGATCGCCGCTCCCAATCTCGGGCTTGCCCGGGATTGGCTCTTGAGTGACCAAGTCGGCGAGAGCCGACTTGGTTGGCGTCCGGAATGACCTGCGCTCAGCCGACGGCGGCCTGGCGGACGCTGTTGTCCATTTTCGGCGCGACGAGGTCGATCAGCTTCACGCGATCGTACTCGCCCCAGACATTGCCGAGCCAATGCCGCACATAGCCGCGCAGCACGAAAGAGTAATTCGCCGGCTCGCCTTTGCCGCTCTTATTGGCGACGAAGGAGACGTAGGGCACGCTCGCCACCTCCACCTGTTCGCAGGCCATCTCGTTAAGCTTCGGGATGGTGATTTCCTCGGCGCCCTTGATCTCCTTGAAATAGGAGTTGTAGGTCGCCGGATCCCAATCGAAGAACGACGTGTTGTTGATGAAGTTCTTCACCAGGAAGTAGTTGGCGTCGCCGACGAAGCGCGTGGTCTCGGCGATCTCGTCGAGCGAGGCGATCGACGGTCCGAGGATGTGGAACACCGCGAAGGTGATCTGGCCCTTCTTCGCCGATTCCAGAAAGCCGATATCGTTGAGCGACTGCAAGGTCGCCGACAGGAGCCCGGCGCGGATGTCGATGATCGTCACCTTGGCCTGCGCGCTGCCGAGCGTGTCGAAGATCTTCATCTGGTCGGGCACCGCGGTCACGTCGACGACCTCGGTGATCTCGGGGTGGAAGCGCTTGAGCGTGCCGCGTGGCGACTCGGTATCGAAGGCGCGGGTCGGCGTTTGGTGCGCGCCGAAATAATCGAGCAGGGTGCGGGCGACGGTGGTCTTGCCGACGCCGCCCTTGTCGGCACCAACGAGAATCACTGCGGGTCTGGCCATGTGCGGACTCTCTAGACGGGGGAAGCTGCGGGCATGCAGAGACTCACCCGCTCTGCCGAATCATAGCGGCCATGCGGAGTCGTGAAAACGGCGCGTTCGCGCCTGTCACCAACTGTTATTGCGATCTAGATTACAGTTCGGCCGTGTATTGAATGCGTGGCGGTGGCCGATTGATCGCGCGCCCGGCTGTAAGGCCGCGAAGAGTGGTGCCGACGGAGGGATTTGAACCCCCGACCACCCGCTTACGAAGCGGATGCTCTACCACTGAGCTACGTCGGCGGAATTGGCGTCACTACTATCGGCGCGAGCGCGCCTTGGCAAGCAATACGCCTATTCCTACGCGCAAGGGATTGAGACCGCGTTACCGCAACCTCTGGCGCATGCGTCAGGCCTCGGCGGCGGCGGAAGGGCCCGGTTCCCCGGTCAAATCGGCGTCCAGAGCACCATCCGGGCCGGGGTCGTCCGGGGCGTGCACCAGGGGAATTACCGGCTCGGCCGGTGGCGCCTTGGGCCGGACCACCTTGCGGACCGGCTTTTCGGCCGGGGCCGGCTCGGGCTCCAATTTGACTTCCTGCGCCGGAGGCGGCGCGATTTCGACCGGCACGACCGGGGCCGGAGGCTGCGTCACCTCAATCACGGGCTCGCTGACGCCCAATTCGGCCAGGGGAACGCGCCAGGCGAAACCGTCGAGTCGTCCATTGGGCGTGACCGGCAGCCAGCGGTCCGACACCACGCCATCCGCGGTCCACACCGGATCGCCGGCGGCGCGCATAGCGCGGCCCATCCATTCCCGCACGCGGCCGGTATCGCCGTGTTCGGCTTCCTCGATCTCGGCCATCAAGGTGGCGACACGGCGGGTCGGCGCCGACAGATAAGGAGCAAGAGCGCTACGCGCCGCGTCGAACTCCCTTGCCTCCAACGCGGAGCGCGCCACCGCCAGCGCACCTTCGAGTTGGCCCGGCACCTTGGCGGCCAGCTTCTGCATGCGCGCCAGCCGATCGCGCGCCGACGAGCCGAGCTGCAAATTGGCATAGGCCTCGGCGAGATCGGGATGCGGGCTCGTCTCCCACGCATGCTCGAGGATGCGCCGCGCCTTGCGCTGCTCGCCCGCCTCGCTCAAGCGCCGGCCCGCCAGCGCCGCCGCCGGCACCAGATCGGGCGCGAGCTTTACCGCCTCCAGCACAGCCGTCAGCGCGGTGTCGCGCTCGATATCGGCGAGCGCCAACGCACGCGCCGTCAACAGCACCGCGCGCTTGCGGCGATACTCATGCTTGTCGAGCGCGCCCTTCATGTGGTCGAGCGCACCGAGCGCGCCAGCCCAATCGGACACGGCGCAACGATCGTCGAGCACGGCCTGCCCGGCCCAGGTCAAAGCCGGCGCGGCCAGCGCTGCTTCCTCGGCGGCGCGCCGCGCGGTCACGGCATCATTGCGGCGCTGCGCTTCAATATAGAGGCCGCGGAGTCCTAAGAGCTTGGTGTCGTCGCGCCGCGCCATTTCGCGGAAGGCACGCTCGGCCGCCGCCGCATCGCCAGACAACTGCGCGGCCTGCGCATTCAAGAGAAGCGTCAACGCCTCGTTCGGCGACAGCCGCGCCGCATCGTCGGCTGCGCGGCGCGCCAGTTTGCGATCGCCGGCGCCGATGGCAACGAGGCCACGCGTGATCGCCGCATAGCCTTTCATCGCGCGGCGATGGCGGAAGAACAGCGACATCTGCTCGGGCGAGCGCAGAACCGCCCGCGCGATGCTCCACACCAGCATCAACACCATCACCAGCACGATGACGGCCAAGGCCGCCACCATCAGCGAGGTCTCGATGCGATAGCCCATCCAGGTGAGCACGACGTCGCCGGGGCGGTCGGCGAACCAGACGACGCCGGTGGCGGCGACGGCGAGGGCGATGAGGAACAGAATAACGCGGATCATGGGCCCCTCACCGCTTGTCGAGCGCGCGCGCCGCCTCAGTGGCGAAATCGCGCGCGGCATTCAATGCAGCCTCGCGCGCCTTTGCCTTGGCGATTAAACCTTGCGCCGGCGCGCGCGCCGGCTCCGGCAGCTTGGCGAGATCTGCGAGCACGGCGGTCAAGTCGGCCTTCGAGCTTTCGACTTCGAGACGCGCCAGCACAGCCGACGCATCATCGCCCGCCGGCGCATCGACCGGCGTCACCTTCACCAACTTGCTGGCATTGGCCTGCAAACGTTCGAGGAAGCCGCCAGTCGGCGCCGATGCTCCGGCCAGCTTCACCATCTGCGGCAGCAGTGCACGTAGTTCCTGCGCCAGCAACGCCGCGCTCGGCACACCCGACGCGGCAAATGGCGCCAAGGGCGCGAGGTATTTGTCATTGGCGCCAAACCCCTTGGCCTGCGCCAGCTCGGCGATATAAGGCGCGCCGCCGATGACCGCCGTGCGCAACGACGACGCGCTCAATGCCAGACGCGTCGCGCGCTCGCTCGCAGTAGCCTTGTCGATCTCGGCGCGCGCGGTCTTGCTGGCAGTCTCAAGCGCGGCGAGCCTCTGCGTCAAGGTTTCGATCTGCGCCGGCGTTACCGCGGACGACGTATCCTTCGCCGCGTCCTGCACGCTGCCGCGCAATTGCGTGACGGCTTTCTCGGCGGCATCGGCCTGTTCACGCGCGCGCGCGGCGTTAGCCGCTGCATCGTCGTTGCGCTGGTTCAGCGCCGTCAGCGCCACGCCGAGCGACTTCATCGCGTTTTCCGCGGCGATCAGCCGGTCGGTCACCGAGCTGTCGGACTTCGGCACAGTCTTCAGCGCGTCTTCCATCTTGGCGACGCGCTGCGTCAAAGCATCGACAGACTTTGTGTCGGTCGCAGGCGGTGCGCGATTTTGCAGATCCTGGATTTGACGTTGCAGAACCGCGAGCTGCGCATTGGCATCGCCGGTCGCGGGGCGCGAGGCCGTCAACAGGTCGCCGTACCACGCCGCGCCGAGCGCCGCCGTAACGATCACACCGCCAGCAATGCCGGCCGCGATCAGCGCGCCCCAGTTCTGCCGCGCGACAGACGCTTTCGGCTCCGGTTCAATTGCCTCGGATGCCGCCGCAACGGCCGGCTGTTCGGTCGATGAAGGTGGTTCAGTGACGTGCTCGGCCCTCTCGGCCACCTCTTCATAGGCCGATGCTTCATCGACTGTCGCGTCTGCCGCGGCCGGTTCGGGCGCGCCCGTGGGCGGCATCGCGTTCGCCTGTTCCTCCAGCGCCTCACTCACGGCTTCGTAGCCCGATGCTTCATCGGCGGGCGCAGGCGACGGCGCAGCTTCGGCCGACGTCACATCCTTGGCGGTGAGATCGATGGTCGGCGCCTCGCGCTTGCGGCGCGGCGTGCCTTCGGGCGTCTCTGATGTCTTCTTGTCCACCATCAGCCTCTCCTAGAGCCCGAATCTCGCCCCCGCGTCAGGAGATAACGCAATTGACGCCACGGCGCCAATGAACTGTCAGCCGCGCGGCGGCGCCAGAAGTTCAATCAAAGTAGCCTCATCCGGGCGCGAAGCAATCGCAATACGGGTCGCGCCGGCCTTCACCAAAGGCGCGGCCACCGACTCGGCAAGACAAACATGGCGCGGCGCCAGTGCGGCCGCGACGATATCGGCGCGTGTCGCGCCTTCGACATAATTATCGGCGCTGCGCCGGGAGTAATGCAGCACCGCATCGATCTCCTTCACCGCCAGCGCTTCGATCAGCTCATCCGGGAACGGCGCGGTGACTGTGCGATAGACGACGCGCAGTTCCGCCTTGATGCCATGCACCGCCAATTCGCCGACGAGATCGGCGGCGCGATCCTCCCCGGCGAGATAAAGCAACGGCGCCGTGACGCCGACATGACGCTCGGCGATCAGCTTGACGAGATCCTGCACATCCCCGCCGGCCGATTCCACATTCGTGAAGCCAGCCTTGCGCGCGGCGTCGGCGCTGCGCTCGCCGACGGCAAACAGCTTCAGCTTGAGAAGCGTGTCACGCGCCGGATTATCTGCGATCGCGCCGGGCGCGTTAGCGCTGGTGACAACCACCCCGCTCCACGCCCCGGTGAGATCGGCCTTGATCGGCTCGACCCGCATCAAGGGCGCGACGAGCACTTCGTGTCCCCGCTTGCGCAAGGCGCTTGCCGTACGTTCGGCATCGGCCTTGGGGCGGGTGACGACGATGCGCATATCAGTCGAAAAATCCTGGGCCTGAACGATGCTTCAGTTCGCGGCCGGCATCGGCGCCAATCGCCGCCGCATCCTGACGATGGCCGGTGCCGGCAATGTCATGTGCCGCAGCACCATCGGGCCGCGCGATCAGACCGCGAAATTGCACGCTGTCATCGGTGATGGTCGCATGGCCTGCAATCGGCGTCTTGCACGAACCATCGAGCTCGGCGAGGAACGCGCGTTCGCAGGCAACCGCCGCCGACGTGTCGGCATGATCGACGCGCGACAAGATCTCGCGCGTGCGGGTGTCGCTCTCGCGCGCTTCGAGGCCGATGGCGCCCTGCCCGACTGCCGGCAGAAATTCGTCGATGCTCATGACACGCGTTGCGTGCTCGGTCAGCCCGAGCCGCCGCAGACCAGCGAGCGCCAGCAACGTCGCATCCACTTCGCCCGCGTCAAGCTTGCGCAGGCGCGTCTCGACATAGCCGCGCAGCGGCACAACGTTGAGGTCCGGCCGCAAGCGTTTGGCGATCGCCTGGCGGCGCAGCGACGCGGTGCCGAGCGTCGCGCCCCGCGGCAAATCGGCAAACGACTTGGCCTTGCGGCTGATGAACACGTCGCGCGGGTCCTCACGCTCCAGGCAGGCCGCCAGCATCAAACCAGCCTGCGAGAAAGTCGGCATGTCCTTGGAGGAGTGCACGGCGACATCGACATGACCGCCGAGCAGGGCCTCCTCGATCTCCTTGGTGAACAGGCCCTTGCCGCCTACCTCGGCCAGCGGCCGGTCCTGAATGGCGTCACCCGAGGTGCGGATGATGATGAGCTCGATCCTCTCCTCGTCGACCTGCATCGCGGCGGCCAGAAGCGCACGCACGGTGCGCGCCTGCACCAGCGCCAGGGGACTGCCGCGCGTGCCGATGCGCAAGATGGTGGCGGCCGATTGCGTCATGTAACCTCTCGATGCTAGGGCACCTTTTAGTGCACCCTCCCCCGAAAGGGGAGAGCCGGAGACCGAAATGATCGTCCTCGGTATCGAGACAACCTGCGACGAAACCGCGGCGGCGGTGGTGGAACGCGCCGAAGACGGCCGCGGCACCATCCTGTCGAACGTCATCCTGAGCCAGGTGACCGAGCACGCGGCCTTCGGCGGCGTGGTGCCGGAGATCGCCGCGCGCGCCCATGTCGAGGTGCTTGACGCGGTGATCGCGCAGGCGATGGACGAGGCCGATGTCACCTTTGACCGTATTGACGGCGTTGCCGCCGCCGCCGGACCCGGCCTGATCGGCGGCGTCATCGTCGGGCTCACCACCGCCAAGGCGATCGCGCTGGTGCAGAACAAGCCGCTGGTCGCCGTGAACCATCTCGAGGCGCATGCGCTGACCGCGCGGCTGACCGACAACACGCCGTTTCCGTATTGCCTGTTCCTCGCCTCCGGCGGCCATACCCAGATCCTCGCCATCCGTGGCGTCGGCGATTACGTGCGGCTCGGCACCACGCAGGACGACGCCATCGGCGAAGCCTTCGACAAGACCGCGAAATTGCTCGGCCTCGGCTATCCCGGCGGCCCGCAGGTGGAGAAGGAAGCCGCGCGCGGCAATGCGCGGCGCTTTCCGTTGCCGCGGCCGATGCAGCACCGCAAGGAGGCCGATTTCTCCTTCTCGGGTCTCAAGACCGCGTTGCGGCTGGAGGCCGAAGCCATCGCGCCGCTCACCGATCAGGACGTCTCGGACCTGTGCGCCTCGTTCCAGCAAGCCGTGGTCGACGTCGTGCACGACCGATTGCGCGCGGGCCTGCGCATTTTCCGTGGGCAGTTCGGCGCGCCGACCGCTTTGGTCGTCGCCGGCGGCGTCGCCGCCAATCAGGCGATCCGCAAGGTAATGCAGCGCCTCGCCTTCGAAGTCGGCACCGTGCTGGTGGCGCCGCCGTCCGAATTGTGCACCGACAATGGCGCGATGATCGCCTGGGCCGGCGCCGAGCGTCTCGCGCTCGGCATCAGTGATCCTTTAGAAGTCGCGCCGCGCGCGCGTTGGCCGCTTGACGAGATCGCGGCGGCCAAGGGACGCCAGCAGCGCACGGCAGCATATAAATGAGCGAAGTGATCCGACACATTGCCGTGCTCGGTGGCGGGGCCTGGGGCACCGCGCTGGCGCAGACCTGCGCGCGCGCCGGCCGCGATGTGACCTTGTGGGAGCATGATGCCGGCAATGCCGCGCAACTCGCAACCAAACGCGAGAGCAGTTACCTGCCCGGCGTGAAGCTTGAGAATTCGATCAAGGTCACGCGCGACCTTAAGGAAGCCGCGCAGGCACAAGCGATTTTGCTGGTCGTTCCCGCGCAAGTGTTGCGCTCGGTCGTCACCGCGCTGGCGCCGTTGATCGCCGACCGCACGCCACTCGTTGCCGCCGCCAAGGGCATCGAGCACGGCACCCATAAGTTCATGACTGAGATCATCGCAGAGTGTGCGCCGAAGGCGACGCCGGCGATCCTGTCCGGCCCGAGCTTTGCCGCCGACGTGGCGCGCGGGCTGCCCACCGCCGTTACCATCGCCGCCACCGATGCCGGCGTTGCCCACGCGCTGGCGCAGGCGATGAATTCCGGCACCTTCCGGCCGTATCACTCAACCGACGTGCGCGGCGTCGAGCTCGGCGGCGCCACCAAGAACGTGCTGGCCATTGCCGCCGGCATCGTCAACGGCCGCGGCCTGGGCGCGAGCGCGCTCGCCGCCATGACCACGCGCGGCTTTGCCGAGCTGGTGCGCTTCGGCAAGGCCTGCGGCGCCAGAACCGAAACCATGATGGGCCTGTCCGGCCTGGGCGATCTCATCCTCACCTGCGGCACGCCGCAGTCGCGCAACTTCTCGTTCGGCGTTGCGCTCGGCAAAGGCGAGACCGCCACCACCGCCGCGCACGGCAAACTCGCCGAAGGCGCCTTCACCGCGCCAGTCTTGCTTGAGATGGCGCGCGAGAAAAACGTCGAGATGCCGATCTCGCAAGCGGTCGCCGCGATCATCGCCGGCAAGCTCAGCGTGGACGCAGCGATCGAAGCGCTGCTGACACGGCCGTTGAAGGCGGAGGAGTAGTTCTCGACCGGACCGCATCCTCTTTCTGTCATGCCCGCGAAAGCGGGCATCCAGTAATCCCGGTGCTTGAAATAATCACGATGTCGGTGATTACTGGATCACCCGCTTTCGCGGGTGATGACCTCCGAGAGGAATACGCAAGTGCCCTACTGGCTGATGAAATCCGAGCCCGATGCCTGGTCGTGGGACCAGCAGGTCAAAGAAGGCGCCAAGGGCACGGCCTGGACCGGCGTGCGCAACCACACGGCCAAGCTCAACCTCATGAAGATGAAGAAGGGCGACCGGGCCTTCTTCTATCATTCCAACGTCGGCAAGGAGATTGTCGGCGTCGTCGAGATCATCCGCGAGCACTTCCCCGACCCGACGGCGGAGGCGGGCAGCCCTTGGGTGGTCGTCCAGATCAAGGCGGTCGAGCCGCTGCCCAAGCCGGTGACCCTTGCGGCGGTCAAGACGGAGCCGAGGCTCAAGGACATGGCTTTGCTCAGACAATCGCGGCTGTCGGTGCAGCCGGTGACGGCCGACGAGTGGAAGCTCGTCTGCAAGATGGGCGGG
>JANLJK010000404.1 GCA_029255525.1 Pseudolabrys sp.
GCGCGGTCTTCAGCTTGGTGACGTCGACCGCGTCGAGGTTATCGGTCGACAGCGCGTTCAACTGCGTGGTCGACAAGGCCTGGACCTGCGTGGTCGTCAGCGCGCCGACCTGATCCGTACTCAGGTTGTTGAGCGTGGTGCTGGTCAGACCAGCGACCTGGGTCGACGTCAGCGCCCCGGCCTGCGTGGTCGTCAGACCCTGCAGATCCGTCGAGCTGAGCGCATCGATCTGCGTCGCCTTCAGGGCCGCGACCTCGGTCGAGGTCAGCGCGGCGACCTGGGTATCGGACAGCGCGTCGATCGACGTCGTGGTCAGGTTAGCGACCTGCGTGGTCGACAGATCGGTGACATCGATGTTGTTCAGCGCCGCTGCCGCCAGCCCATTGAGCTGGGCGGACGTGAAGGCCTGGACCTGCGTCGTGGCGAGGTCACCGACCTGCGTCGAGGTCAGGTTGCCGATCGCCGTGGTGGTCAGGCCGGAGACCTGCGCGGTCTTCAGCTTGGTGACGTCGACCGCATCGAGGTTATTGGTCGACAGCGTGTTGAGCTGGGTCGTGGTCAGCGCCTGAACCTGCGTGGTCGTCAAGGCGGCGACCTGATCCGTGCTCAGGTTGTTGAGCACCGTGCTGGTCAGACCGGCGACCTGCGTCGCGGTCAACGCCCCAGCCTGCGTGGTGGTCAGGGCCTGCAGCTCGGTCGAACTGAGCGCGGCAAGCTGCGTGGTCTTGAGCGACGCGATTTCGGTCGATGTCAGCGCGGCAACTTGCGTGTCGGACAGCGCGTCAACCGATGTGGTGGTCAGGTTAGCGACCTGCGCGGTCGACAGCTCGGTGACGTCGAAGTTGTTCAGCGCCGCGGCGCTCAGGCCGTTGAGCTGCGTTGTCGTCATCGCCTGGACCTGCGTCGAGGTCAGGTCATCGACCTGGGTCGAAGTCAGGTTGCCGATCGCCGTGGTGGTCAGGCCGGAAACCTGCGCGGTCTTCAGCTTGGTGACGTCGACGGCATCGAGGTTATTGGTCGACAGGTCGTTCAACTGCGTGGTCGACAGGGCCTGGACCTGCGTGGTCGACAGCGCGGCGACCTGATCCGTGCTCAGGTTGTTGAGCACCGTGCTGGTCAGTTTACCGATCTGGGTCGCGGTCAACGCGCTGGCCTGGGTCGTGGTCAGGGCCTGCAGCTCGGTCGAACTCAGCGCACCGATCTGGGTGGTGGTCAGGCCGGCGATGGCGGTCGTGCTCAGCGCAGCGACCTGCGTATCGGTCAGCGCATCAATCGACGTGGTGGTCAGACCCTGGAGCTGCGTGGTCTTCAGCTTGCTGATGTCAACGGCGCCGAGGCTGTCGGTCGACAGCGCGTTGAGCTGGGTCGTCGTCAGGGCCTGAGCCTGCGTCGTGGTCAGTTCCGAGATCTGCGTGCTGCTCAGGTTGTTGAGCACAGTGGTGGTCAGACCGGCGATCTGGGTCGACGTCAGGCCGCTGGCCTGCGTGCTGGTCAGCGACTGCAGCTCGGTCGAGCTGAGCGAGGCGAGCTGCGTGGTCTTGAGCGACGCGATTTCGGTCGAGGTCAGCGCGCTGACCTGCGTGTCGGACAACGCATCGATCGTCGTCGTCGTCAGCCCCTGGAGCTGCGTGGTCGACAACTCGGTGACGTCGAAGTTGTTCAGTGCAGCGGCGGTCAGGCCATTGAGCTGCGTGGTCGTCAACGCGCGGACCTGCGTCGAGTCCAGGGCATCAACCTGAGTCGAGGTCAGGGTACCGATGGTGGTGGTGGTCAGGCCCGAGAGCTGGTTGGTCTTGAGCTTGCTGACGTCGATCGCGTCGAGATTATCGGTCGACAGACCGTTAAGCTGCGTCGTGGTCAGCGCCTGGACCTGCGTGGTCGTCAGCGCGCCGACCTGGTCGGTGCTCAGATTGTTGAGCACCGTGCTGGTCAAGCCGCCGATCTGGGTCGCGGTCAGCGCCCCGGCCTGCGTGGTGGTCAGGGCCTGCAGCTCGGTCGAGCTCAGGGCGCCGATCTGAGTGGCCTTAAGCGACGCGACCTCGGTCGAGGTCAGCGCGGCAACCTGGGTATCCGACAGATTGTCGATCGACGTCGTGGTCAGGTTGGAGAGCTGCGTCGTCGACAGCTTGGTGACGTCGAAATTGTTCAACGCGGCGGCGGTCAGGCCATTGAGCTGGGTGGTCGTCAGGACCCGAACCTGCGTCGAGGTCAGGTTGTCGATCTGGGTCGAGGTCAGATTGCCAACCGCTGTGGTACTCAGGCCCGAAAGCTGATTGGTCTTGAGCTTGCTCACGTCGATCGCGTCAAGATTGTCGGCCGACAACGCATTGAGCTGAGCCGTAGTGAGCCCCTGGACCTGCGTGGTCGTGAACGCGCCGACCTGATCCGTGCTCAGGTTATTAAGTGTGGTGCTCACCAGAGCGGAAAGCTGAGCCTGGGTCAGCGCGCTGGTCTGCGTGGTGGTCAGGGACTGCAGCTCGGTCGAACTGAGCGAATCGATCTGCGTCGCCTTGAGCGCCGCGATCTCGGTCGTGGTCAGAGCGGCAATCTGGGTGTCACTGAGGTTGCCGACCGATGTGGTGGTCAGCCCCTGGAGCTGCGTGGTCTTCAGCAGAGTCACGTCGATAGCGTCGAGGTTATCGGTCGACAGCGCGTTGAGCTGCGTCGTCGTCAGAGCCTGAACCTGCGTCGTCGTCAGCTCCGAGACCTGCGTGCTGCTCAGGTTGTTGAGGACCGTGCTGGTCAACCCAGCCACCTGGTTCGCGGTCAGCGCGCCGGCCTGCGTGGTGGTCAGGCCCTGCAGCTCCGTCGTGCTGAGCTGAGAAATCTCGGTCGTCGTCAGGACCTTCATCTGCGTGGTCGTCAAACTGGCGACCTGCGTCTCGTTAAAGGCCTCGAATTGCGCCGCGAGCAGCGTGCGCATGGTCGTGGATGAAATCGCGGAAACCTGCGTCCCCAAGAGAGACTGCAGGTTCGTGGTTGAAATGGCGTTGACCTGCGTCGCGGTCAGCGCAGCGACCTGCGTCGCGGTCAGCTCTGTAAGATCAGTGGATGAGAGGCCGGAGATGGCGGTGGTCGAAAGGCCCGAGATCTGGCTCGCGCTCAGATAGGAAATGACGCTCATCGTAAAAACACTCCATCCCGACGCTACTGTCGCGTGGTCCCATCTGGGACGAATGATCCAAATTCACGGCGGAGCTTTACATCTATGTATTAATTGAATCTGACTTTTCGGCTGATGCTGTTCAAAATTACCTCAATGCAGGATAAGAAAAGCGCCAATAAACATGCGGCCGATGCGCAATCGGCGACATGAGTGCGACCAAGTCGATTGCATTCGACGGAAAATTGACCACTCGTTAAGAAACGTAAACTCGCGGAAAGAGATCGCGCGGTAGCGCGACGATGAACACGCAGTATCAGACCGCCATGCTCCACGCGCAGGCGAGCCGAAGCGCGAATCAACCACTCAGGATTTCAGAGCAAGCGCCGGCGGAGAATCATCGCGCCGCGGCGACGATCTCGACCTCGACCTTGAAGTCGGGTCGCGTGAATCCGGTCACGATCATCAAGGTCGATGCCGGCGGCGGCGACGCCACGTAGCGGTCGCGCACTTGCATATAGGGCGCCATATGCACGCGGTCGGTCACATAAGCGTTGATGCGGATGACGTTCGCGAAGCCCATCCCGGCCTCGACCAGGCACCGGCCGAGCGCCTCGAAGCACAGAACCGCCTGCGCTTCGACCGTGTCAGGAATGGCATCATGGACATCGATGCCGAGTTGCCCCGAGCAGAACAGCAGGCGCGCGCCAGTCTGCACCTCCACGGCGTGGCTGTACTTACCGAAGGGTGTACGGACACCTGAAGGCGTGAGATGGCGCAGCATCGCCGCTCACTCCGGCTCTTCCGGACTCTCGGCCATGGCCTGGCGCAGGGCCTCGGAGGCGCGACGGCAGTAATCGTTGTAGATCGTCGAGGTGCGGAATTCCTCGTCGCGCGGATACGGCGCGTCGATCGTCATGTCCGAGCTGACGCGGCCGGGCCGCGCGCTCATCACCACAATGCGCGACGAGAGATACACCGACTCGTAGACGCTATGGGTCACGAAGATCACGGTCAGGTTCTGCTTGGCGAACAGCTTCAACAGGTCGTTGTTGAGCTTGGTCCGGGTGATCTCGTCGAGCGCGGCGAAGGGCTCATCCATCAGCAGCACGCGCGGATTGGTCACCAGCGCCCGCGCGATGGAGACGCGCATCTTCATGCCGCCGGACAATTCGCGCGGATAGGCATTGGCAAAGCGCGTCAGCCCGACCTGCGCCAGCACTTCCATGATCCGCTCGCGCACAGCCGCCTTGCGCTGGCCGGCGAGCTTGAGCGGCAGATAGACGTTGTCGAACACGGTCCGCCAGGGCAGCAGCGTCGGCTCCTGGAAGACGAAGCCGAGCAGCCGGTCGGGCTCGCCGAGGGCATCGTAGCTCGATTGCGGCCAGTCGATGGTGCCGGTCGAGGGCGCGGCAAGACCAGCGATCATCTTGAGCAATGTCGATTTGCCGCAGCCGGACGGCCCGAGCAATGTGAGGAATTCGCCCGGCCGGATGTCGAGGTCGACGCCTTCGAGCGCTACCGTGTTATTGGCATAGGTCTTGGAGATGCCGGTAAGCCGCAGCAATGGCCGCGCCGGCGCGCCTTCAGGCTTCTGGTCCGGCGGACCGGGCGGGTCGAACATCGGGACGACGTTCCCCTTCATCTCACCACATCCTGTTCCGCCGGCATGAAACTGCGCATCTTGCCCGGATTGAGCAGGCCATACGGATCGACCTCGTGCTTGAAGCCGAGCTGGTCGGCATCGACGCGCTTGTAGCGGCTGCCGTCCTCCAGCGTGATCACATGCGGATTGGCGATCCTGATGCCGCAGGCCTCGAAGGCATCCATGATCTCGTACAGGCGCTCCGGCGAGCGATAGCGGATGACCGGGATGCCGCTCGCGGTCATGAGGCCGTTGATGCGGATGAATTCGAGATGCTGCATCACCTCACCTTCAAATTTCGCGCCAATCTCCGCTACCGACTCGACGATGCGGTCATGCGGATAGAGGACCTGCAGATAAGTGATGGCGCGGTCGACCTTGAACATCTGCAACGTGCAGTGATTCCAGGTATGCTCGTAGAGTGGTATCTTGCTGGCCACGTCCTCGCTCGGCACCTTGTAGGTGATCTTGCCGCCGAACGGCTCCAGCAGAGTCTCGAAGCTCTCGATCGACATCTCGCCAATCATGGCGAACAACGCGCTCTTGCCGTCGGGGCAATAGGCACGCAACGACGTGAAATTCTCCGGCAGCGGCCATTGGATCGGCGCCAGGAGCTTCTTGATGATGCCATCGGCCAGCGCGATCGCCTGGGCGAAGCGGATCGACTCGTAGAAGTCGTCGAACGTGACGATGACATCGATCCAGTTCAGCGCCGGCGCGGTCGGCATTTCGAGCACGGTGATGATGCCCGTAGTGCCGTAAGCGCGGCTGATCTTCTGCGCGGCGTCACCGCGCAGCTCGATCACGCGCGGCTCTTCTTCCATGGTCACAATGCGCGCGGCGAGGATATTGCCCGGCTCGCGCATGCCGCCATAAGTCACACTGCCGACGCCACCCGAGCCTCCGGCGACGAAGCCGCCGATCTGCGCCATGCGCTTGGTCGAGGGATGCATGCGCAGTTCGAAGCCGTTCGGCCGCGTCGCGGTGTCGATGTCGAACAATTTGGCCCCGGCCTGCACTCGCACCCTACCCGGCTTCTGCCATTCGATCTGGTTCATCGACGCCATGTCGAGCACCACGCCGCCCTCCATCGGCACGCACTGACCGTAATTGCCGGTGGCGCCGGCGCGCGGCGTCAGCGGGATACGATGCCGCACGCAGGACTTCACGACACGGATGACGTCGGCCTCGTCACGCGGCGTGACGATGACGTCGGCGTATTTGTCCTTCAGTTGCTCGGCGAGGATCGGCGAGTACCAGTAGTAATCGCGCGACTTACGCTTGATGTCGGTCGGCTCCATGCTCCAGGGCACATCGCCGATCTCGGCCAGGAAGGCGTCGATCGGATAACGCGACGGCATCACCTCGGGGACAGTTGCGGCGGCGGCATTCGGCATGAGAAAAGACCTGTCGAAAAGAGAACTCAGGCGGCGCGGAAAGCTTCCGTCTCGCCGTGCTCGGCGAGCAGCGTCATCAGCCGCTTGCGCATGATCATGCCGGGCTTATCCGACACCATATGCGCTTCCACCCGGCGCCCCATGTCGATGGGCGTGTCGAAATCGGTCGATTCGATGATGTCCTTGTCCTCACGCGTGATCTTGTAGTCCCAGTCGATGAGCAACTGCGCCGGGCAGTCGGCCTCGGTGTCGTTGCGGTAGAGCCACTGCACCACCATGATGTGGCCGTCATCGATCGGCGTCGCCGAATTGAGGATGATGTGGCGCAGGCCCGACGGATAGGTGATGTCGAGACGGCGGCAGAACGGCATGTACCACTTGTTGCGCATGTGGCGCTGCGTGGTCGGCGCGTCGGTGCCGGAGATTTTGTGCTGGATCGGCGGGTTCGCCACCGTGATCAATGTTTCGGCTTCGAAGCCGTAATCGGTTTCCTTGATCTCGTACTTCTCGGGCAGCGGCTGATCGATCTGGCCGAAGGTGCCCTTGTGCACGAAAGCGAAATGCGCGTTGTCGAACGAGTTTTCCATCAGCCGCAGGGCCGACGTGTTCCACACTTCGTAGAACTGCGGCACGCGGCGGAATGAGGCGTCGGCGTCTTCCGCAACGTCGAAGATCGGCGCCAGCGGCTCGTCGAGCGCGACCCAGGCGTAACCATATTTCTCCTGGCAGTGAAAAGCCGGCGTCGACAGGTTCGGCACCTCCTGCTGCACCGGGAACTGCGGCACGTGCACCAGTTGGCCGGTCGAATCATAGACCCAGCCGTGATAGCCGCACACGATCTGACCGTCCTTGCACCAGCCCTTCGACAGCTTGGCGGTGCGGTGGCAGCAGCGGTCGGCGAGCGCCGCCGGTTTGCCGTCGGCATCGAGGAACAACACAATATCCTCGCCGAGCAGACGGAACGGCTTCGGGCCGTCCTCGAGATCGGCGAGCGGCATCACCGCATACCAGAAACGGCGCAGAACCTTTTGCTTGGTCGTCAGCATCGGAACCTCATCGGATTAGGCGAATGAAAAACGATTACGCTTCCTGCTCGTGCTCGCTGTCGTGCCAGGGGCCGAGCGCGACTTTCGACAGCACCACCATCACCGAGAACATCAGGATGCCGGTCATGGTGATGAGGAATAACGCGGCGAACATGCGCGGGATTTCGAGCTGGAAGCCGGCTTGCAGGATCTCGTAAGCGAGCCCCGCGCTGCGGCCGCCGGTGCCGGCGACGAACTCGGCCACCACCGCGCCGATCAGCGACAAACCGGAGGCGACGCGCAAGCCCGCGAAGAAGAATGGCAGCGCGCTCGGGATGCGCAGATAGATCAGGCTTTGCAGCCGCGAGGCGTTGTTGATGGCGAACAGGTTCTTGTGGCCGCTGTCGAGGCTGCGCAGACCGATCGTCGTGTTGGAGATGATCGGAAAGACGGCGATGATGGTCGCGCAGATGATGAGCGCGACCTGCGTGTTCTTCACCAGAATAATGATCAAAGGCGCGACCGCGACGATCGGCGTCACCTGCATGATCACGGCGTAAGGAAAGAAGCTGCGCTCGATGAGCCGGTTCTGCACGAACAGAAAAGCCACGATGGAGCCGATAAGCGTCGCAAGGCCAAGCGCGATCAGCGCGACCTTCAGTGTGCTCCACAGCGCGCGCATCAGGCTCGGCCCATCGGCGATGAGGCTCTGGCCGATCGCGCTCGGCGCCGGGAAGAGATAGGCCGGGATGGCAAAGAACCGGCAGGCGGCCTCCCAGGCGGCGAGAATGATGATGCCGACGACGAAGGGCGGCAGCATCTCCGTCAATGTAGAATTGTCGCGGGGGGTGGCCATCAGGTCTGCACGCTCGAGAACTTAAAGAGCAAAGGCGAAAAACGGCGCGGCGGGATGCTTTCCCCGTCGCGCCGTCGCAGGCTCAATTCATCGGGATCTTCATGCCGTCGATGAATTGGGTGGTGAAGGCCTTCTTGTAATCGACGCTCTTGTCGAGCAGGCCGGCGTCGACCATGAAGTCATAGGTCGCCTTCCAGCGCGCGTCGGTCATAACACCGATGCCCATGGTGGCAGCGTCCCCGCCATCGACCACTTTCAGCTCCTTCATGCGCTTGATGCCGAAGGCGATCTGCTCATCGCTCATCTTCGGATTGTCGGCCTTGATGAGCGCGTTGGCGGCGGTCGCATCGCCGGTCAGATAGCTCTTCCAACCTTCCATCGACGCCCGCACGAAGCGCTTCAGCGCGTCGGGCTTCTCGGTGGTCATCTTGGTGGTCGTCACCATGGTGGTGCCGTAAGGCGGATAGCCGCTGTCGGCGAACAGGAAGTAGTTGACCGGCACACCCTTCTGCATCGCCTGGAACGGCTCGGACGATGGATAGCCCTGCTGCGCGACATTCTTGTCCGCGAAGAATGGCTGGAGATTGAAGGTGTAGGGCTTCGCCTGCGCATCGGCGAGGCCGTACTTCTTCTTCAGCCACGGCCAGAAGGTGGTGTGGCTCGACGAAGCGATGAGGATGTCCTTGCCCTTGAGATCGGCCAGGCTCTTGACGTCGTCATGCGCCATCAGGCCTTGCAGGTCCTTCTGGAACGAGGTGGCGACGGTAACCACCGGCAGCCCCTTCTCGATCGATTTCAGGACCTGGATGTCGTAGCCCATGATGATGTCGGCTTCGCCGCCGAGCAGAAGCTGCATGCCGTTGACCTGCGGACCGCCCATCTTGATGGTGACGTCGAGCCCGGCCTTCTCGTAGAGGCCGGTGGCCTTTGCTTGATAGAAGCCGCCGTGTTCGGCTTGCGCGAACCAGCTCGTGAGAAACACGATCTTGTCCGCCGCGTTCGCCGCGGTCGCCGTCATGAGCAAGGCACCGGCGATAGTCAGGCGTGAAATCCGTGAAAGGGTGCGCATCGGTGTTTTGTCCGTTTGATGTTGGTCTTGCTGTTGGTCCGACCCGGCGCCGAAGAAGTCTCTCCCAGACACCCCCGGCTTGCATCGATCACAGCAAACGTGAATCATTATCAAAAGCATCATCTTTAGCTCAGAGCGATGCCTTTAAGGCAGCATTGCCTAAATTCTAGGCGGCCGCGATGAAATGAGGCGTAATGTCAGCTACTTGGCTGAAATCATTATAGAGTTTGAGAACACGCGCTATGCTGCATGCCCGTATTTTGGTCTATCTCGACGAGGTGGCGCGGCTCGGCTCCATCCGCCGGGCAGCCACACGCCTGAATGTCGCCTCCTCGGCCATCAACCGGCAGATCCTGGCGCTGGAAAACCAGATCGGAACCCCGATTTTCGAGCGCATGCCGCGGCGGCTGCGACTCACCGCGACCGGCGAAGTGCTCATCGCCCATGTGCGCGAAACGCTGAAATCGCACCAGCGCGTGACGGCGCAGATCGAGTCCTTGAAGGGTCTCAAGCGCGGCGAAGTGACGATCGCCACCATGAACGGCATTGCCGCAGGGCCGCTGCCGAGCTTCATCGACAGCATCATGGCAAGCCATCCGCGCGTCCATATCCGGGTAAAAGTGGTGCCGCTCGACCAGATTCCGAACGCCGTGCTCACCGGCGACGCTGACATCGCGCTCGGCTACAATTATCCGATCAGCCCGGGCCTGCGCGTGGTCGCCAGCCATGACATTCATCTCGGCGCCGTGGTCGCGCCGAATCATCCGCTCACCAAGCGCCGGCCGGCCTGGCTCGCGGATTGCCTGGAATACCCTTTGGTCATTGGCGATCGCAGCATGACGATCCGGCCGATCGTGGACATGGCCTTCACCCGTGCCGGACTACCGATGCACCCGACGATTGAGACCAATTCGATCGAATTCATGAGCCGCATCGCGCGCGCCGGCCGCGCGGTCAGCTTCCTCAATCCGGTCGACGTCGACGTTCATACCGCGCGGGGCGAGTTGGTGTTCATCCCCTTCCACGACCTCAACGTCGAGCCGGTCACCATGAAGCTCGCCATCCGGGCGCGTGGCACGCTTGATGCATTTCCAAGCGTTCTGGTCGAAGAATTGCGGCAGGCGATGCCGATGCTGCGGCGGGTTCGGAGCGATGACGAATAGGCATCGCTGCGCGCGCAAGACGATGCTTCTCATGCCGCGCCGGGCCGCTATGGTTCAGCACAACTGACGAAAGGGAGTTACTTTGAGCGAACGCGCATTCTTCTGGGGAGACCTCACGAGCGCCGAGTTCCGCGCGCTGGACCCGGAAAAGACAATTGTGATCCTGCCCGTGGCCGCCGTCGAGCAGCACGGACCGCATATGCCGGTGCTGACCGATACCATCATCGCCGACGGCATGCTCGCCGTGTTGCGGCGCATGTTGCCGGCGGAACTGTCGGTGCTGGTATTGCCGACACAGGCCTTCGGCAAATCGAACGAGCACATTCTGTCGCCCGGTACCGTGACACTCACCGCGCAGACTCTGCTTGACGTCGTCACGGAAATCGGCACCAGCGTCGCCCGCGCGGGCCTGCGCAAGCTGGTGCTGATGAACTCGCATGGCGGGAATAGCGACGTGCTCGGCATCGTCGCGCGCGAACTCCGCGTCAAGCACGACATGCTGTGCGTGCCGACGCATTGGCGGCGCTTCGGCCTGCCGGCCGGCATGTATACGCCGCTCGAGGACAAATACGGCATCCACGCCGGCGACATCGAAACCTCGTTGATGCACTACTTCCGTCCCGAACTGGTGCGCAAGGACAAGGTCAAGAACTTCGTCTCCACCGGCGTCGCCATGGAGAACGAGTTCGTGCATCTGCGGCCGGGCGGCGCGCACGGCTTCGGCTGGATCGCCCAGGACCTCAATCCCGACGGTGCGGTCGGCGACGCTACCCTCGCCACCGCCGACAAGGGCCTCAAGACGGCCGAGCACCAAGCCGAAGGCTTCATCGCGCTGTTGCGCGACATGACCTCTTTTTCCCTGGATCGCCTGCATGCCATCGACACGCTTCGCTGACATCGCCTGGCCTGACGCACGCCGCTATTGGCTCGTCAATGCGCGCGTACCGTCGGGCCTTCTGACCGACGCGCGCGCCTTCACGGCGAAGGATGCCGAGGACCTCGTCCGCGCCGACCTGCTCGTCGAAGACGGCAAGTTCGCGCGCATCGAGCCGACGGGCGACACCCGCGACGGCACAATCATCGATCTCGACGGCCGGCAGGTCTGGCCGACCTTGATCGATATCCATACGCATCTCGACAAGGGCCACACGGTCGAGCGCAATCCCAATCCCGATGGCACCTTCCTCAATGCGCGGATCGCCACGGCAGCCGACCGGCCGCACTGGACGATGCCGGACCTGCGCCGCCGCATGAATTTCGGCCTGCGCTGCGCCGAGGCTCATGGCGTGACCGCCATCCGCAGCCATATCGACACTTATCCGGAGACGATCGACCGCAGTTGGCCCATGGTGCGGGAGCTGCGTGAGCAATGGCAGGACCGCATCGCGCTGCAAGCGGTATCACTGTGTCCGATCGACCTCATGATGGGCGATTACGGCGACAAGGTCGCGCGCACGGTCGCGGAGTCAAAGGGCTTTCTCGGCGGCGTCACCCGCCCGGCCGAGGGCGATCACGCGGCGACGCCGAAGAATATCGGCGAACAGCTCGATCGCCTGTTCCAGCTTGCCGCGCGGCACGATCTCGACGTCGACCTGCATGTCGATGAGACGCACGATCCGTTGGCGGCCACCCTGCCCCATATCGCGCAAGCCGCGTTGCGCCACGGCTACAAAGGCCGCGTCACGGCCGGCCACTGTTGCAGCCTCGCACAGCAGTCGGAGTCGGATATCGACCGCACGCTCGATCTCATGGCCGAAGCCGAGATCGCGGTGGTCACGCTGCCGACCGTCAATCTCTATCTGCAGGACCGCGCAACCGGCCGCACGCCGCGCTGGCGCGGCGTCACCGTCGTGCATGAGATGCTGAAGCGCGGCATTCGCGTCGCGGCGGCGGGCGATAATTGCCGCGACAGCTTCTACGCCTATGGCGACCACGACGTGTTCGACACGTTCCGACAGGCCGTGCGCATCCTCCATCTCGATCATCCGCTGACCTTCGCGCCGGACCTCGTCGGCGCGACGCCGTCACAGATGGCAAAGCTCGACGGTCATGGCCGTCTCACCGTCGGCGGCCCGGCGCGCTTCATCGTCTTCAACGCGCGCTCGCTCAACGAACTCGTCAGCCGACCGCAGGCCGACCGCGTCGTCTTCGCCGGTGGCGCGCGCCTTGCAGCCCAGGTGCCGGACTACGATGAACTGTGGAGCGACGACGCAACGACCGATGCGGCGCGCGTCGCTTGAGGCCGAGGACCGACCTATGTTGATGCATCAGCTTCTCTATGACGGCGCGGCGCGCATGCCTGACAAGGTCGCCCTGCGCTGGGTCGACCGCGACCGGGCGCTGACTTTTGCGCAGTCCGTCGCCGCGATGGAGGACTATGCCGGTGCGCTGCACCAGCTCGGCGTGCGCAAGGGCGATCGCGTCACCCTCTTCGCCCATAACGGCATGGACTATCTGCTCGGCCTTTTCGCCTGCTGGCGCATCGGCGCCATCGCCGCTCTGGTGAACGTGAAGTTCGCCGACGAGCTCGACTATTATTTCGCCGACCACACGCCAAGCGTCGTCATCTATACGCACGACATGAGCGAGAAGGTGCACGCCGCGGCCAAGCGCGCCACGTCGATCAAGCATCTGATCTGCATGGACGGCCCGCAGCCGGGCGCCGAGAGCCTGCCGGATTTGCTCGCCGCCGGATTGCCGGCGCCGGCCGATCCCGCCGACGAGGACGCCATCGCGCATCTCTCTTATACCTCAGGCACCACCGGCAAACCGAAGGGCGCGTGCCTTGCGCATGAGCCGACGATGCGCGCCTGCCGCTGCATCGCCGAGCGACTGCGCATCACACACGACGACATCTCATTTGGGCCGACGGCGCTGTCGAGCTCGTATCAACTGGTCGGCAATCTGCTGCCGCCGCTCTATCGCCTCGCCACTGTCAATGTGATGGGCAAGTGGGCACAAGAGACCGGCTTCGATGCGTTGGAGAGTATCGGTGCAACGATGTTCGTCGCCAATCCGACGCTGCTCACCGATGTGCTGGTCGAGGCGCGCTTGCGCGGTGGGGCACCGACGCATCTGCGCGTCGCACTCTCCGGCGGCGGCCCGGTGCCGCCGAGTCTCAAGGCCGCGTGGCGCGACGAGCTCAAACTGCCGCTCGCCGAAAGCTACGGCCAGAGCGAACTCGGCGGCTTCTTCGGCCTCGGCGAACCGGCGCTGATGCCCGACGACAAGCTCGGCGCGGTCGGCCGGCCTTTGCCGGACAAGGAAGTCCGCATCTTCGACGCCGACGGCCGCGAGGTCGCGCCCGGCGAGGTCGGTGAAGTCTGCATGCGCGGCGGCTTCATGCACGGCTATTGGGGCAAACCGGACAAGACCGCCGAGGCCTTACGCGGCGGCTGGTTGCATTCCGGCGATGCCGGCACGCTCGACCGCGACGGCTATCTCACCATGCGCGGCCGCTTCGCCGAATTGATCAAAGTCGGCGACCGCACCTGGTTTCCGCGCGACGTCGAAGAAGCGCTCTGCGCCGAAAGCGGTGTGAAGGAAGCGGCGGTCATCGCTTTGCCCGATGCCAAATTCGGCCAGCGACCGGTCGGCTACGTGACGCTCAGCGGCGGCTCGGTCGATCTCGACCGCCTGAAGCAAGCGATCGCGACACGGCTATCTTACGATCTCGCTCCCTTATCCCTTGTCAGCGTCGACGCCTTTCCCATGACGCCGACCGGCAAGATCGCCAAGGCCGAATTGCGCGACCGCGCGCTGGCCGACGCCTGAGCGCGATCGCATGCGCATCCTCTACATCTATTGTCATCCGCTGCCGGAGAGCTTCCACGCCGGCATCCGCGCCAAGGCGCTGGAGGCGTTGGCCAGCGCCGGTCACGAGGTCGATCTGCTCGACCTCTATGCTGAGAAGTTCGATCCCGTGCTGTCGGAGGACGCCCGGCGGCACTATCACGACACGAGCCGCAACCAGATCGGGCTCGAAAACTACATCGCGCGCCTGACCAAGGCCGACGTGCTGATCGTCCAGTTCCCGACGTGGTGCTTCGGCTTGCCGGCGATGCTCAAGGGCTTCCTCGACCGCATGATTATGCCGGGTGTCGCCTTCGACATCACCGATCCCGCCCATGTGCGGCCGATGCTCGGCAACATCAAGCGCATCGTCGGCATCGTCACTTATGGCCGGCCGCGCTACATGGCGTGGTGGATGAGCGACCCGCCACGCAAGATCGTGCGCCGCTATCTCCGCTGGTTCACCGGCGGCCGCGCACGCACCGACTATCACGCGCTGTATCACCTGAATGTCGTGACGGAAGCCCAGCGCCTCGCCTTCATGGATCGCGTCGCGGGCGCGCTGAAAGCGTTGACCTAGCGCCTTACTGCTCGGCGATCCGGTAGCCGATGCCCGGCTCGGTCAGGATGATGCGCGGGTCGTCCGCATGCGCTTCGACCTTCTGCCGCAACTGGCCGATATAGACGCGCAGATACTGCGTATCCTCGGTATGCGCCGGGCCCCAGACGGCGGCCAGGATCTGCTTGTGGGTGACCACCCGTCCGGCATGGCGCGCCAGGAACGACAGCAGCTCGAATTCCTTCGGCGTCAGCTTCAGCTCCGCATTGGCGCGCATGACGCGGTGGCGCACCGCGTCGATCTCGAGATCACCGACACGCAGCACGGGGACTTCGGCCTTGCGCTGCAGGCGATGCCGCAGCGCCGCCCGCATGCGCGCCATCAGCTCGCCGACATTGAACGGCTTGTTGACGTAATCGTCGGCGCCGAGATCGAGCGACTCGATCTTCTCCGCCTCGCGCTCGCGCGCCGACAACACGATGATCGGCACGTCGGACCATTCACGGGCGCGGCGGATGACATCCTTGCCGTCGCCGTCCGGCAGGCCGAGATCGAGCAGCACCACGTCCGGCGTCTCGGCGGCGATACGCTTGATCGCCTCCGCCACGCCGCTGGCGCTCGCCATCTCGTAATTGTTCGCTTCCAGCGCCGGCTTGAGGAAGCGCAGGATGGCCGCTTCGTCATCCACGACGAGAACACGGGTCTTGGAGTTCATGACGGCGCCTGCTCGCGGGGAAAGGCCATGGTAAAACGCGCGCCCCGGCCGGTGGCCACGGGAGTCTCCACGCGCACCGCGCCTCCATGCGCTTCCATGATGCCTTTGGCAATGGCGAGGCCCAGGCCGGTGCCCTGGCTGCCGTCGGCGCGGGTCAGGCTCTGCTCCGGCCCGCGGGCGAACTTGTCGAAGATGTGCGGCAAGGCATCCGGGGCAATGCCCGGACCATCATCGGTGACCCGCACAGCGACATCGGCCGCCGTCACCACGCCGTCGACGACGATGTGCGTCTCCTTCGGCGTATGCACCAACGCATTGGCGATGACGTTGCCGATCGCCTGCTCGACCAAGGTCGCATCGGCGCGGACGAGCGGCAAATCGGCCGGCAGATCGACCGTGATGGCTTGCGCGGCGCCACGCCGCCGGGCGGCCCCGACGACGCGGTCGACGATCTCGCGCAGGTCGATCCAGTCGCGCCGCAGCTCCAAGGCGCCGGCGTCGATGCGCGTGATGGCGAGCAGATTGCGCACCATCTCGTCCAAATCCTCGGTCTCCTGCTTGATCTGGCCCAGCAGGTCCTTCTTGGTCGCGCTGTCGAGTTTGTCGCCGTAGTCCAAAAGGCTCGTGGCCGAACCGAGGATCGACGACAGCGGTGTCCGGAAGTCGTGCGAGATCGACGCCAGCAAGGTATTGCGCACGCGTTCGGTCTCGGTGGCGGTCTTGGCGCTCACCATCTCACGCGCTAGCGAGGCGCGGTCTAGCGCAGCCGCCGTCTGCTCCGACAAGGTATCGAGCAGCGCCCGCGCCTCGGAGTCGATCGGCGCGGCATCCTTGTCCTTGGCGATGCCGATGACACCCAAGGTCTTGTCGCCGATACGCAGCGGCACGAAGTACCACGGGATAATCGGCAAGGTGCCGGTATCGGCGCCGGCAGGCTCCACATGATGATAGGCCCAGCGCGCCGCGGTCATGGCGGCCGCATCGAGCACGTCCTCCGGCGGCCACGCCGCCGCGAGCGCAAGATCGTCGCCTTGCGCCAGCAGTACGACGACGGGCCGCCCAAGACCGACATGCATTTCGCTGGCCGCGCCTTCGGCCACGGCGTCCTGCGTCGCCAGACCCGACAGCCGCCGGGTGAATTCGTAAAGGCGACGCATGGCGCGCATGCGGCTGGCGGAAATGCGCGCCTGCTCGCGCACGCGTCCGGCCATGGCCGAGGAGACCACCGCGACCACGAGGAAGATCACCAGCGCCAGCAACTCATAAGGCTCGGCGATGGTGAACGTATAGAGCGGCGGAATGAAGAAGAAGTTGTAGACGCCGAAGGACAACAGCGACGCGAAGATCGCCGCCCAGACGCCGAAATTCATGGCGGTGAACAGCACCGCCATCAGGAAGACCATCGACAGGTTCGGGATCGGCGTGAATACGGTCAACAGCTTGCCGATGCCGAGCGCCGCGACAACCGCCAAGACGGCGTAGAGAAAGTGCACCGGCGCCGGTGCGATACCGGACCAACGGGGCCGGCTTGGGCTCACGGGCGCGGCATCCGCTTCGCGCGTCACCAGATGAATGGCGATGTCTTGCGTGCGCC
>JANLJK010000405.1:0-12087 GCA_029255525.1 Pseudolabrys sp.
ATAGCGCAGCGCGATCCAGCCGGCGGTGAAATGCTGGTCGACGCGGTAGTTGCCTTTCAGCGGCGCCGCCGCGTCGCGCGCCACGCGATAGGCGGTCTGCGCGTCCTGCTCATCGAGCAGCTTGCGCACCACCAGACGCCGCTCCACCCACCACTGGTCGGGATCGACCACGGATTCACGGTCGCGCGGCGCGGCGAGGATGGCGCGGGCGGCTTCCTCGGGCTGGTCGTTCTTGCGCAGCCATTGCGCGCGGGCAAAGAGATAACCGGCATCGCCGCGCGCGGAGGCGGGCACGGCATCGAGCAGCGCCTTGGCATTACCGGCGCGCTTGATGACCGCGGCGTGGACCTTGGCGATGGCGATCTCGTTGCCACCGAGCCGCTCGGCCGCGCGCATGCCGGCGTCGACATCGTCGGCAAAGAAACGGCTCTCCATGCGCGTCTTGTGGTCGGCGCGCGTGAGCATGTCGCCGAACATGTCGAGCACTTTCTGCTCGACTTCGGTGCTGCAGTCCTCGTAGCGCCAGGCGTGGCGCACCAAAGCGGCCGCGCCGTCGCGGTCGCCTTGCGCCAGCAGAGCGCGGGCCAGCATGTAGCGGCCTTTGGCGGTGGTCGGCTTCGACTGCGCGAAGAAGGCGCGCACCGTGTTGTCGTCGAGCTTGTCGTTCCACAGCGCATTCTCGGCGCGGCGGCGGAACAGCGGCGCATGCGGCCAGGCCGGATTGGCCTGCACGAAGGCGGCGTAGCGCTGGAAGCTCGGCTTGGTATTGTCCGAGCGCAGGATCATCCATTCGGCGAGCTTGCGCGCGACCGGGTCGCTGATCGAACGCGCGGCGGTATCGGCGTCGCTCTCTTTGCCCTTGCGGGTGAATTCGAGGATGCGCTTGAGCGCGGCGATATCGGCCGGCGAGGTGGCGGTCGACGCCGCGATGGCAAAGGGGCCGGCGGTCGGACGCACCAGCGGCTGAAAGGTCGCCCGGCTGGCGAACAGGGCGCCGCGCAGGCCGACATTGGCCTGGGCGAAGGACGACTCGGCATTGGCCGGCGGGCGGTTGCGGGGGAGGGGCGCCTGGGCGGTCGCTTGAGGCGCGGGTTTGGCTGGTGCGGCAGCGGAGGGGGCGGTCTGGAGGACCGGGCGCGGCTTGGGGAGGGGAACTTTCTGGGCGGCGGCCATGGCCGGGCTGGCGCAAACGGCGCCGGCAAGCATGAGCAAGAGCCCCGATAGTCTCACGCTTTTTCGATCAGGCACGTCCCCGTAACCCCTTTGTCCGGTTCCCGGAATTCCGACTCGGAAGGGAATCACACCCCCATTAGGCCAATATGGTTGACGAAAAACACCCGCAAAAGCCTACAGCGGAATCGCTAGCGGGGGACAGGGGCAAAAGCGGGGCAGCCGCCGATTTCCATCTTAGGCTTAAGGGCTTTCATACCCTCCGCGGACCCGATATCTATGGCGCCGTGAAGTCCCTTTCGGAGAATGCATCATGACCGCCAAGACGAGCTTTCGAGGCTCCTTTACCGCCCTCGTCACGCCCTTCAAGAACGGCGCGGTCGATGAGAAAGCCTTCCGCGATCTTGTGGACTGGCAGATCGCCGAGGGCACAAATGGATTGGTGCCGGTGGGCACGACCGGCGAAAGCCCGACTTTGTCCCACGATGAGCACAAGCGTGTCGTCGAATGGTGCATCGACCAGGCCAAGGGCCGCGTACCGGTGATCGCCGGCGCCGGTTCGAATTCGACCGCCGAGGCGATCGAATTGGCGGAGCACGCAGAGGAGGCGGGCGCCGACGCCGTGCTGATCGTGACGCCGTACTACAACAAGCCCACCCAGGAGGGCCTGTATCAGCACTTCAAGGCGATTAACGACGCCATCGGCATCCCGATCATCATCTACAACATCCCCGGCCGGTCAGTCATCGATATGTCGGTCGACACCATGAAGCGGCTGTTCGAGCTGAAGAACATCGCTGGTGTGAAGGACGCGACCGCCAACGTGCTGCGCGTGTCGCAGCAGCGCGCGGCGATGGGCCCTGACTTCAACCAGCTTTCGGGCGAGGACGGCACTTGTCTGGGCTTCATGGCTCATGGCGGCCATGGTTGCATCTCGGTGACGTCGAACGTGGCGCCGCGACTGTGTGCCGAATTCCAGAGCGCCTGCCTGAAGGGCGACTACGCGGCGGCGCTCAAGATCCAGGACAAGCTGATGCCGCTGCATCAGAACCTGTTCATCGAGACCAACCCATCGCCGGCCAAGTACGCGTTGTCGGTGCTCGGCAAGATGAGCGATGACGTGCGCCTGCCGATGGTGCTGCTGTCGGAGAAGTCGAAGACCGCGGTGCGCGAGGCTATGGTGCACGCCGGGCTGATCAATTAGGGGCGTACGCATGATCCCGAAAAGTGGGAACCGGTTTTCGGATAAGATCATGCGCAAACAAAAAAGCTGATTACATGCTCGAGGAATTCAAGAAGTTCGCCCTGCGCGGCAATGTGGTCGACCTTGCCGTCGGTGTGATCATCGGCGCGGCCTTCGGCAACATCGTGTCGTCGCTGGTCGGCGACATCATCATGCCGATCATCGGCGCCGTTACCGGTGGCCTCGACTTCTCGAACTATTTCATCCCGCTCTCGTCCAAGGTGACGGCCGCGAGCTTGGTGGATGCGAAAAAGCAAGGCGCTGTATTGGCTTATGGTAGTTTTCTCACCATAACGCTGAACTTTATCATCATCGCTTTCGTGCTGTTTCTGGCGATCCGCGCCATTGGTAAACTGATGAAGAAGGAAGCGGAGAAGGCGCCGCCGGTGTCGCAGCAGGAATTGCTGCTCGCGGAGATCCGCGACCTCTTGAAGGCGCGCCCAGAGCGCTGATATCGCCGACATGGCTGCAAAACCAGAGCGCCGGTTCAAGGTGGTCGCCGAGAACCGCAGGGCGCGTTTCAACTACGAGATTGGCGAGACCTTCGAGGCCGGCATTGCGCTGACCGGCAGCGAGGTGAAGTCGCTGCGTTCGGGCAAGGCCACGATCGCGGAGTCCTATGCCGACGCGAAGGGCGGCGAGCTGTGGCTCGTCAACGCCAATATCCCGGAATATCTGCAGGCCGGGCCTTACAACAATCACACGCCGAAGCGGCCACGCCGGCTGCTGCTGCACGAGCGCGAGATCGACAAGATGTCCGCCGCCGTCGACCGCGAGGGCATGACGATCGTGCCGTTGAAGCTTTACTTCAACGAGCGTGGGCGGGCGAAGGTGGAGCTGGCGATCGCGCGCGGCAAGAAGTTGCACGACAAGCGCGACACCGAGAAGAAGCGGTCTTGGGACCGCGAAAAGGGCCGCCTGATGCGGCTTAAGGGATAAGCAAGCAGGGAGCGGATCGCGCCGCTCCCCACTTTAATCGGACAGGCTTACTGGATCACGCCGCAGGCGATGCGGCCGCCGGCGTCGCCGGTCGGATCGGTCTTGTAGTCGTCCTTGCCGGCGTGGATGACCACGGCCGAGCCGTCGGCGTCGTAGACCGAATTCGGCTTGCCCTTCTCGAGCGTGATGTTGGTGTTGAGCACTTCGACCGTCAGGTCGCCGCTCTGCGGGATATGGAGGTTGGGCATGTCACCCGCGTGCTGGCCTTCGGGCGCCATCATGCCGTGCTTCTTGGCGCCGGGATTGAAGTGACCACCGGCCGAGGTGAAGGGCGGCTCGCACTTGCCGACCGCATGGACGTGAAGCGCGTGCTCGCCCGGCGGCAGGCCCTTGACCGAAACGTTGATCAGCACGCCCTGCGCCGTCTGGGTCAGGTTGACCGAGCCGATCTCCTTGCCGTCGGTTCCCTTCATGGGCGCCGAGGCGCTTTGCGCGGCGGCCGGCAGCGCGGTCGCGGCGCATAGCAGGGCGGCGAGGGTGTATAGCTTCATCTGGCGATCGAATCTCATGCTGTTCTCCCGGGTTTGGTTGGCATCTAGTGAGCGCATTCGGCGGCCCGCGCAAGAGCCGGCCACTTGGCGTTTGGTCGCGATCACGTTGCTGTGAGAACGACTTAGCCGGGATATCGGTTGCAGCGAAAAGGCAGGCCATATGACGCCTGCGCCCGATTGCGCTATGATGGCAGCAAATGAAGGGAGGGTGTCATGACCGACGTTGCGGCGTCGCATAACCCCAACATCCTGCCGTCCGACATGCCGGCTCCCGAAGATGACGGCGCGGCGAGCCATCTGACCGGTCTGCGCCTGCCGGATCTGGCGCTGCCGGCGACCGACAATACCGTGGTCAATCTCGCGCGGCTCGCCGGGCGGGCGGTCATCTACATCTATCCGCGCACCGGCGTGCCGGGGCAGGCGCTGCCCGACGGCTGGGACGAGATCCCCGGCGCGCGCGGCTGCACGCCGCAATCCTGCGGTTTCCGCGATCACTTCGACGACCTGCGGCAGCTCGGCGTCGCGCATGTGTTCGGGCTGTCGGTGCAGGATACCGGCTATCAGCAGGAGATGGCCGAGCGGTTGCATCTGCCGTTCCCGGTCCTGTCGGATGAGCGCTTTGTGTTCGCGACCGCGCTGACATTGCCGACCTTCACGGCGGCGGGCATGACCTTGTTGAAGCGCATGGCACTCGTCGCCGACGACGGCTTCATCGCCAAGGTGTTCTATCCGGTGTTTCCGCCGGACAGGAACGCGGCGGACGTCGTCGCGTGGATTCGGGAATCCATCGCATAATCGTGGACCGGATCAGGCGCCGTCCAAAAATCGTCGCACGGCCTTGAACACCTCGCGGAACATCTCGGGCGTCAGCACGCCGGTATTCGTGTTGTAACGGGAGCAGTGATAGCTGGAGAACAGCGTCAGTTCACCGATCTTGTGCGCGCCGCCGTGCTTGAACGGGTTGGCCGACTTCTTGGCCCCGAGCGTGACGACCGTCGACTCATGCGCGATGCGGCCGAGCGCGACCAGCGCGCGCAGCTTAGGCATCTCGGCGATCGTGTCTTTCAGGTAATCGCGGCAGGTGTTGATCTCGATCGGCAGCGGCTTGTTCTCAGGCGGCACGCAGCGCACCGCATTGGTGATGCGGCAGTCGGTGAGCTCTAAGCCGTCGTCGGGATGCGCCTTGAATTCCCCCTTGGAGAAGCCGAAGCGCGACAGCGTGTCGTACAAAAGAACGCCGGCGTAATCGCCAGTGAACGGCCGGCCGGTGCGGTTGGCGCCTTGCACGCCCGGCGCCAGCCCGACGATCAGTACGCGTGCGTCGACGGGTCCGAAGGAGGGTACCGGCGCGTTGAACCAGGTCGGCTCTTTCTGGCGCCATGTTTTGCGGAAGTCGACGAGCCGCGGGCAGCGCGGGCAATTACGCCCAGGCTTGCCCTCGGTCGTTTTCATGGCGGATCGTCCGGCCGATTACTCGAACGACTCTTCGTCGTCGTCGATCGGTGTACCGGCTCCGGCGCCCGCACGCTGCGGTGTCGCCGGCCGCTGCAGGAACTGCGGCGTGTGGCTCGGCTCGCGTTCATCGCGCGGCCCACGGGCCTCGCGGGCAGGGCGCTCGGACGGATCGCGGCCGATCTTGCCCTGCAAGGTGATGATGTCGGTGAACACGTCGGCCTGACGGCGCAGTTCGTCGGCGACCATCGGCGGCTGCGTGGTGACGGTCGAGATCACGGTGACGCGCACGCCCTTGCGCTGTACGGCTTCCACCAGCGAGCGGAAATCGCCGTCGCCGGAGAACAGCACCATGTGGTCGATCGTATGCGCGATCTCCATGGCATCGACCGCGAGCTCGATGTCCATGTTGCCCTTCACCTTGCGGCGGCCGGTCTGGTCGACGAACTCCTTGGTGGCCTTGGTGACGACCGAATAGCCGTTGTAGTCGAGCCAATCGATGAGCGGACGGATCGAGGAGTATTCCTGATCTTCGATTACGGCGGTGTAATAGAAGGCGCGCAGCAGATAGCCGCGCGACTGGAACTCTCGCAGCAGCTTCTTGTAGTCGATGTCGAACCCGAGGGATTTGGCCGTGGCGTAAAGATTGGCGCCGTCAATGAACAAAGCGATTTTTTCGCCGGGAACAGTCATGCTGGTTCTCACAATCCTCGAAAGTCGCCACCCTTATCCAGAGCCGAAATCGCGCCCGGCGCGCGGGCAGCGCGGGACGAAAAAGCCTGGACGACCATTACAAAGCGGTAGATGGCACCTGCGATCAATTCAGTTGGTACCCACGCAAGCACGCCATTACCGATAAAAGCCGCGTCGGTGGCAAACCTGCAATAGCAAATCGGGTAACAGACGGTTGCGGCTAAACCAAGACAAAAATGCTTGAAATTTCTTGTCCCAAAGGATACCTACCGGTGTTTCCAGGACATTGTTCCACCCGCAGGGGAGTGACGAGCCGATGGCCCGTGTCACCGTAGAAGATTGCATCGACAAGGTTGAAAACCGTTTCGACCTCGTCCTCTTGGCGAGCCATCGGGCGCGCATGATCTCGTCCGGCTCGCAGATCACCCTCGATCGCGACAACGACAAGAATCCGGTCGTGGCGCTGCGCGAAATCGCCGAAACCACCGTTTCGCCGGGCGATCTGAAGGAAGACCTGATCCATTCCTTGCAGAAATACGTCGAAGTCGACGAACCGGAGCCCGAAGTGCCGCTGATCGGCGTTGGCGCCGGGGCGGGCATCGATTCCGACGATACCGAAGTCACCGCCGACCGCATGACCGAGGAAGAGCTGCTCAAGGGGCTCGAAGGTCTGGCGCCGCCGGAAGAGGTACCGGAAGAAGACGGCGAATAAGCGCGCCGTTTTTCCGCGAAATTTATGCAACGGCCCGGCGCGCGCGTCGGGCCGTCTGCTTTTTGTCAACCAGCCGACGCAAACCCTTGCGACCGCAGGGAATCGACGTGATATCCTTTAAAGGACCGGGCCCGGAAGATCGTTAACCAAGAAACCGCCGCGGACCCCGTAAGGCAGTCGACATGATGCGTCCGCGCACCGACCTTCCGCGCATGCAGAAGCAGGCCCCGATCCGGGCGCCGCATGCCGCGTTGGCTGTGCCGGTGGCGGCCGAGAAACCGGCGCCCGCGCGCAAGCCGCAGATGATGCGGCAGTACGACCTGATCGAACGTGTGCGCGCCTACAATCCGAACACCGACGAGGCGCTGCTCAATCGTGCCTATGTCTACGCCATGAAGGCGCATGGCGATCAGCGCCGCGCCTCCGGCGACCCATATTTCTCGCACCCGCTCGAAGTGGCGGCGATTCTCACCGATCTGAAGCTCGACGACGCCACCATTGCCGCGGCGCTGTTGCACGACACCATTGAAGACACCGCCGCCACCCGGGCGGAAATCGACAGCCTGTTCGGTCCCGATATCGGCCGGTTGGTCGAAGGCCTCACCAAGCTGAAGAAGCTCGATCTGGTCACCAAGGAAGCCAAGCAGGCCGAGAACCTGCGCAAGCTCCTGCTGGCGATCGCCGACGACGTGCGCGTGCTCTTGGTCAAGCTGGCCGACCGGCTGCACAACATGCGCACCCTGCATTACATGAAGGAGGCCTCGCGTCGCCGCACGGCGGAGGAGACCCTCGAGATCTATGCGCCGCTCGCCGGCCGCATGGGCATGCATGAGATGCGCGAGGAGCTCGACGACCTGGCGTTCCGCGAGCTTTATCCGGAGGCCTATGCCGTCGTCACCGCGCGCCTCAACGCGTTGGAAGAGCGCAGCCGGCAGCTCATCTCCGAGATCGAAAGCCAGCTCACCCGCAAACTTGCCGATCGCGGCATCGCCGCGGTGGTGACGGGCCGGCGTAAGCGCGCTTATTCGATCTGGCGCAAGATGGAGCGCAAGTCGGTCGGCTTCGAGCAACTCTCCGATATCGTCGGCTTCCGCGTCATCGTGAAGACGTTGGCCGATTGCTACCAGGCGTTGGGCATCGTGCACACGACCTGGCCGACGGTGCCGGGGCGCTTCAAGGATTATGTGTCGACGCCGAAGGCGAACGACTATCGCTCGATCCACACCACGGTGATCGGTCCCGGCAAGCAGCGCGTCGAGCTGCAGATCCGCACCACCGAGATGCACGAGATCGCCGAATACGGCATCGCCGCGCATGCGCTCTACAAGGACGGCGTCGGCTCGCCGACCGAGCTCTTGTCGCGCGAGTCGACGGCTTATGCCTGGCTGCGCCGCACGATCGAGCTGTTGGCGGAAGGCTCCAATCCGGAAGAGTTCGTCCAGCACACCAAGCTGGAGCTGTTCCACGACCAGGTGTTCTGCTTCACGCCCAAGGGTAAGTTGATCGCGCTGCCGCGTAAGGCGACGCCGATCGATTTCGCTTATGCGGTGCACACCGACGTCGGCAACACAGCGGTTGGCTGCAAGATCAACGGCCAGATCGCGCCTTTGACCTCAGAGCTGGTCAATGGCGACGAAGTCGAGATCCTGATCTCGAAGGCGCAGACCGCGCCGCCGGCGGCCTGGGAATCGATCGTGGTCACCGGCAAAGCACGCGCCTCGATCCGCCGCGCCACGCGCGTCGCCGTGCGCGCGCAATATACCGGGCTCGGCCGGCGCATCGTCGAGCGCCTGTTCCAGCGCGCCAAGATCGCCTATTCGGACGAGAAGCTGACCGGCGCTTTGCCGCGGCTGGCGCGCTCGTCGATCGAGGAGGTGATGGCGGCGGTCGGGCGCAGCGAGCTGAAGGCCTCCGACGTCGCCCGTGCGATGTATCCCGACTACAAGGAAGAGCGCGCCGCCGCCATGGCAGTGACGCCGAAGAAGCCGGAGAGCGGTTGGTTCGGCCTGAAGAAGCTGACCTCGGTGAAGTTCAAGGTGCCGGAAGGCAGCATGCAGGGGCCGGCGATCCCGATCCGCGGCATCAACAGCGACCTGCCGGTGCGCTTTGCGCCCAATGGCGGCGCCGTGCCGGGCGACCGCATCGTCGGCATCCTGACGCCGGGCGAGGCGGTCACCATCTATCCGATCCAGTCGCCGGCCTTGAGCGAGTTCGAGGATCATCCCGAACGCTGGCTCGACGTGCGCTGGGATTCGGACGAGGCGACGCCACAGCGTTTTCCGGCGCGCATCTCGGTCCAGTCGGTGAACGAGCCGGGCTCGCTGGCGCAGATCGCGCAGGTGATCGCCGAGCATGACGGCAACATCGACAACATCCACATGGCGCGGCAGGCGCCGGACTTCACCGACGTGACCATCGACCTCGAGGTCTACGATCTCAAGCATCTCACGGCGATCCTGGCGCAACTGCGCGCCAAGCCCGCGGTGGCCAAGGCCGAACGCGTGAACGGATGATCTCGTAATGAATGCGAAACCGCTCCGCCTCGGCGTCAATGTCGATCACGTCGCCACCATCCGCAACGCGCGTGGCGGGCGTCATCCCGATCCGGTGCGCGCCGCCAAGCTCGCTATCGCCGCCGGCGCCGACGGCATCACCGCACACTTACGCGAGGATCGCCGCCACATCCGCGACGACGACATGGCGCGGCTGAAGGCCGAGATCGACAAGCCGCTGAATTTCGAGATGGCGGCGACCGAGGAAATGGTACGCATCGCGATTGCGACCAAGCCGCACGCGGTCTGTCTGGTGCCGGAGAAGCGCGAGGAGCGCACCACCGAAGGCGGCCTCGACGCGGTTGGGCAGGCGGCGGCGTTGAAGCCGGTCGTGCATGCGCTCAAGCATGCCGGCATCCGCGTGTCTCTGTTCATCGCGGCGGCCCCGGCGCAGATCGAGATGGCGGCCGAACTGGGTGCGCCGGTGATCGAGATCCATACCGGCGCCTGGTGCGATGCGCTGGCCGAGGGTCGCGACACGGACGCTGCGGCCGAATGGCAGATGATCCGCGCCGGCGCGGCGCAGGCTGCAAGCTTCGGCCTCGAAGTGCATGCCGGCCATGGCCTCGATTACGCCAGCGCCGAGACCATCGCCGCGCTGCCACAGATCGTCGAATTGAACATCGGCCATTTCCTGATCGGCGAGGCGGTGTTCGAAGGCCTCGCCGAAACCGTGAAGTTCATGCGCGCGGCCATGGACCGGGGCCGTAAGAAAGTTCACGCCTCATGATTATCGGGCTCGGCTCGGATCTGTGCGATGCCCGCCGCATTGAGAAGGTGTTGGAGCGCCATGGCGAGCGGTTCCTTGACCGTATCTTCACGCCGGCCGAACGCGCCAAGGCTGAGGGTCGCGCCAACCGGGTCGAGACCTATGCCAAGCGCTTCGCCGCCAAGGAGGCCTGCGCCAAGGCGCTCGGCACCGGCTTCCGTAAGGGCGTGTTCTTTCGCGACATGGGGGTGGTCAATCTGCCGTCCGGTCGCCCGACCATGAAGCTCACGGGTGGGGCGCTGGCGCGACTCAAGGCCATCATGCCCCCCGGTCATGAAGCCGCCATCGATGTCTCGCTGACCGACGAGGGGCCGCTCGCCCAGGCCATTGTCATCATCCAGGCGCTGCCGGCGGTACCGGCCGGCGGCGGCTGATCGGGTAGAACCCCAATCCTGCCAAAAGCTTATGCCTAAGGCGCGGCGTTCTTCGTTGCGCCCACCAAAGCCAGCGGCTACAAGACCGCGGGGCGCCAAGCCGACGCAGGACGAGAGGCTGATGAGTGTGACATCCGGAACCAAGCGGAAAGAGGGCGGCGCCTCCGAGACCGTCAAGGTCGTTTTCCACGCCCTGATCATCGCTTTGGTGATCCGCACCTTCCTGTTCCAGCCGTTCAACATTCCGTCCGGCTCGATGAAGGCGACGCTCTTGGTCGGCGACTATCTGTTCGTCTCGAAATACTCCTACGGCTACAGCCAGTATTCGCTGCCGTTCTCGCCGCCGGTGTTCTCCGGCCGCATCCCGGGCAGCTTCAAGCCCGAGCGTGGCGACGTGGTCGTCTTCCGCCTGCCGAAGGACACCTCGACCGATTACATCAAGCGCGTCATCGGTCTGCCGGGCGACAAGATCCAGGTGATCGACGGCGTCGTGAACATCAATGGCGTGCCGGTCAAGCGCGAGCGCGCCTCCGACTTCATCGAGAAGGAAGAAGGCGCCCGCGAGGCACCGGTGAAGCGCTGGAAGGAAACGCTGCCGAACGGCGTCAGCTTCTATACGCTCGATCTGGTCGACAATGGCTTTGCCGATAATACCCAGGTCTACACCGTACCGCCCGACAACTATTTCATGATGGGCGATAACCGCGACAACTCGACCGACAGCCGCTTCCTGTCGCAGGTCGGCTACGTGCCGTTCGAGAACATCGTCGGCAAGGCCCAGATCATCTTCTTCTCTGTCTATGAAGGCGAGCGCGCATGGCAGTTCTGGCGCTGGCCGGTTTCGGTTCGTTGGAACAGGCTGCTCTCGATCGTCAGATGAGCCGTAAGTCGGCCAAGGACAAGGAACGCGCGGCTCTCGAGGAGCGGATCGGCTACAAATTCGCCGACAAGGATTTGCTCGAACGCGCGCTCACGCACATCTCGGCGCTCTCCGGCGGCAACCGCAACGCCAGCTATCAACGCCTGGAATTTCTCGGCGATCACGTGCTGGGGCTGGTGATCTCGGACATGCTGTACAAGGCCTTCCCGCGCGGCAATGAAGGCGAGCTGTCGCGCCGCCTGTCAGACCTCGTGCGCAAGGAGACTTGCGCCGACGTGGCGCGCGCGATGGAGGTCGGCCCGGCGCTCAAGCTCGGCAATTCGGAATCCCATGCCGGCGGCCGGCTGCGCGACAACATCCTGGGCGATGCCTGCGAGAGCTTGGTCGGCGCTGTGTTTCTCGATGGTGGCTATGTGGCCGCCGAGGCGCTGGTGAAGCAGTTCTGGCAGGAGCGCATGCTCAAGCCGCCGCGGCCGCTGCGCGATCCCAAGACCATGTTGCAGGAATGGGCGCAGGGGCGGGGCCTGCCGGCGCCGGCCTATAAGGAAGTCGAGCGCACCGGCCCGCATCACAATCCGAAATTCCGTGTCGCCGTGAGCTTGCCCGACCGGCCGGGGGCGGAAGGTCTCGGCTCGTCCAAGCGCGCCGCTGAACAGGCCGCCGCCGCCAGCATGCTGGGGACGCTCGGCATTGCCGTGGACAAGCTCGATGGTTGAAACTCTCTTGCCGCAAGGCGATACGCGGTGCGGCTT
>JANLJK010000405.1:12097-16897 GCA_029255525.1 Pseudolabrys sp.
GACGCGCGCGCTGATCCGCGGCATCGCCGTCGAGGACAAGGCGCAGCTCATCTTCGTCGATACGCCCGGCATCTTCGCGCCCAAGCGCCGGCTCGATCGCGCCATGGTGACCACCGCCTGGAGCGGCGCGCACGAGGCCGATCTCGTCGCCGTGCTGATCGATGCGCGCAAAGGCATCGACGAGGAGGCCGAGGCGCTGCTGGAGCGGCTCGCCGACGTGAAGGGCGACAAGATCCTGATCCTCAACAAGGTCGATGTCACGGCCAAGGAAGCGCTGCTCAAACTGACGCAGGCCGCCAACGACAAGGCCAGGTTCGAGGCGACCTTCATGGTGTCGGCGCTGACCGGCGACGGCGTCGCCGATTTGCGACGCTGGCTGGCGGGCCGCATGCCGCTCGGCCCCTGGCTCTATCCGGCGGATCAGATTTCCGAGGCGCCGATGCGGCAACTGGCGGCCGAGATCACGCGCGAAAAGCTGTTCGAGCGCCTGCATCAGGAATTGCCGTATCACTCCACGGTCGAGACCGAGCAGTGGAAGGAGTTGCGCGGCAACGCCGTGCGCATCGAGCAGACGATCTATGTCGAGCGCGAGAGTCAGCGCAAGATCGTACTTGGCAAAGGCGGCGCCACCATCAAGGCGATCGGCGAGGCGTCGCGCCGCGAGATCGAGAAGATCACCGAAGGCAAGGTGCACCTGTTCCTGTTCGTCAAGGTGCGCGAAGGCTGGGGCGACGATCCCGAGCGTTACCGGGCGATGGGGCTGGAGTTTCCGAAGGATTGACGGCGTTGTGGAGCGCCCTCATGGTTCGAGACGCGCGGCTTCGCCGCGCTCCTCACCATGAGGGCTTCTCCATCCGCCTCATCCTGAGGAGCGCCCGAAGGGCGCGTCGGCGCAAGTCAGCCCTGGCCGACTTGCGCATCGAAATATCCAATCTCGGGTAAACCCGAGATTGGTGGATGAGGCGGCATTGAACAGCCATGCAATGGACCGATGAAGGCATCGTGCTGGGCGTCAAGCGGCACGGGGAGGCGAACGCCATCCTCGACCTGATGACGCGCGAACACGGTCGTCATCTCGGTATGGTGCGCGGTGGTTCGGGCTCGCGGCTCAAGCCGGTTCTGCAGCCCGGCAACACGGTGAGCGCGACCTGGCGCGCGCGGCTCGACGAGCATCTCGGCAACTACACCGTCGAGGCCGTGAACCTGCGGGCGGCGACTTTCTTCAGCGCGTCGCATGCGATTTATGGCCTGACACATCTGACCGCGCTGATGCGCCTGTTGCCCGAGCGCGATCCGCACGAAGGGCTTTACGAAATTCTCGATGCCATGCTGGCGCGGTTGGACGACGCTGAAGCCATCGCGCCGATGGTCGTGCGCTTCGAACTACAATTGCTGTCGGAGCTGGGCTTCGGCCTCGACCTTGAGCAGTGCGTGGCGACCGGCACGACGGCCGAGCTCGATTTCGTGTCGCCGAAGTCGGGGCGGGCGGTGTCGCGCACGGCCGGCGCGCCTTATGCCGACCGCATGCTGCGGCTGCCGGTCTTCCTGCGCGAGGACGAGGCGCTGGCATCGGGCCGCGACATTGCCGACGGCTTCGCGCTCACCGGCTTCTTCCTCACCCGCTATGTGCTGGAGCCGCGTGGCCTGATGCTGACCGACGAGCGCGCGCATTTCATCGCGGCGCTCGCCCGTGCTTTGCCGAGCCTGGCGTAGCGGTTGTCATTCGGGGACGCACCGGAGGTGCGGATCCGGAATCCAGAAACAGCTACCGGATGCTCTGCTGGATTCCGGATTGGCCGCTAACGCGCCGCCCCGGAATGATAGCGCGCTACAAAAACAAAACGGCCCGGCTTGGGGCCGGGCCGTCGTCTCACGTCGATTGAATTAGTACCAGCGGCGGCAGACGCGCTCGACGTGGCAGCGGCGGCCATAGGGGCCGCGGCGGCACACGGTGACATTGCGGCAGCGTACGCGGCCGCGATAGTACTGCACTTGGTCGAGCAGCTTGGTCGTCGACGCCGCATCGGTGTTAAGGCCGCTAATCGGAGCGGCGACAGCGCCAGAGACGCCAGTCAGACCGACGCCGATCGCAAACAAAGCCGAGAGCACGATCATTCGCATTTTGTTTTCCTCTGTGAGCATTGGTGTTCATCCGGATCGGTGACCCGGTTTTCCCAACAAGGTGCCGTGCCGCAAAAAGAACGGCTGGCGCCCACGGCGGCGCCAGCCATTACTCCGTTACGAGCCAGATTCGACCGGCTCCCGCTACCAGCGGCGGTAACCCCGGTAGTAGCGGTGGCCACGGTAGTAGGGGCCCGGACCGTAATAGCCGGGGCCGCCGTAATAGTAGCCCGGCCCGGTGCGGTAGCAGACGCGCCGCCAGCCACAGCCATAAGGGCCGCAGCGCCAGACCCGGCGGCAGACATAGGCCACGTTCTGGGTGAGGCTGTTGGCATCGACCGCGGCCGCGATCCCGGCGGGCGTGGAGATGGTCATCGCCTCGGCGCGGCCGGGCGCGAGCGATCCCGCAGCCAGCAGCGCGAGGGCAGCGGCAGTGGCAAGAATAATCCGGCGCATTGCTTCCTCCATAAATCGGCTTCAGGCGTGATTGTGCTCTGGACAACGTAAGCGAGCACCAGAAGTTCAATATACTACCGTTCAAATTTGGAAGATTGAATGGCTGGAGCGTTCATCGCTTGTTCATCCCCGGTCGGCGCAGTACCTATCCGCCATGGTCAAAACAGTGATTCCCCCCGAAAAGGGCCCCATCGAAGACGTCGCGTTGCGTGAGGCGCTCGAGGAGCGCTACCTCGCTTACGCCCTCTCGACCATCATGAATCGCGCGCTGCCGGATGCGCGCGACGGCCTCAAGCCGGTGCACCGCCGCATCCTCTACGGTATGCGGCTGTTGCGGCTCGACCCCGGCTCAGCCTTCAAGAAGTCGGCGAAGGTGGTCGGCGACGTGATGGGCAATTTCCATCCGCATGGCGACCAGGCGATCTATGATGCGCTGGTGCGCCTGTCGCAGGACTTTGCCCAGCGCTATCCGCTGGTCGACGGGCAGGGCAACTTCGGCAATATCGACGGCGATGGCGCCGCTGCCATGCGCTATACCGAGGCGCGCCTGACGGAAATCGCGCGGCTGCTGATCGATGGCATTGACGAGGACGCGGTCGATTTCCGCGCCACCTATGACGGCACCAGCGATGAGCCGGTCGTGCTGCCGGCAGCCTTCCCGAACCTGCTCGCCAACGGCTCGCAGGGCATCGCGGTCGGCATGGCGACCTCGATCCCGCCGCATAATCTGGCCGAGCTGTGCGACGCTTCGCTTTATCTGATCGACAATCCGAACGCGCGCGGCAAGACGCTCTTGAAATACGTCAAGGGCCCGGACTTCCCGACCGGCGGTATCATCGTCGACACGCCGGAGAGCATCGCCGAGGCCTACAACACCGGCCGCGGCTCGTTCCGCGTGCGCGCCAAGTGGAAGACGGAAGAAGGCAGCCGCGGCACTTATGTGATCGTGATCACCGAGATTCCGTGGCTGGTGCAGAAGTCGCGCTTGGTCGAGAAGCTCGCCGAGTTGATCAACGAGAAGAAGTTGCCGCTAGTCGCCGACGTGCGCGATGAATCGGCCGAGGACATCCGCCTCATCATCGAGCCGCGCGCCCGCACGGTCGATGCCGGTCTACTGATGGAATCGCTGTTCAAGCTCACTGAGCTGGAAAGCCGCATTCCGCTCAACATGAACGTGCTGGTGAAGGGCCGCGTGCCCAAAGTGCTCGGCCTCGCCGAAGCCCTGCGCGAATGGCTCGATCACCGCCGCGACGTGCTCATCCGCCGCTCCAAGCATCGCGTGGCCGAGATCGAGCATCGCCTCGAAGTGCTCGGCGGCTATCTCGTCGCGTACCTCAACCTCGACAAGGTCATCAAGATCATCCGTACCGAGGACGAGCCCAAGCCCGTCCTGATGAAGACCTTCAAGCTCACCGAGGTGCAGGCCGACGCCATCCTCAATATGCGCCTGCGCAACTTGCGCAAGCTTGAAGAAATGGAGATCCGCGGCGAGGACAAGGCGCTGCGCGACGAGTTGAAGAAGCTCAAGGGTTTGCTCGGCTCCGAGGAGCAGCAGTGGCAGACGATCGCCACCCAGATCAGGGAGCTGAAGGTCAAGTTCGGGCCGAAGACCGCGCTCGGCAAACGCCGCACCGAATTCGCCGAGGCGCCCGCACATGACGAGGCGGCCATCGAAGAAGCGATGGTGGTGCGCGAGCCGATCACGGTGGTGGTGTCGGACAAGGGCTGGATCCGCGCGCTGCGCGGCCATGTCGCGGATATGTCGAGCGTCACCTTCAAGACCGACGACTCGCTGAAGTTCGCGTTCCCGACCGAGACCACGGCCAAGATTCTGATCTTCGGCAGCAATGGCCGCTTCTACACCATCGATGCCGGTAAGCTTCCCGGCGGCCGGGGTCACGGTGAGCCGGTGCGGCTGTTCATCGACCTCGAAGATGCCGACGTCGTTGCCGCGATGGCCTATCAGGGTGATCGCAAATTCCTGGTGGCGAGCTACGAAGGCAACGGCTTCATCGTGCCCGAAAGCGAAGTGCTCGGCACCACCCGTAAGGGCAAGGCGGTTCTGAACCTGAAGGAGCCTGACAGGGCGACGGCACTGACGGTTGCCGACGGCGAATTGGTCGCGACGGTGGGCGAGAACCGCAAGATGGTGATCTTCGGCATCGACCAGGTGCCGGAGATGACCAAGGGCCGCGGTGTACGGCTGCAGCGTTATCTGCAGAA
>JANLJK010000406.1:0-7462 GCA_029255525.1 Pseudolabrys sp.
ATGAGAACCGAAAGCGCAGCCGCTGGGCTGCGCTTTTTCTTTAGGCGTAATCGAGCGGATTATTGATGGGATACGGCGTATGGGTCCCCGCCTTCGCAAGTCGGCTCTAGCCGACTTGCGCACTATCGTGGCAGACATCGGGTAAACTCGATGTCTGCGCGGGGACGACAGCTGAGGCCTACGCCGCGGCGCCCGTGGGCGGCATCGACAGCACCGCGTAAATCGCGTCGGCGTCGCGCGAGTCGCGCAGCTTGCGTGCAATATCGGCGTCGCGCAGCAGACGCGCCACGCGCGCCAGCGCCTTGAGGTGATCGGCACCGGCCGCTTCCGGCGCGAGCAACAGGAACATCAGATCAACCGGCTGGCCGTCGAGCGCTTCGAAATCGATCGGCCGTTCCAGACGCGCAAACAAACCGAACAACCGGCCGAGCTTCGGCAACTTGCCATGCGGTATCGCAACGCCATTACCGACCGCGGTCGAGCCGAGCTTTTCCCGCTGCAACAGGATCTCGAGAATCGCGCGCTCGTTCTGGCCGGTCAGCTCGGCAGCACGGGCAGCGAGTTCCTGAAGAGCCTGCTTCTTGTTGTTGACCTTCAGCGCGGGAATGACCGCGTTCGGTGCAACAAGATCGGTAAGCGTCATGGACATGGCCGAGAATGGTAAGTGACGGCGCCGAGTTGCAAGGGGGTGTTTAAGGCGGCGGGACCATAAGAGCGCCCCGCGACCGAAGTCAATGGGGCCCCGCTAGGCAAGCCCTGCTGATTTTTCTTGCATTTTTCGAACCGTCATCAACTGCCACGACGGGCTTGATGGTCTTTGCGGCGACGTTTGTAGCGGCGCAAACGCGTCTCGATGCGAGCCGCGGCTTCATCCGCGCTCTCGTAGGCATCCGCGGCCATGCCCGCCGCTTCGAGCAGCTCGCCGGAATCGAGATGCAGGACACATTCGGTGCGGAAACCGAAACCGTCGCGACCGACGGTCGCATGACCCGAATAACCACCGCGGAAGTACTTGGAAGTCGCCTCGTCAACCCGGTCGGAGATGCGCTGTTGCAGCGCGGGTCCAACGTTGATGTTTCGTCCCGAAACGCGCAAGGGCATACGGCTGTCTCCCCTTTTGCCGGGCGGGCGAATTACCCGCCCTCAGTTCCATCGACCGTCAGTTCCATCAAGAAGCAATTGAGCGTCGAAATGTTCCTCGCGTCAATGTCGTTCGGCCGTTAGACGGCAGCCGCCTGCTTTTCGCGCCGGCGTTGCACCGAGGACGGAATCCGCATGGCCTCGCGATACTTGGCGACCGTCCGGCGCGCGATATCGATGCCCGCGCCGCGTAACTTTTCCACAATGGTGTCGTCCGACAGCACATCGTTGGGCGTTTCGCAGTCGATGAGCTGACGGATGCGATGGCGTACCGCTTCGGCGGAATGCGCTTCACCACCGTCGGCCGATGCGATCGATGACGTGAAGAAGTATTTCAGTTCGAAAATACCGCGCGACGTCGCCATGTATTTGTTCGCGGTGACGCGCGATACCGTCGACTCGTGCATACTGATCGCATCGGCGACGGTTTTCAGATTGAGCGGGCGCAGATGCTGCACGCCCTTGGCGAAGAAGCCGTCCTGCTGGCGCACGATCTCGCTCGATACTTTGAGGATCGTCTTGGCGCGCTGATCAAGCGCGCGCACCAGCCAGGTCGCCGTCTGCAGACAATCGGCGATATAGGTCTTGTCCTTGTCGTTCTTCGTGCCTTTCGCCACCTGCGCGTAGTAGCGCTGGTTGATCAGCACTTTCGGCAAGGTGTCGGAATTCAATTCGACCTGCCAGGAGCCGTCGGGCGCGGCGCGCACCAGCACGTCCGGCACGATCGGCTGAACGTTCGTCGAACCGAAGGCCAGGCCCGGCTTCGGATTGAGACTGCGGATTTCCGCGATCATCTCGGTCAGGTCTTCGTCGTCGACACCGCAAACACGGCGCAGCGCCGGCAGATCCCGCTTCGCCAACAGATCGAGATTGGCAACCAGCGCCTGCATTGCCGGATCGAAACGATTGCGTTCCTTGAGCTGGATCGCGAGACATTCAGTGAGGTTGCGCGCGCAGACACCGGGCGGATCGAGCGTCTGCAACGTGGCAAGCACGGCTTCGACATCGCCGATCGTGGCGCCGAGCTTCTCCGCCACCGAAGCGACATCGCCTGAGAGATAGCCCGCCTCATCGACCATATCGATCAGGTACTGGCCGATCATGCGATGGACAGGATGGGAAATCGCCAGCGCCATCTGCTCGGCGAGATGGGCCGAGAGCGTGGTCTCGGCGGAAACGAAAGCCTCGAGATTGTAGTCGCCGTCCTCGACGCCACCGGAGCCCGCGCCGGACCATTCGGAATAGGCCGGCGGGGGAGTTTCGGGCGCGGCAGCCTTGCCGCCGCCGTCGTCGGGGAAGACGTTCTCGAGCTCGGTGCCGAGACCCTGCTCCATGGCGCTGCGGCTGGTTTCCAGGTCGTCGCCGATCCAGTCGCCGTTGCTGTCGTCGCGCGCCTCCGCGGCGCCTTCCGGCGGCTCTGCGTCGGGCGCCGACGGGCCATCATCGTCCGCGCCGCGTTCGAGCAGCGGGTTACGTTCGAGTTCGCCATCGACATAGGCGGCGAGATCAAGGCTGGAGAGCTGCAGCAGCTTGATGGCTTGCATCAGCTGCGGCGTCATCACCAGGGCTTGGGTCTGGCGGAACTCCAGTCGTTGCGACAAGGCCATGGCGGTTTCCCGGCGGAAACTGGTCCGTTTCTTGCTTCAAACAGACTATACCAGCTCCTTCAGTTGTCGCCATGTGATTCCGCACCGCGGCATTGCACAAATTGTGTGCAGACATTCGCCGCTGACGAGTCTATAGGCGGAATTCCTCGCCCAGGTAGAGCCTGCGAACATCGGGATTGTTGACGATGTCCTCCGGGCGGCCCTCCATCAGCACTTCACCCGAATAGATGATGTAGGCGCGGTCGGTCAGGCCGAGCGTCTCGCGCACATTGTGATCGGTGATCAATACGCCGATACCGCGATTTGTCAGATGACGGACAAGTTGTTGAATGTCGCCCACCGCGATCGGATCGATGCCGGCGAAGGGCTCGTCGAGCAGCATGTAGCTCGGCCGCGTCGCCAGCGCGCGCGCGATTTCGACACGGCGGCGCTCGCCACCCGACAGCGCGATGGTCGGCGTCTTGCGCAGCCGTGTGATGTTGAATTCTTCCAGCAACGCATTGAGGTCGGCGTCGCGGCGGCGGCGATCGGGCTCGACCACCTCCAGCACCGCGCGGATGTTCTCTTCGACATTCAGGCCGCGAAAGATCGAGGCTTCCTGCGGCAGATAGCCGATCCCTAAGCGCGCGCGCTGATACATCGGCAATGCAGTAACGTCGTAGCCGTCGAGCTCGATACGGCCGCGATCGGCCGGAATGAGGCCCGTGATCATGTAGAACACGGTGGTCTTGCCGGCGCCGTTGGGACCGAGCAGGCCGACGGCTTCGCCGCGCCGGACATAAAGCGTGACGCCGCGCACGACCTTGCGGGCGCCGAAGCTTTTTTCGACCGCATGGGCGGCGAGATAGGCCTGACGCGTCTGCTGCTGAGCGCCGCCATCGCGGCGCGGCTGCTGTTGCGGTTGTTGCGCGGGCGCCTGGCGTTGCTGCGGCACCGGCTGCGGCTGCGGCGGCCGCGCGGGTGCCGGTGCGCGCCCCTGAGCGCCCCCTTGGGCGGCGGCGAGCGCGGCCTGCTGCGCCCGCGCCTCGGCCGGCGAGAGAGCACGGCGCGGACGGGCCGAACGACGCTGGAACAGCGAGAGGATATTCACCAAACGACCTCGTAGCGCTTCATCCGGTCCGGCTCCGTCTGCGCGGAGCGCGCAAGGACCGAGCTTAGCTGATTCCTACGAGACACGCAGACGACGCGGTTGCGCAAGAGGACGATCAAGAGGGCCATCAATTGGTACGCGGCGCGGGGCGCGCCGACTGCGGCTGCGGCATCGCGCCCGGCTTCAGCTCGGGCCCGGCGCTGCCCGGCAGGAACAGGCCCTGCACGCGGCCCTGCCCGTTCTTGCTCGACTCGACGCGCGATACGCCGGTGGTCAGATCGACGACCAGCCTGTCGCCGCGCAGCACATTCGGGCCCGTCGTCATCACGACATTGCCGGTGAGCGTGACGGTGTTGGTCTTCATGTCGAAGATGCCGAGCTCGCCGGTCGCGGTCTGCTCTTTCTGCGTCACCACCACCGCGCCACGCGCCTCCAGCCGCTTGATCTTCTGCTCGCCGCCCGGCCCCGGCGTCGCCGCCGTCATGGTCTTGGTCTTGTCGGCGGGCTTTGCCTCCTTATCGGCGTCCTGCTCATAGAACACCAGCAGCGACTTGCAGCGCATGCCGGTGTCGCCCTGCTTCACGCGCACGTCGCCGGAGAAGGTCGCGATCTTCTCCTTGTCGCGCACCTCCAACGTCGCGGCCTCGATATGCACCGGCTGATCGCGGTTCTGCGAGAAGCCCTGCAACGCATTGGGTGGGCCTTTCGACGCCTGCGCCAACGCCGGCCCGGCGGCGCCCAGGGCCACGACAATGATGAACGCACGGACGAGATTCATTGCACGCCGGCCTTCTTCCTGGCCTCTTCGCTCAGCATCATGTCCATGACGACACCGCCGTGAAAGCGGACGACATCGCCCGAATCCACGATCTCCAGCTTGTTGGCATTGAGCTTGCCTTGCAGCATCTCCAGCTCGACCGGCTGGTCGGACACGACATTGCCCTTCTTGATGTCGATCATCGCCTCGCTCATCCGACCCTTATAGCCGGAGGACGACGAGAGCAGGATGTCGCGCTCGAGCTTCAAGGTCTCGGTCTTGGAATTGTACAGGCCGGTCAGCGCCGACATCTGCATGGTGCTCTTGTCTTGCATTTCCACCTTGGCGCGGAGATTGCGCAGTTCGACCAGATCGGGCTTGGTCATATCCTGCGCGGCCGCCTCCGCCGAGAGCTCATAGGCGCGCGAGTCATGCGTGAAGCCGGACAAGCGTGGTTTCTCCATCGTGATCTTGGTGCCGGACACGACCAGATCGCTGATATCGATCGGCAGCTTGGTCAGCACGCGCAACGGATTGAAATACGTCATCAGGAACATGATGGCGAGCACGCTGACGACGCTGATCGGGATCGCGATGCGCAGCACGCGCACCAAACGGCTGTGGCGCCGCGCCGCGCGGAAGGCACGATCGCTGTCGCCGCGGCTCATCGTCCAATAGGAGCGCGCCGTCTGCGGATCGGTCCGGGCTGTAATCACACGGTTCATCGCGATTGGCTGATTGCCTGAAGTTCAATCGAGCGTGCCGCCCGGTCTTTCACTTCGAAGGCCCCCATTGCCCAAGCGGTATTGGGTCGCTTGGTATCGAATTGTCGGAATTCACGCCCCGGGACGCACCATGGCCCGCGAATATGGCCCATCGGCGGCAAGATTTCCGCCGCGAATCACTGCCGGACGGCTCCCTGGCCGCAGACCGGTAATTTACACCGAATGCGAGAAAATGTCCTGATCCGGCCAGCCGGCGAGGTCGAGACGCACGCGATCGGGCAGGAACCGGAAACAGGCGGCGGCGAGATCGGTACGGCCCTCCCGCGCCAACATCATGTCCAGCCGATCCTTCAAGGCATGCAGATGCAGGACGTCGGTGGCCGCGTACTCGACCTGCGCATCGGTGAGCGCATCGGCGCCCCAGTCGGACGACTGCTGCTGCTTCGATAGATCGACGCCGAGCAGTTCGCGCGACAGGTCCTTCAGGCCGTGCCGGTCGGTATAAGTGCGCACCAGCCGCGAGGCGATCTTGGTGCAATAGACCGGTTCCGGCATGACGTTGAACGTCTTGGCCAGGATACCGAGGTCGAATCGGGCGAAGTGGAACAGCTTGAGGACCGATTTATCGGCCAGCAGCCGCTCGATATTGGGGGCCTTGGTCTGGCCGGCGGCGATCTGCACCACATCGGCCGAGCCGTCGCCCGGCGAGAGCTGCACCACACAGAGGCGGTCGCGCGACGGATGGAGACCCATGGTCTCGGTGTCGATGGCGACTGAGCCCTTGTAGGCGGAAAGGTCCGGCAGGTCGCCGCGGTGCAGGCGGATGGTCATGGGCGATGGATACTGAGGGGGCGGGGCGGATGCAAGCTGCGGGTTGAGCCCCACCGATACCGTATGCCCTTAAACGAAAAGCAGCCCCGGAGGGCTGCTTTTTGTCGGTCAATTGGTGCCCAGGAAAGGACTCGAACCTTCACAGCCTTTCAGCCACTGGCACCTGAAGCCAGCGCGTCTACCAATTCCGCCACCTGGGCAAGCGGAGGACTAGGTACGGAGCCGCGTTCGGCTTGTCAATTGAAGGCTGAACCCCTGCGCGCGCCCCTGTACAGCCTCCGGCCGATCCTGTATTGCCCGGATCGACCCTCCCCCGAATTCAGCGAGAGCGGCATGACCGCACGCAGTCCCTACGACACCCTCGTCACCATCTACGGCGGTTCCGGCTTCCTCGGCCGGCACGTCGTCCGCGCGCTGGCCAAGCGCCATTACCGCATCCGCGTCGCGGTCCGCCGGCCGGAGCTGGCCGGCCACCTGCAGCCGCTCGGCCGCGTCGGCCAGATCCACGCCGTGCAGACCAATTTGCGCAACGCCGCCTCCGTCGAGGCGGCCGCCCGCGACGCCCATGTGGTGGTGAACCTGGTCGGCATCCTGTTCGAACGCGGCCGCCAGCGTTTCGACGCCGTGCACGCCTATGGCGCCGAGCAGGTGGCGCTGGCCGCGCACGCCCATGGCGCATCGCTGGTGCACGTTTCCGCCATCGGCGCCGACGAGAATTCGCGGAGCGAATACGCCCAGACCAAGGCCAAGGCCGAAAAGCTGGTGCTCGCCGCCCAGCCGCAGGCCGTGATCATGCGGCCGTCAATCCTGTTCGGACCGGAAGACGACTTCTTCAACCGCTTCGCCGGCATGGCCCGCATGTCGCCGTTCCTGCCGCTCATCGGCGGCGGCGCGACCCGCTTCCAGCCGGTCTTCGTCGGCGACGTCGCAGCGGCGATCGCCGACGCGGTCGATGGCAAGCTGCGCGGCGGCACCACCTATGAACTGGGCGGGCCGGAAGTGAAGACCTTCAAGGAGCTGATGCAGTTCGTGCTTGCCACGATCGAGCGCAAGCGCATCCTCCTGCCGATCCCCTTCTTCGCCGCCAAGCTGCAGGCCAAGTTCCTTCAGTTCATGCCGAAGCCGTTGTTGACGCCGGACCAGGTCGAATTGCTGCGATCGGACAATGTGGTGTCGGACGCGGCGAAGGCCGAAGGCCGCACGTTACAAGGCATCGGCATCACGCCGGATTCGATGGAAGCCATCGTGCCGTCTTATCTCTGGCGCTTCCGCAAGACCGGCCAATTCCGCGCGCAGCCGACGGGCTGACATT